>JAJFFB010000193.1 GCA_021776925.1 Planctomycetota bacterium | reverse complement strand
AGCGGGGCGCGTTCGCCGCTACGCATCTTGTCCAGCGCGCCCTTCTGGATCTGGCGCACGCGCTCAAGGCTGACGCCGAGTTTGGCACCCACTTGGGCGAGAGTTCGGGGCGATGAGCCACCGAGTCCGAAGCGCAGGCGCAGGACTTCCCGCTCGCGCCGGTCAAGCCGGTTGAGAGCATTGCGCAGGTGCAGGTTGAGGCCGACCTCTTCGGCGAAATCAGCTGGCTTGGCTTCGTCCTCGCCCTGGTAGAGGGTGACCATTTCCGCGCCCTCCTCGTTGACGACCTTGTTCAGCGACAAGGTGTAGCGGTTGCCGTTCATGGCGGTGCGCACCAGGTCCTTGGCCACGCCGCTGGCCAAGGACACCTGCTCAAGATCGTTCAGATCGTGCTTGCTGCCGTTGGCGGCGTCGCGGATCTTTTTCATCGCCTTTTGGATGTAGGCGGGCACGCGCACGGTGCGGCTCTGGTTGTAGATCGCGGTGAGGAAGGCCTGGTTGACCCAGTAGCCGGCGTAGGTCTTGAAACGCACTCCGCGGGTGAAATCAAAACCGCGCACCGCCTTGAACAAGCTGAAATTGGCCTCTTGGATCAGATCTTCAATCGGCACCCCGGTGTGGCGGTAGCGCTCGAGCAGCCGGAAGACGATGTACAGATGCTGCTCGATCAGCTCATTGCGCGCGCTGACGAATTCGTGGGTGCGGGCGCGCAGCCGCGCACGCATCTTGGGCGCCAGGGTGATCGGGGCACACCCCATGCAGAAGCGCTCGCGGCCCGGCGGGCAGGCGGTGCAGTTGGGGTCTTCGGTACCGGGATAACGGTCGACCTCTTCCTTGCGGAAGCCGGCGGCGCGGCGCGTTTTCTGCAGGCGTCGCCACAGAAACTCGACCCCCATGCAGAAGGCAGTCTCTTCGGCGCGGTCCATGCGCGGAATGACGGCGACCTCACGCCGGTAGCGCTGCACAAGATCCTCGGAAACCTGGGACGCTGGCAGACCGCTGCGCTGGAAATCGAGTTCGATGTTCTCGCCCCGATCATCAAGGCGCCGCAGCAGACGACGGCAGGAGCCCTCGAAATCCTCGACCGAAAGCTCACGAAGGAGATGGTGAAAGCGCATGACAGGATGGGATTACAGCACTAATTTAGTGCCTTTTTTGACTTTGTCAAGCCCGAGGCCCCATACAGACCTATTCGAGCGCGCGCTTGACTTGTGACAAAACTTGCCAGGCCTCGATCGGTGGCAAGGAATCCAGGTCCAATTCCCGCAGCCGAGTCACCAGATCTTCTTCTCCTCGGCTTGAAAACAAGTCAAACAAGCTGTTCTGGACCACGGGAGCCTCGCCCCCAGGATCGCGCCGCGCCTCGCTGTGCTCGGCCAGGACACGTCGGCTGAGGCCCTCCTCTTCGCGCTCCAGACGCTCCAGCACCTGCCGGGCGCGTTCCAATACCCCTTGTGGCAGTCCCGCCAGACGCCCCACGTGGATGCCGTAGCTGCGGTCTGTGCCGCCCTCGTCGATGCGGTGCAGGAAGACGATCTCGTCGCCCCACTCGCGCACTGCAACATTGAGGTTGCGCGCCCCATCGAGGTCGGCGGCGAGGTCGGTGAGCTGGTGGTAGTGGGTGGCGAACAGGCAGCGGGCGCCGACGTGGTCGTGCACGTGCTCGCACACCGCCCAGGCGATCGCCAGCCCGTCAAAGGTGCTGGTGCCGCGACCGACCTCGTCGAGCAGCAGCAGCGACTGGCGGCTGGCGTGGCGCAGGATGTGGGCGGTCTCGACCATTTCCACCATGAAGGTCGAAGCGCCGCGGCTGATGTCGTCGCCGCCGCCCAGGCGGGTGAAGATGCGGTCGACCTGGCCGATGCGCGCCGACCTGGCCGGCACGAAGGAACCCATCTGGGCCAGCAGCACGATCAGCGCGGTCTGGCGCAGATAGGTCGACTTGCCGCTCATGTTGGGGCCGGTCAAAACCGCCAGGGCAGCCGCCTCGCCCCCCAGACAGGTGTCATTGGGTACGAAGGGCTCTTCGATCAGCGTCGCCTCGACCACCGGGTGGCGGCCTTCGCGGATCTCAAGCACCGCCTCCCCGGCCACCATTTCGGGGCGGACGTAGCGCCGCTGCACCGCGACTTCAGCCAGCGAGGCGAGCACGTCGATCCGCGCCACCGCCCGCGCACAGCCGACCAGGCGTTCGACCCTTTCGGCGGCGGCGGCGCGCAGTTCGAGGAACAGCTGGTACTCGCGCTGGTGCAGCTTCTCTTCGGCGCCGAGCACCTTGGCTTCGTACTCCTTCAGTTCAGGAGTGATATAGCGCTCCGCGTTCTTCAGCGTTTGTTTGCGGATGTAATCCTCGGGCACCGCATCGGCGTGGACGCGGGTGACCTCGATGTAATAGCCGAAGACCCGGTTGAAGCCGAGCTTCAGCGTCGGAATGCCGGTACGCTCGGCCTCGCGCTGCTGCAATGCGGCCAGGTATTCCTTGCCACCACGCGCCAGGGCGCGCAGTTCATCGACCTCGGCGTCGAAGCCATCACAGATCAGCCCGCCCTCGCTCAGCGCCAGCGGCGGATCGGCCTGCAAGGTGCGGCGGATGCGCTGGGCCAGCGTGGCACACGGATCAAGGCCATGGCGCACCTGCGCGAGCAGGCCAGGCGCCCTTCCTTCCTGGGCCTGATCCGCACCCTGCTGGTCCAGGGCCTGATCCGCACCTTGCCGGAGCAGTTCGCGCAAGGAGGGAACGCGTTCCAGGGCCGCCGCCAACGCCACCAGATCGCGTCCGCCGGCGCGCCCGGTGGCGACCTTGGCCGCCAGCCGCTCGAGGTCGCCCATGCCCTCGAGCGCCGCACCCAGACCGCGACGCATCGCCGCCTGTTCGACCAGCACGGCCACCGCCTGATGGCGCGCGCGAATGGCCTCGATGTCGACCAGCGGCTCCAGCACCCAGTCCCGCAACGCGCGCGCGCCCATCGGTGTGCGGCTGCGGTCGAGAACGGCGAGCAGCGTGCCCTGCGCACCGCCGTCCTGCTGCGACTCGGTGATCTCAAGGGTGCGTCGCGTGGCGCGGTCGAGCACTAGATGGTGCGACGGTTGGTGCAGGCGCAGATCGCGAATCTGCTCGAGCGCGCTGCGCTGGGTGTCACGCAGGAAGTCGAGCAGCCCCCCCCCAGCGGCCAGGATCTCGACCTGATCCTCGATGGCGAAGGCCTCGAGGGTTTGCACGCGCAGCTGCTCGCACAGGTCGCGCCGGCCGCGGGCGCTGTCGAAAGCCCACGGCGCGCGCAGCGTCAGCGGCGTCTGATCGCGCTGCACCATGGCGCGCACGCGATCCAGGGCGGCGCGCAAGGGGTGATCCTCGGGCAGATCGGGCAGCAGCACCTCGGCCGGCTGGATGCGGGCCAGTTCTTCGCCCAGACCGCCCAGAGTGGTGGCCGCACAGCGGAAGCTGCCGGTGGAAAGATCGGCCCACGCCAGGCCGATCGGCAGCGCGTCTGCCTCGAGCTGAGCCCGCTGGCGGCCGGACGGCTTTTCCAGATGCACCGCCAGCACGAACAACGGCCGCCCGGTGTCGAGGTTTTCGTCCTCGATCAGGGTGCCGGGAGAGACCACCCGCACCACGTCGCGGTCGACGATGCCCTTGCAATCGCGCGGATCCTGCAATTGTTCGCAGATCGCCACGCTGTGCCCCATGCGCACCAGTTTGACCAGGTAGCCCTCCATCGACTTGACCGGCACCCCGGCCATCGGCAGGTCCTTTTCCTTCGAGCGCGAGGTCAGCGTGATGCCGAGCTTGGGCGCGGCCACGCGGGCATCGTCGCCGAACATCTCGTAGAAATCGCCCATGCGGAAGAACAGCAGGGCGTCGGGGTACTTCTTCTTGGCCGCCCAGAATTGACGCATCATCGGCGTCTCTGCCGAGGAATTCTTCGCAGGGGATCGTGCAGCCAAGGGTACGCGCCAAGCCGGATCCGGCGGATCCGCGGGGACTCGGGGCATTCTAGCCGCCGCCGCCGGTGGACTATCCTGGGGGGATGTTATGCCCACTCCTGCTGACCATCCTGCCCGCATGCGCGCAGGAACAGCCCATCGCCACTGCGCCTGAGGACCTGGACTTGGGCGGCGCGATCACCGTGTTCGCCGCCGGTGGCAGCGCCGCCGCGATGATCTTGTCGGTGGGCGCCGAAGACGACCGCAGCTGGCGTCTGTGGCACAACGGCACCAGCGGTCCGGAATGGGATTACCTCGACGGCCTGCGCTTCAGTGCCGACGGGCAGCACTCTTGCTATCGCGCCGGCAAGCGCGACGGACCTGAGACCCAGACCTGGTACGTCTTCCACGACGACGAACAGGGCAAGCCCTACTCCTGGGTCGGCATGCCGACGTTGCGCCCCGACGGCAAGGAGGTGGCCTATTGGGCCGCTGAGGGCGTGACTCACCGCGGCGAGCGCGAGGTCGGGCGCAGCACCGGGCTCACCCCCGCCCTGTCCCCGCCGGGGCGCGAGGGTGGCGATTACTTCGTCGTCAAGGGCTACAAGAAAGGCAAGGAGTACCAGCCCGGGCGCAGCGCACCGCCGCCGGTCTACCGCGCCGATGGCAAAGACTTGGCCTATCGTGGCGCGGTCCCCAAGGGCTGGCTGATCCTGGTCGGGCGCAAGGAGCATGGCCCCTACCTTCAAGCCACCCCCCCCCAGTGGTCGCCAAGCGGCAAGCACCTCACCTGGTCCGGTGTTCCACTCAGTGGACAGGGCCGTATCTATGCGGGGCGCAAGGAACTGGCCAAGGGATCGCCGGCGCTCGGTCAGCCGGTTGTCAGCAGCGACGGCAAGCACCTCGCCTGGCCGGCGCGGCGCGACGACGACCTGGTGGTGGTCGTCGACGAGATGGTGGTGTCCGGTCCCTTCGGCCGCATTGGGCGTCTGACCCTCGCGCCGAAGGGCACCAGTGTCGCCTTCATCGCTACCGAAGGGGAACGTAGCACGAGCATTTCTTCCAACGGCGATACCGACATTCTCGACGCGATGGAGGTCGAGGACGATTTCGGATTCTGGCGTGGCGGCGGCGGCGCCTGGCGCCTGGTGATCAACGAGAACCAGGTCGGCAAGGAATGGGACTATCTCGGCCAGCCGGTGTTCTCGGCCGATGGCAAGCGGATCGCGGTCGAGGCGCGCAAGGATGAGGACTGGTACATGCTCCTAGCCGAGGCCGCCGAGCCCGAGCAGGATCCGTGGCAGAGCGAGCGTTTCGACGCGGTCGGCGAGCCGCGCTTCGTCAAGGGCGAGGTGCGCTTCGGCGCCCGCCGCGGGCGAGAACTGGTGCAGATTCGGGCTACCGGCACTAGCGAAGGACCGTAGAGCCTTGCATGGCTTCCCCCCGCGCCGTACTTCTTTCCCTGTTCTGTCTGGCCGCCACAGCTCCTGCGGTCCTCGCCCAGGACCTCGAGCCCGACCTTGGGCCGGACCAGTTCTCCAGCGCCGAAGCGGGTTTCAAAATTGAAAAACCGGACCCGGCATGGGCCCTGAGCACCCAGGACGGGGCGACCGGCATCAGTTCGCTGGCCATGGGGCCGCCCGAACTCAACGGCCTGGTGCGGTTTTCGATCGAGATCTCGCCTGCGACCAATCCCGATATCGAGGCACTGACCCAGCAACGCGACGAGCTGCTGGCGCAGATCGAGGGCATCGAGGACATCCGCAGCGGCAAGCCCATCGAGGGCGAGGTGGCCGGCATCCCTGCCCCTGGCCTGCAGGTCGAACAAGACGCCCTCGGCACCACCTTCCTGGTGCGCCAGTACTACGTGCTCGCCCAGGGCATCCAGTACAAGATCCAGGTCAACGCGCCCAAGGATCGCTTCGACGAGTTCCAGCCTCTTTTCCAGCAGGCGATCGACAGTTTCGCCATCGTCAAGCTCGGCGGCAAGGCGCGCGCAGAGGCCGAGGTGCGCGCGCTCGCCGCCCGCTGCGGCAGCGAGGTCGACTGGATCACCGAATGGGAAGCCGCTTCTCATAACGCGCAGCGGCAGGGCAAATTGATCGTCGTCGCGGTGCAGGCCGTCAGCGGTTTCGACATCGGCGATCCGATCGGCGCCGGCCCCTTCATGGACCTCGACGTGCTGCGCCTGCTGCAGCACCGCTTCGTCGTGTTGCGCTGGCGCCGCGGCATGGGCGCCCCCTTCGAGGACTACGAGGTGTTCGGCATGGGTCCGAGTACCTTCGGCACCGGCCTGCTGGTCGTCACACCTGACGGCAAGGTAGTGCGCCAGGTCTATGCGATGGAATCCACTGCGGTGTACGACGTCTTGTTGAGCACCCTTCAAGGCCATCCGCGGCTGGCCGCCCCGCCGGCCGCCGCACCCGAGCGTCAGGGCCAGATTGAATTCCTGCTGCACAGCGGCCAGTTGCAGCAGGCCGACGCGCTGCTGGCGTCCGCGGATTCGAGCGAAGATCCGGCGCGGGAGGCCGCCTTGCGCGGACTGGCTCAGCGCCTGCGCCGCAATGGCGACGCCGCCTTGCAGGAATACGAAGCCGCTCTGGCCATCGAAATGACCCGCTCCGAGCGCAGCTCCGCGGCGCAGATGGAGTTGCTCCTCGAGGTCGCCAAGGTACTGACCGCCATCGGCCAGGCCGAAGAAGCCGAGCACCGGGTGGACACCGTTTTGGCGGCCGGCACCAAGACCCCTGCGCCGGTCTACGCCGAAGCCTTGCTGGTCAAGGGTTCGCTGCGCCTGCAGGCCGAGGACCGCGACGGTTGCGCCGAGCACTGGAAAGAGCTGATGCGTGAACACCCACAGTCGCGCTGGTCGTGGCTGGTTGCCGCGGCGATGACCGGCCCCGGCTGGGGTCTCGACGTGTGGCCCGATCTACGCTGGCCGCAGCCCGAACGCAGCCGTCTGATCCACCTGCCGGCACCGGCGGCCGAGGCAGGTCTGCCGCTCAGCAACGCGCGCCTGATCAGCAGCGCCGCCGATTATCTGATCGACGGCCAGCAGAAGGACGGTTCGTGGCTGGCGTTGACCGCCTATGGCGACCGCAAGCCGCTCGGCGACGACTTCGATATGGCCGCAACCGTGATCGGCGGGCGCGCACTGCTCGCCATGCCCGAACACCCGGGCGCGCGCCAGGCCGCCTTCCGCGCGATGAACTGGGTGATCGACCAGCACGCACTGCTCGAGCAGCTCGATACCTATCCGGTGGTGTTCATGGACTACACGGTGTGGAGCCGTTCCTACGCGATCTTCTTCCTCGCCGACTGTCTCGACGCCGGCCTGGCGGAAGACCAGACCTTGCGTCCAATCATGCAGGACATGATCCAGGAATTGACCGGCCGCCAGCAGGCCAACGGCGGCTGGAGCTACTACCTGACCGGCCAGGCCGGCGGCGAGGCGGTGGCGCAGGCAATCAGCTTCACCACCGCGACCGTGGTCATGGCCTTGCAGCGCGCCGCGGACGTCGGCTGCCGGGTCCCGGACAGCGTGCTCGATCGTGGGTTGACCTGCCTGGAAGTTTTACGCAGCCCTGAAGGCACCTTCGCTTATTTCCTCTTCGGTTCCGAGGCGGTTGCCGGTCAGCCTTTGCAGGGGACCAACCCCGAAGGATCCGCCGGCCGTGGCCCGGTGTGTTCGCTGGCACTGTTGAGGGGGGGGCGGGAAAAGGCCGCCGAGCTGGTGCCGCGCTTCCAGCTCTACGTCGATCACTTGGCAGGATTCGGCGCGCAACGACGCAAAGCCTTGATGCACGCCGGTGCACACACTCAGGGTTCCCACTATCTGATGTACGACTACAGCACCGCCGCCGAGGCGCTGCGCGAGGTCGGCAACGGCGCGGACATCCCGGCGGCGCTGCGTGAGCAGGTGCGCCGCGCGATCATGCTCGAGGTGCGTCAGTGCCGCAACGCCGACGGCTCCTACGTTGACAATCCTTTGATCGGCGTCGACATCGCCACCGGCCTCGCCTTGAGCGCGATGCTCGACCTGAAAGCTGAAGCGCAGGCCGCGGCCGGCGAGTAAGCGCCCGGCTGGTCCTCCGCCGCTCAGGTTTGGGGCGCCAGGTTTGCCTTCTCCCGCTCAGGTTTGGGGCGCCAGGATTGCCTATCCTGGGGGTGGCTTCGCCCGTATCAACCGACGTTGGCACGGATCCACCTCTGCGCCGCCGCCGTGCTGCTTGTCGGCGCGCCGGCCTGCTCCAGCAGCCTGTTCAGGGACTATCCGGACACGGCGCTGCCGGGCGTGCACGCCTTCCA
>JAJFFB010000192.1 GCA_021776925.1 Planctomycetota bacterium | reverse complement strand
CGGGCCCAGCGGCATGCTGGTGCTGATGGCGCCGGGGCCATTCCACATGGGGCGCAGCATGGTCCAGTGCGTGGTGCTCAACCTCGCCATCGCATTTCTTCTCGCCTACACCGCGGCGATGGTGCTCGCCCCCGGCGCCGAATTCCTCAGCGTTTTCCGTCTGGTCGGCACCATGGGCATCCTGGCCTTCTGCGGCGCGGTGCCGACGCAGAGCATCTGGTTCCACCAGAAATGG
Source organism: Planctomycetota bacterium (assembly GCA_021776925.1). Classification (GTDB taxonomy): domain Bacteria; phylum Planctomycetota; class UBA1135; order UBA1135; family UBA1135; genus JAJFFB01. The sequence goes on along the minus strand of JAJFFB010000192.1, from coordinate 3,482 downwards.
TCCGCCACCGGCAAGACCCTCCTCGATGGCGCGGTTTACGGACTTCTGATGGGGGCAATCTTTGGCTGGCTGTGGCCCAGCGCTTGACGCTTTGAGCCCTACCTCATAACTTCGAGGGATCTGGGCGCCCCCGGCAGGCGGTGCCCAGCTCCCCGAAACGCTCCTTTCGCTTCCATGACACCTGCGCGCACCACGATTTCTCTCCTTGTGGTTCTGATTACTACGGCCGCTTCTGCGACCGCACAACAACCTTTGGTCCGCACCGCTGATGCCTCTCTCCGCGGCAAGGCGGTGCCCGATCTCGCGGTGCCCTTTCAAGTGCACGCAGGCGGCCAGCCGATCGACACATCGAAACTCATCGGCTATTCCGGACCGACGGTGATGGATCACGACGGCGATGGCAGGCACGACCTGCTGGTCGGCAGCTTTTCCGGGCGCATCCAGGTGTTCCGCAACACCGGCACCAATCCATCCCCGGAATATGACCAGGCGGCCTTCATGCAGGCCGAGGGCGCAGACATCGAAATTTCCAATTGGTGATGCATCGGCATCGCTCCGCAGTTCGCGGACATGAATGACGATGGCGTCCTCGACTTCATCACCGGCAGTTTCGACGGCCGTCCCTATTACGCCGAGGCGACTGCTCCGGGCAAGTACAAGACCCCGGTCATGCTGCGCGATTCCTCCGGCGCCGAATTGATCCTGGGAATGTACTGGGATTACGCAGGTGAGAAGTGGACCAACCTTGAGCACGGCAAGATGACCGATCTGCACTCGATCTCGGCGGCGCCGGTCGACTGGGACGGCGACGGCGACTTCGACCTGCTGCAGGGCACCAGCAAGGGCGACATCCTGCTGTGCCGTAACGAAGGCAACGCCAAGCAAGCCGCCTTCGCCACCGACGTCGAAGTTGTGCACGCCGGCGGCGAGCCGCTGGCGGTAGCTTCCGGCTACGCCATGCCGGTGGTGGCCGACTGGGACCAGGACGGTCTGTGGGACGTGGTCAGCGGCAGCGACGATGGTTCGGTGCTGTGGTTCCGCAACGCCGGCAGGGTTGGCGCGCCCCGCCTCGACAGCGCGCGCGTGCTGGTCAGTCCCTTCGACGGCAGCAAGGGCCGCTCAGGCACCGACACCCAGGTCGCGGTTGCCGACATCAACGGCGACGGACTGGTCGACCTGGTGGTCGGCGACAACACCCAGTCGACCGATGACACTCAGTTCACCGAGGAGCAGAACCTGCGTCGCGATGAGCTGCTGAAACAGCTGAGCGGTTCCTTCCAGGACGTGACAGCGGCGCTCTACGGCGACGACGAAGCCGCACGGGAACAACTCGATCCGGAACGCAAGAAGGCCTACGAGGCGGTCATGGAAGAATTCAGGACCCTGCAGCCCAAATTCGAGATGCACGGCTGGGTGTGGATCTACCCGCGCCGCCCGCTGACCTGATCACAAGCCCTTGACCCGCCGCTCGAAGTCGACTTCGGCGGCCCAGTCGACCGCGTCGAGCTGCAGCAGCCCGGCGCGGCCGCTTTCGCTTAGCGGTGCGTCGAGCTGGAAGGCGTTCATCGCGTTGTCATTGCCGCGGTCACGCCCGAGAGCGCAATTGGCGACGTTGATGCCGTGCTCGGCGATGGCCGCGGTGATCGCCGCCAGCCGCCCGGGGCGGTCGCGGTTGCGGCAGAACAGCATGTGCGATTTCAACGCGGTCTCAAGGAAGTAGTCGTCGATGCGCACCAGCTTGGGCTTGTCGTGGCCGATCACCGAACCGGCGAGCAGATGTCCGCCGTTGGCGCAGTGGGTGCGCACGCTGAGCAGCCCGGCGTAGCCGTCGGTGTCGGTCCCGCGCGCTTCGACCACCCGGATGCCGTGTTGCTGGGCCACCGCTGCCGCGTTGACCACGTTGACGTTCTGGTTGAGCCGGCTCGACAGAAAACCGCACAGCACCGAAGCGGTGATCGCCGGCAGCGGCAGGCTGAGCACGTCGCCGCAGCACTCGATCTCGATCGTCTCGCACGCCTCGTCGAGGAAGGCGGCCTGCAGGCGGCCCAGCGAGTGGCCCAGGCGTTGCCACGGCTCCAGTTTGGCCGCGGTGTCGGCGTCGACCGAGATGGAATTCACCGCGTTGCGTACCGCGCCCTGGTTGAGGTAGGCGGCGATCTGCTCGGCGATGACCACCGCCACCTTTTCCTGCGCCTCGCTGGTCGAGGCGCCGAGGTGGGGGGTGAGAATGACCTGGGGGTGATCGCGCAGCGGGTGGTCGGCCGGCAGCGGCTCCTGCTCGAAAACGTCGAGCGCGGCGCCGGCGACCTGGCCCGCGTCGATCGCCTGCAGCAGCGCGCTTTCGTCGAGCAGGCCACCGCGCGCGCAGTTGATCACCCGCACGCCGCGTTTGCAGCGCGCCAAGGCGTCGGCGTCGAGCAGGTGACGGGTGCGTTCGGTCAGCGGTGCGTGCAAGGTCAGGAAGTCGGCGCGCGGCAGGATTTCATCGAGGTCCAGCATTTCCACCCCGAGCTGTTCGGCGACCTCGGCCGGCAGGAACGGGTCGAAGGCCAGCACCTGCATGCGGAAGGCTTTGGCGCGGCGCGCCACCGCCTGGCCGATGCGCCCCATGCCGAGCACGCCGATGGTCTTGTGCACCAGCTCCACGCCCATCAGGCCCTTCTTCGACCACTCGCCGGCGCTCATGCGCCGATCGGCAGTGGCGATGTTGCGGCACAAGGTCAGCAGCATGGCGAATGCGTGCTCCGCCGCCGACAGCGTGTTCTCGCCGGGCGTGTTCATGACCAGGATGCCGCGGCCGGTGGCGGCGGCGACGTCGATGTTGTCGACCCCCGAACCGGCGCGGCCGATCACCCGCAGTTCCGGCGCCGCGTCCATCATCGCCGCGGTGACCTTGGTGGCGGAACGCACCACCATTCCGGAGCAGCCGGCCAGGGCTTGGAGCTGTTCGGCCTGGGGCAGGCCGGGACGGTCGATGACCTCGAAGCCGGCCTCGACCAGCAGGCGGTGACACTCGGTGGAAACGGCATCAGCAAGAAAAATCTTCATCGCAGTGGGGCGGATTCGAGCTGCGCGTCGAAGCGCGCCAGCAGGTCGTCGATGTCGGCGAGTTGGTGCTCACCCATGTGGCCGATGCGGAAGGTGCGGTCCTTGAGGTCGCCGTAGCCATTGGACACCAGGATGCCCTCTTCCTTCAGCGCGGCCAGCGCGGCGACGAAGTCGGGGCCGTCGCCGCGCGCGATGCACGAAACGGTGTCGGAGCGGCAGTCTGCGGCCGGCAGAATGCCCCAACCGTGGGCCAATGCCCAGCTGCGCACGCGCTCGGCCATGGCGCGGTGGCGTTGCCAGCGCCGTTCATAGCCTTCGGCCTCGATGCGCTGCAGCTGCGCCACCAGCGCGTAGAGATGCGCGGTCGACGGCGTGGTCGGCGACTGCTCCTTGCGGTTCTTGTCGCGCAGGCGCACGAAGTCGAGCAGCCAGCC
>JAJFFB010000191.1 GCA_021776925.1 Planctomycetota bacterium | reverse complement strand
TCGGCGCCGGGGGCGAGCACCATCGCCGCGGTGTAGGCGAGAAGAAATGCGATGGCGAGGTTGAGCACCACGCACTGGACCATGCTGCGCCCCATGTGGAATGGCCCCGGCGCCATCAGCACCAGCATGCCGCTGGGCCCGCCTTCCATTCTTTTGACGAACTCCGGATCCTTCATCGCTGCAGCGGTGCCGCAATGCGGAAAGGAGAACTGCCCCGGCCCGCTGACTCCGCGCGCACGCAGGTCCTCCATCACTCCGTCCTCGTCCGGCAGCTTGTTCCAATCGTTGCGGTGATGAGGCAATACCATCCACATCAGGAAGGATGCGAAGAAGACGGCCAGGGCGGCAACGCCCATGGCCAGGAACAGATCGGTGAGTGGCGTCATTCCTCCATTCTGCCGCCTCGCGGGGTACCATACGGCGATCATGTTCGGAAGCCGGAGCTGGTGGCTGGCCCCCAGTCTGTTTCTGCTGCTCAGCGTCCTTGCTCTGGGTACGTGGTCGCGGTTCCGCAGCATGGAAAGAGAAGCGGCGCAGGAACAGCTCAACGTCGTCGCTGCACAGACCGCCGAGCGCATCGAAGATTTCGTCGGCAGCCGCTTGTTCCTGGTCGAGAACGTGCGCTCCACCATCGCGCGCGGTGGGCTAGACAACGCCGAAGTCTTCGTCCAGGAGGCCGGGGCTTTGCAACAACGCTTCCCCGGGCTGCAGGCGATCAACTGGGTGCGGCCCGACGGCGTGATCGAGTGGGTCAGCCCGGTGGAGCCCAACTTCGAAGCCAAGGGCAAGAATATTTTTGACAACCCGGTCGCCGGACCGGTGCTGCGCTGCGCCATGGAGGAGAACCGGCCGTGCATGACGCCGCCGATCGATTTGTTCCAAGGTGGACGCGGCTTCGCCACCTATTACCCAGTGCATTCGAGCGATGCCGCCCTGCTCGGCTGCGTCAATGGCGTGTTCCGCATCGACCAGCTGCTCGAAGAAGTGCTCGGCGGTTCTTCGTTTCTTGAGAAATACCGTCTGCATCTCGATGATCAGGAAGTAGGCGTCTACGGCGATCATCAATTGGAAAGGGCCCGGCTCCACGCCCATTCCAGCATCACTCTCCTGGATCGGCAGTGGGACCTGACCATGACCCCGGTTGATTCGGCCTGGGTGGGCATCCGCCGCGACGGCAACTACCCCTTCCTGGTCGGCGGCATCGCCCTCGCTGCAGCTTTGGCCATGGCTGTTTTCATCACCCAGCAACGGGCCCAGCACCAACAACGAGAGCGTCTGGCCATGCAGGAGCTGCAGGAGCATCTGCACGAGGCGCAGAAAATGGAAGCCATCGGCCAGTTGTCCGGCGGCGTCGCCCATGACTTCAACAATCTGCTGACCTCGGTCACCGGCAACACTTCGCTGGCGCTGGATCTGCCCGACCTGCCGCCGCGAGCCCGCGGACTGCTGGACCGGGTTCTGCTCGCCTGCGACCGCGCCACCGACCTGACCAGCCACCTGCTGACCCTTTCGCGGCGCCAGAATCTGAGCGCCAGCCGGATTGGACTGAACCAGATGATCGAGTCGGAACTCCCCTTGCTGCGCGTGCTGCTGCGTGACAAGGTCGCTCTCGAGCTGCAACTCGACCCTTCGGTCCAGCAGGTGCCGATGCATCCAACGCAGCTGAGCCAGGTGCTGTTGAACCTCACCGGCAATGCACGCGATGCGATGCCGCAGGGCGGCACCTTGGTCCTGTCCACCCGCATCGAAGCGCGCGATCCCAAGGGCAGGAATGGGCCGTGGGCGGTCCTACGCGTCCGCGACAGCGGCTGCGGCATGGCCGAAGAAGTCCGCCAACGGGTCCTGGAGCCCTTCTTCTCCACCAAAGGCAGCGGCGGCACCGGCCTCGGCCTGCCTACCGTCGTCAGGGTGGCGGAGGGTGCCGGCGGATCGATGTCCCTCGACAGCAGACCCGGTCACGGAACCACCGTGGAAGTGTGGTTGCCCATGCTCGAAGCACCTGGAGCCGCAAACCACGAGCTGGCACCCAGCGCCGAACAGGCGATGTTAAGCGGCACCGTACTGGTCGTCGAAGACGAACTGGAAGTGCGTGAAGTGATCGAAGAAATCCTGAGTCAGGCCGGCATGGAAGTGCAAACTGCGTCTGGTGTCGAGGAAACACTTCAAGCCGCGACGCAGGGCACGGTGCCGGATCTGATTCTGAGTGATTTCCTGTTGCCCAGTGCGAATGGACTGACCTTGCTGCGCCAGCTGCGCCAGGCCGGAATCGAGGCGCCCGCGATCCTTTGTTCGGGATACAGCACCGACGTGCGCGCCGAGGACCTCGCCGCGGTGGGCGCGGTCTATCTGGCCAAGCCATTCACCCGCGCGCAACTGCTCAAGACGGCGGGCGCTTGCCTGGGCTCCTCGGTCGAATGCATGCCCTGACCGAGTGGAGTTGCGCAAAGCCCGAAATGCGCAAGGAGGATCAAGACAGCCTGAGTCAGGGTCTTATCCTCTAAAGAATCATGCAAGCCCGCAAGGAAGCCACGCGCCGCGACTACACAGAAAGGGTGCAGCGGGTGCTGGTGTTCCTGCAACAGAATCTCGATCAGGACCTATCGCTCGAAGATCTGGCCAAAGTGGCGTCCTTTTCGCCGTTTCATTTTCACCGCATCTTCCGCGGCCTGGTCGGGGAATCTGTGCAGCAACATCTGCGCCGTCTGCGCCTCGAACGCGCCGCCGGTCACCTCAAAGCGAGCCGCCGCAGCGTGCTGCAGATTGCGCTGTCTGCCGGATATGACAGCCACGAAGCCTTCACCCGCGCTTTCCATCGCGCCTTCGGGCACTCGCCCTCCGATTTCCGCAGCGCCAACGCCACCACCGCCATCGATGCCCCTTCCAAGGTCCACCTCCAGTCCGGAAGCGACCTCGACTTCCAGCCCATCGATCATGCCATGAGTGACTCACCCTTCGAAATCCGCAAGATTGAACCCCTGCAGGTGCTGTTCCTGCGCCACGTCGGCCCCTACGACCAGGTCGGCGCGTCGTGGGAGGCGCTGTGCGACTACGCCGGCCAACACGGGCTGATCGGCGCAGACACGCGCTTCTTTGGCGCCAGCTATGACGACCCCGAAGTCACCCCTGCGGACAAGCTGCGCTACGACGCCTGCCTCACCGTCGGACCCGAGGCGCGCGCCGAGGGTCCCTACGCGCTGCAGACGCTGGGGGGCAGAAACTACGCGGTGGCCCTGCACGAGGGCCCCTATGCCGAACTCGGTGCCAGTTACGCGCGCCTGTTCGGCCAGCTGATCGCCGGCTCCGGTCGCCAGCCGGGGCCTGCCCCCTGCCTTGAGTTCTACCTGAATGATCCAGAGGGCACCGAGCCCGAAGATCTGCTGACCGAAATCTGCATACCCATCGATGACTGATTCCAAAACCGAAAAGATCAACTTGTTCAAGGAGTTGAAGCAAGACTACTGCCAGCCGAAAACTCCGCGACGGGTGAACATTGCTGCGGCTCTGTACCTCGCCGCCGAAGGCAGCGGCGCTCCTGGAGACGACAGCTTCCAGGCTTGCATCGGCGGCCTCTACGGCATGGCCTACACGATCAAGTTCGCGTGCAAAGAGGCCGGCCGCGATTTCGTCGTCGGCAAGCTGGAGGGCCTGTATGACCTGACAGCCCCCCCCTCGGGTGACTGTAAATGGCGCATGCTGATCCGGGTGCCCGAATTCGTGACCGAAAAAGACCTGGCCGCAGCGCGCACCAGCCTGACCGAAAAGGGCAAAGAAGGGGATTTTGCCGCGGTGGTGCTTGAGCAGATCGAAGAGGACGATTGCGTGCAGATGCTGCACCTCGGGCCCTATGACCAAGAGGGCGAGACGGTTGCGCAGATGGACTCGTACTGCAAAGTAGAGGGTCTGACCCCGCACCGCTGGCATCACGAGATCTACCTCAGCGACCCGCGCCGGGTGCCGGCGGAAAAGCTCAAGACCATCCTGCGGCGACCGGTGGCCTAGCCGGCCAGAAAACGGGCCCGGTTTGCTAGGCCGCGTGCCGTTGCAGGCAGGTTTCCGGCAGCCACTTCAAAAGGACGGAACGCAGGCCATCCAAATGGAATGGCTTCACCATGTAGTCGTCCATGCCGGAATCCAGGCAGCGTTCCCGGTCGCCGTCCACCGCGCTGGCGGTCAGGGCGATAATCGGGGTACGGCCCATGCCTTTCTCACTGCGGCGGATCAGCCGCGTGGCGTCGTGGCCGTTGAGGACCGGCATCTGACAGTCCATCAGAACAAGGTCGGGATTGTGATCCGACCACGCTTGGAGCGCCCTTTC
>JAJFFB010000020.1 GCA_021776925.1 Planctomycetota bacterium | reverse complement strand
GGTCGAGGTTCGCTTCACCGATCCCGCCGCCAGCGTCAATCCCGGCCAGGGCCTGGCCGTCTACCGCGACGACCGCCTGCTCGGCGGCGGCTGGATCCACGCGGTGCATCTGGTCGACGGCCTCGTGGTGTAACCATCCGCGCCAGGTTGGTTAGCGGGGGGATGGTAAGCAGATCCCTCCTCTGGCTTTCCCTGTGCACGGTATTGGTTTCGGGTGCGTCTTGCGGTGACTGCTCCGGAACCCGTTTCGTCCCCCATGCCCCAACTCATTCCGAGGAGGCCAATTTTCGCGAGTTGTACCTCTGGTTGACGGTCCATAAAGCCTGGCACGATGGGAATTGGCCCAAGGAGTACGGCCAGCGCTTCCTGCTTGGTCTATGGCAGGACGGCATTGTTGAGCACACCGAGAAAAACGCCAAGCGCTTCTTCTCGGCCGCGGAACCCTTCGTCGTTTATTCCGCCATCATGGGAATGGAGCCGGGCCTGACCGCGGCCGATTACCTGAGCGATGGGGGCAATTGGGGGCCGGATACCATCAACTACGCAGGCTTCGATCCTGGTGACCACCCCGAACTCGTGGACCTGCTCAAGACCGATCCGGCCAAGGTCACCATCGTCGCCAATTCCACCTTCGCCCACCGCGAGGTGCTCTGGTACATGACCGCCGACGGTGACATCCATCAGCTCCGGATCGAGGAATTGCTCGCAAGTGGGCAATTGAGCCAGGATGATTTGGTTTCAGGCCTGGTTCCGTTGGGGCCGGAATCCTCGATTCCAGAACTTCGATCGGTCAGTGGCATGATTCCATGAGATCCTCCCGCCTGCGGACCTGGCTGCTGCGCATGAGTCTTGGACCGGTGCTGCTGGTTCTGTTCCTGATTCCCGGAGGGCAGTGGCTGGGCTTCCGGTCGGGGGAATCCTCTCGGGATCTGGGAAGTCGCTTTGAGCGTGCCCGGGTCACCGCCGAGATGTCCCGGCTGCGCGACCTGTACCAATGGTTGAACGTATACAAAACCAACCATCGAGATGCCTGGCCAGAAGGGCGCGGGCAGGGATTCCTGCTTCCCGCGTGGCAGGAGCGCTGCCAGGATCCGCTGCGCGATGACCCAGCGCGCTCGCCCTGGGGCGGAAACCGTTACGCCGCCTTCGACCCCGGTGACGACACCGACCTGCCGCGCCTGCTGAACCGCGCGCCCGGTCAGATCACTATCGTCGCCAACGCGACCTTCGCCCATCGCGACACCCTGCTCTACATGACCGCCGACGGAGACATCCACGAACTCAGCGTTGCCGAGTTGCTGGAGAAGGGAATTCTGACCCAGGATGTGGTCGATTCCGGGGTGGTTCCGGTGGGCCCGGGCTCGCCGATTCGGCAGCTGAGAACGGTCAGCGCGCGCTAGGCGAGCGAATGGCCGTGTAACCGGGGCGCTGGGACCGCTATTCTGGCGATATGGCCGAGGTCCTTTTCTGCACTGTCTGTGATAACTCAGTCCCCGTCGCGGAACTTGAGTCCGGCGACGCCCACCGGCTGGATGAGCGCGTGGTGTGCGCCACCTGCCGCAAGCTTCTCCAGCCCGCAGCTGCCGCGCGCGGCGGCGGAGGCGGCGCACTGGGTGCGATCCTGGCGGTGTTTGCCCTGGGCGGCGCCGGCTGGGTGTGGTGGGACAGCGACCAGGCCAACCTCGGCCTGCGCAGCGAGATCAACACCGCACTTGCCACCCAAAAGACCGACAGCAACGCACGGCTGGTCGGGCAGAAGCGCGAAATCATCACCGAACTGGAAAACAGCCAGGGTCTGACCCGCACCCAGCTGTCGACCCTCGGTGACCGCCTGTCGCGCCTCGAAGAGAGCCTGACGGCGCAATTCGACGAGGTCCAGAACGACCTCGAGCGCCTCGATTCGCTCGCCGAAGACCTGAGTTCCGCGAGCCAGACGCTGGAACAGGTCGAAGCCGGCGTGTCGCTGGTGGGGGAGCGCCAGCGCGATCAGCGCGGCACCCTGGAATCGTTGCGCGACCAGGTCGACCTGGTCGACACCCGCCTGGCGGCGCTCGAGGCGCGCGGCCCGGCCAGCGCCGAGGGCGGCGGCATTGAATTTGCGCCCAAGATCACCGCCCTGCTGCGCCAATTGACCTCCGACGACCAGGATAAACGCCTCGACGCGCTCGAAAAGCTCTCCGGCCAGCAGGACGAGCGCCTGGTCCCGCACCTGCTTCCGCTGCTCACCGATCCCTACGAGTTCAACCGCTTCTACGCCGCCAAGACCCTGGGCGACTGGCGCTCCAAGGCCTCGGTGCCGCATTTGATCGAGGCGCTGCTCGACGAGATCTCCTTCGTGCGCCAGGCCGCGGTCCAGTCGTTGCGCCAGACTTCTGGCCAGAACTTCCGCTACGACCACCAGGCCGAGGAAGGCGAGCGCCAAAAGGCCTACGAACAGTGGAAAACCTGGTGGGCGGCCAACGGAAAGGCCTTCCTGGAGGAGTGAGCGGGGTTTAGAATCTCGCCCCTCCCGCTTCCGCGGAACCCTTTCCCTAAAAAGAGCGAATGACCCGTGTCACCGTAGTAGGTGCCGGTTTCGTCGGCATGACCTGCGCCCAGCGTCTGGCTGAGCAGGAACTGGCCGAGGAAATCGTCCTCATTGACGTCATCGAAGGCCGCCCCCAGGGCATCGCCCTCGACCTGAACCAGGCCGCTGCCGTGCTGGGCTATCAAGCCCGCGTGGTCGGCACCAATGACCCGGCGGATACCAACGAATCCGACCTTGTCATCATGACCGCAGGCATGCCGCGTAAACCCGGCATGGACCGCAGCGATCTGCTCGAGATCAACGGCAAGATCATCAACACCGTCGCCGACTACGTGCGCGAGGGTTCCCCCGAGGCGCGCGTGATCGTGGTTTCGAATCCGCTCGACACCATGGTTTATCTGATGGCCGAGCGTCTCGGCTTCGACAAGAGCCGCGTGCTCGGCATGGCCGGGGTACTCGATTCTTCGCGCATGGCCTACTTCATCTCCGAGAAGATGGGCGGCGGTGTCGCCGACGCCCGCTGCATGGTGCTCGGCGGTCACGGCGACTCGATGGTGCCCTTGCCTGCGTTCTCGACCATGGACGGCGTGTCGGTCACCGCACTGCTGCCTGAAGAAGACGTCGACGCGATCAACCATCGAACCCAGCACGGCGGCGCCGAGATCGTCAATCTGCTGAAGACCGGCTCGGCGTATTACGCGCCGTCCGCCGCGGCGGTGGCGATGGCCAAGTCGATCCTGCGCAATGAGCATCGCCTGCTGCCGTGCGCCGCGCACCTCAACGGCCAGTACGGTCTGTCGGATCTGTACATGGGCGTGCCGTGTGTGCTGGGGCGCAACGGGCTCGAGCGCGTGGTGGAACTGGAGATCGACGAGGCGGGCATGGCCAAGCTCAACGCATCGGCCGACTCCATCCGCGCCGACATCAAGACGCTGGGCGAAAAGGGTCTGTTGTAGGCGGCTGGCGCCTCCACCAGGGCGAACCGATGCTGGAAAAGAACCTCGCGCGCACCAAGATCCTCGTCACCCTCGGGCCGGCGAGCGCGCGCGAGGGTCGCATCCGGCGTATGGTGGTGGCCGGCGTCGACGGCTTCCGGCTCAACATGAGCCACGGCGACAACGACACGCGGCGCAAATGGATCCGCCTGGTGAAGAAAGTGCGGCGCGAATTGGCGCGTCCGGTCGCGATCATGGTCGACCTGCGCGGACCGCGCATCCGCCTGGGTGAGTTGAAGGAAGAGCGGCGTCTGCGCCGCGGCGAAGAGGTGCTGGTCTCGGCGACGCGCAAGGAGGGGCGCGGTGGGGTTCTGCCGATCGACTACCGAGGTCTGTTGCGCGACCTGCGCCCCGGCCAGCGCATTCTGCTGCGCGACGGCCGCGTTGAACTGAAGGTGCTTGAAGTCATCGGCCGTCGTCTGCGCTGCAAGGTCAAACGCGGCGACAAGGTCAACTCCTTCCAGGGTGTCAATCTGCCCGACAGCGTGGTCTCGGCAGCGTCGCTGTCGGCCAAGGACCGCGCCGACATCGCCTTCGCCGTCGAACACAATGTCGACTGGATCGCCCTCAGTTTCGTGCGCACCGCGAAGGACATCCGCGCGCTGCAACGCACCCTGCGGCGGCACGACTCGACCATACCGATCTGCGCCAAGATCGAACACCCGCTCGGGGTTGAGAACCTGGAGGAGATCATCCAGGAGACCGATTCGGTGATGGTCGCGCGCGGCGATCTGGCGGTCGAGATCGGCCACGCCAAGGTGCCGATCGTGCAGCGCCGCATCATCCGCACCTGCATCCGCCGCGCCACCCCGGTGGTGGTCGCCACCCAGATGCTCGAATCGATGATCGAGCACGCCCAGCCGACCCGCGCCGAGGTCTCCGACGTTGCCACCGCGGTGATGGAATCGTGCGACGCGGTGATGCTGTCGGGCGAGACCGCGATGGGCCAGTTCCCGGTCGAGGCGTGCAAGGTCATGCACGACATCATCCAACAGACCGAGGCCGAGATCTTCAGCGAGACCTGGCGCCTGCGGCCCGGAGTCGAGCGCCTCGGCCAGGGCCGTGGCGAGGTCGGGCTGGCCACCGCCAACGCCGCGGTCTTCGCCGCCCGCATGGCGCGCGCCAAGCTGATCCTGGCCTTTACCGAGAGCGGACGCACCGCTAGACTCGTCTCCTCTTTTCGCGGCAACCTGCCCTTGATCGGGCTGACGTCGCGAGAAACCTCCTACCACCGGATGGCCCTGATCTGGGGCATTCTCCCGGGCCTGATCGCGAAACCGCGCTCGGTCCTCGAGATGCACCGCTCTGCCGCGGACATCCTGACCAGCAACCGGTGGCTGAAGGACAACGATCTCCTGGTGACTCTGGCGGGGGTTTTCTCCGTCGCCGGTGGCACCAACACGATGCGCCTGATTCCCCTCCGCATACTGCGCGAGGCCAACTGAACCCCTGATCCCGGACCGACCGTGAAGGGCCGCAAGACCAAGATCCGCAAGTCGAACCGTAAGCGCCGCAAGTACGGCTTCCGCAGCCGTTCACAGACGGCCGGCGGACGTAACATCATCAAGCGCAAGCGCCGCAAACGCGGCAAGTTCGTCGAGCCCTAAACCAATCTGTGAGCCCCGCCTGACGGGCCCCGCATGACCCGGCCATCCTTGGTGGTGGCCGGGCTTTTCCCCTTTCTAGGAAGAGCGCGAGAGCGCCGGCATCCATGAAGATTCACGAATACCAGGCCAAGGAGATCCTTGAGCGTTATGGCGTGCGCATTCAACGCGGCACCGTGGTCGAGAACGGACCCGAGGTCGCCCAGCAAGTCGCTGACGCCTTTGATCACTGGGGCGGCACCGCAGTTGTGGTCAAGGCCCAGATCCACGCCGGTGGGCGTGGCAAGGGGGGGGGCGTCAAATTCGTCACCTCCAAGGAAGCCGCGATCGAAGCAGCGCAGAACATGCTTGGCATGACGCTGGTCACGCACCAGACCGGGCCAGGGGGCCAGTTGGTGCGCAAGATCATGGTGTGCGAGGCGCTCGACCTCGCGCGCGAGATCTACGTCGGCATCGCGCTCGACCGCCAGCTCGGTTGCCCGGTGCTGATGGTGTCGGCGGAGGGCGGCGTCGAAATCGAGACCATCGCCGAGGAACGCCCCGAGGCGCTGCTCAAATTGCCGATCGACCCGCTGCTCGGGCTGCAGGCGCACCAGGCGCGGCGCGCGGCGTTCTTCCTCGACCTCGAGGGCGCCCAGATCAAGCAGGCGGTCGCATTCCTCAGCAGCCTGGCCAAGGCCTTCCTCGAACTCGATTGCGAGATCGCCGAGATCAACCCGCTGGTGGTCACCGATCAGGGCGACATCGTCGCCCTCGACGCCAAGATCAACCTCGACTCCAACGCGTTGTTCCGCCATCCCACCGAGGCGGCAATGCGCGACGAAAACGAGGAAGATCCCAAAGAGGTCGACGCCTCGCGTTTCGGTCTCAACTACATCGCGCTCGACGGCCAGATCGGCTGCATGGTCAACGGTGCCGGCCTGGCGATGGCGACCATGGACACGATCAAGGTCCATGGCGGTTCACCAGCCAACTTCCTCGACGTCGGCGGCGGCGCCACCGAGGAAGCGATCACCGAAGCCTTGCGCATCATCTTCTCCGATGACCAGGTACGCGGAATCCTGATCAACATCTTCGGCGGCATCATGAAGTGCGACATCATTGCCAAGGGCGTGATCGGCGCCGCGCGCACCATCGGCATCGACCGCCCGCTGGTGGTCCGCCTGGAAGGAACCAACGTCGAGGAAGGGCGCCGCCTGCTCCGCGAAAGCGGCCTCGACATCACCCCCGCGACATCCCTCGACGAGGGAGCGCGCCTGATCTGCGACGCGGTCGCGGCACTCGCCTGATCCCGAGGAAACAACGATGGCCATTTTCATCGACCAGGACACCAAGGTGATCTGCCAGGGTTTCACCGGCAAGAACGGCACCTTCCACAGCGAGCAAGCGCTCGAATACGGCACCGAGATGGTGGGGGGAGTCACCCCCGGCAAGGGCGGCAGCGTCCACCTCGGCCTGCCGGTCTTCAACAGCGTCGCCGACGCGGTCGCCGAGACCGGCGCCGAGGCTTCGGTGATCTACGTTCCGGCGGCCTTCGCCACCGACTCGATCCTCGAAGCGGTCGACGCCGGGATTGAACTCGTGGTGTGTATCACCGAAGGCATCCCGACCCTCGACATGGCGCGCATCCGCGCCTCGATGAAGGGCAGCGGCAGCCGTCTGATAGGCCCCAATTGCCCCGGCGTGATCACTCCGGGTGCCGATGGCAGCGGCTGCAAGATCGGCATCATGCCGGCCTACATCCACAAGCCAGGCAGCGTCGGCGTGCTCAGCCGCTCGGGCACCCTGACCTACGAGGCGGTGTGGCAGGTCACCTGCGCGGGGCTCGGCCAGTCGACCTGCGTCGGCATCGGCGGCGATTCCTTGCCCGGCACCAACTTCATCGACGTACTGCAGGCTTTCGAAGCCGACGACGCCACCGACTCGATCATCATGATCGGCGAGATCGGCGGCACCGCCGAAGAAGAGGCCGCCGAGTTCATTCGCACCTCGGTGAGCAAGCCGGTGGTCGGTTTCATCGCCGGGCGCACCGCGCCTCCGGGCAAACGCATGGGTCACGCCGGTGCGATCATCTCCGGCGGCAGTGGCACCGCCGAGTCCAAGATCGAAGCGCTGCAAGCGGCGGGTGTGCGCATGGCGCCCACTCCCTCCGACCTCGGCACCACCTTGAGCGCGCTGCGCGCCGAGCACGGGCTTTAATTCGTTGCGGGCCGGGCGCGCTGCTCCTGGCCCGTCAAGCGCTGCCGCCCTTGGATCCCACCCGTTTCAGCTACCAGCACCCGCACAGCGGCGAGTGGGCCCACGATCTGCGCGATCCGCTCGGCGAGGCCGACCACGCCTTCGTCCTCCCGGCGCTGGAACGAGCCCCCCCCCAAGAGGGAAAGCCGCTGCGCATCCTCGAAATCGGCTTCGGCCGCGGCATCAACACCGCGCGCGCGCTGGCCTTGCTGCAGCAAAGAGCGTGGCCCGGAGAGGTGCACTGCCTGGGTTTGGAAGCCTTTCCCGCCACCCTGCAGCCGTGGCCGCCGATCCCTCCTGAGCTTAAATTCCACTGTCCGTGGTGGGGCGGAGCCGAGGGCGCTTGGGCACACCCCGAGGAAGCCTGGAGCGGCGTGCTGCGGCATCAACCCGCACCCGAAGGCATCCCTGCTGACTCGTGTTGGGACTGGGTGTTCCTCGATCTCTTTTCCCCCGCGCGCCACGCCGAAGACTGGCGCCGCGACCTCTTTGACACCCTGACGCGCCGCACCCATGCAGCCAGTGTGATCACCTCCTATTGCTGTGCCCGCAGCGTGCGCGAGCGCCTGCAGGTGGCCGGCTGGCACAGCGAAGTCCTGCGTCCGGCGGGGCGGCGCGACACATTGCGCGCGTCGCGGGTCGCGCCCTCGGCGGCGCAGGCGTAAACTGCGCAGGTCCCCATCCGGATCATGCTCAAGAGCACTAGGAATCCTGCCCACGCACCGCAACTGCTGGTTGCCGCGCTGCTGCTCCTCGCCCTGCCCGGCTGCGGTATCCCCGCCGGCAGCGAAATGATGTGGATCGGGCTGATCGCACTGCTGCTGTTCGGCGGCGCCAAGCTGCCCGGCCTGATGCGCGGCCTCGGTTCCGGCATCCACGAGTTCAAGAAAGGCCTGAAAGACGGCGAAGACGAAAACGGCGACGGCAAGCCGAAGGAACTCAAGGACGAGCCCAAGTCCGACGATTCCTGAATCCGGACGGGGCGATGGAACCGTCGAGGTCGAGCGGCGCCCGCCCTGTAGACCCGGCGCGTTGGACCGGCGCGCTGCTGATGGGCGGCGCTTCGCGGCGCATGGGCGAAGACAAGCTGGGCATGCTGCTGCCCGACGGACGCCGCGTGCTCGATGGGCCGGCCGATGCCTTGCGCGGCACCTGCGCGCGGCTGCTCGGCGCTGGCGCAGACGGCCCCGAGGACCCGCGCCTGCCGTCCGGCTTTGACCCGGTGCCCGACCCGGTGGCCGAACGCCCCGGTCCGCTGGTGGTCCTCGGTGCCTTGCTGGCCACTGCCGACACACCTTGGCTGCTGCTCGCCGCCGGGGATCTGCCGTTATTGCGCGCCGACCACCTGAGCGCCCTTGCCCAGGCCGCCGAGGAAGATCCCCAGCGCGCGCTGGTGGCGCTCAGCGCGCGCGGGCCCGAACCCCTGGTGGCCGCCTATCCGTGTGCGCTGGCCGACGCGGTCGAACACGTCCTCGCCACTGGCCGGCGCTCGATGCACGCCTTTCTCGAACAGGTCGATTGGCGCCCTTGGAAACAGTGGACCGAAGCCTCGCCCGCTACAATTGCGGACCCCTTTTTCAACCTGAACCAGCCCCAAGATTGGATCCTCCTCCAACAGCGGTTCAGGCCAGGGAAACGCCCGTGAGTGAACCGACCCAGGCCCTCGACCTCCCGTTGTTGCTGGAATCCATCCAGGACGAGATGGACCAGGTCAACGACTGGCTAGAGGCACAGTTGGCGCCCGCCGGGCCCGACGAGGTCCCGTTGCAGCCGCTGATCGATCACGTGCACCGCTTCCGCGGCAAACAACTGCGCGCCGCCCAGGTGCTGCTGATCGCGCGCGGCTGCAACCGCCTGGTGCCCGATCACATCGTCGTCGCCGGGGTCATCGAGATGATCCACGCCGCCACCCTGGTGCACGACGACCTGCTCGACGGAGCGGAAAAGCGCCGCGGACTGGACTGCGCCCACGTGCGCTGGGGGGCCCACGCCAGCGTGCTGCTCGGCGACTGGGTCTATTCGCGCGCCTTCATGCGTTCGACCGAACTCGAAGACCCCACCTGTTCGCGCTGGCTCGCCGGCGCCACCAGCGCGGTGTGCCGCGGCGAGATCCACCAGAACCTGACGCGCGGCGAATTCGATCTCGATTATTCCGCCTACCTGGCCCAGGTCGACGGCAAGACTGCGGCGCTGTTCGAGGCCGGTGGGCGCCTCGCCGCGTACTCCAGCGGCGCCAGCCAGAAAATCCAGGACGCCTGCGCGCGCCACGGACTGCTCGCCGGCCGCGCCTTCCAGATGGTCGACGACCTGCTTGACCTGATCGGCGACCAGGAGCGCACCGGCAAGTCGCTCGGCACCGACTGGGCCAACGGCAAGATGACGCTGCCGTTGATCCACCTGCGTGAGCTTTTGCAACCGGCGGACCGCGAGGAACTGCGCCGCCTATTCGGTCGCGGCGAGGCGCGCCGCACGCTCCTCGAAGGCAGTTTTTCAAAGGCGCTGGCGGCCGCTGTTGAATTGAGCCGAGAGGAGATTACAAGGACGCTGGACGAAGCCTGCTTGCAGCTGCAAGCGCTTCCCAACGGCGATGCCCGGCAGCTGCTCATCGAGCTCACCCGCTTCCTCGGTCGCCGTAGTCGCTGACCCTGCCGTGAAATCGTCGCCCACCACCACCACCAAGGAGCCACGGTCCTACCGCTGGGGCTTCCGCTCTGCGCTGCCCGCACTCTTTGCCATCGCGGTGTGGACCGAGGTCCTGGTCATGCTCTCGGGGTTCACCCGTGGCGGCCTGAGCGGAACACCGCGGCTGCTCGCAGCGATCGGCATGTTCCTGACGCTGCTGCCGCTGTTCATGCTGCTGCTGTACCGCTGGCCGCTGGTATTCGGCTTCTTCCGCTCGGTCAAGGTCGGCGTGACCAACCTGATCCTGATCGGACTCGGTTCGATTCTGGGAGTGCTTTTCTATCAGGAGAACCCCGACCGGCCGCTGCCCGCCGGAGCGGTCGAGTCGCTGGCCGACTGGGTGGACGAGGGCTCCAATCGACCCTGGACCGACGACGAGATCCGCGCCTATGACATGTATGCCGGAGTGGCCCCCGATCACGCCACCTTCCGCAACGCGCAGGCCTTCTTCCTCTACCATTTCTTCGAGAGCCTGGGGCTGGACGGCCTGCTGGGAATCGACAAGGAACTCGACCTCGACCCGGACCGGGTCAACGCGCGTGTCGCCGGATTCCACCGTGACTGGGAAGAGCGCCTGCACGCCCGCTATGGTCCGGAACTCACCGTGGCTTTGCGCAGACAGAGTTACGACGGCCTTACCAACCAGCAGCACGACGCCCGGGTCGGCGAACTCGAGGTCAAATGGGACCGCGGCCTGTGGAATCTATTCGTCTGGTCGAACCGCCTCGACCTGATCCGCGCCTACAAATCAGATTGGTTCGCGGCCTTCTGGGTGGTGCTTTTCTGCGGGGTCCTCTCGAATACCTTCCGTGGCGGCTGGCGGCGCTTGCTGCGGCCCGGCAAGTGGGGCTTCGTCAGCACCCACGCCGGCATCATGCTGATCGTGATCGGCGGCGGCGTGAGCCGCTTCACCGAAGAGCGGGGCATGGTCGAGTTGAACCAGGGCAACCCGAGCCGTGAAGCAAGTGGGACCTGGCTGCGCTGGTCGGAAATGGGCACCAAAACCCAGAGCCAAGGGCGGGTCTTTGGTCGCAGCCTGCGCGGTGGGCTGAAAGATCCCTTCGTCGTCCAGCTCGAAGAGTTCCGCGCCGACCACCACGACGTCCTGTCGATCAACTACCTGGAAACCGGGCCGGACGGCTCGCAGCGCTTCGAGTTCCCGATGCGCCAGCCCGAAGAGCGGCTGTGGGACGGGCGCACCCTGCGTTACGACTTCCAGCGCGAAGGCCAGGACAGCTACGGGGCCGCGCAGCTGAAAATCGAGGTCCTCGACCTGATCCAGCAGTCCCTCGCCGATCACAGCCTGCGCCCGGCGCCGGCGGAAGCCGCCGGAATTCCCCGCATCCGCGTCGAGGTGGTCGACGCCTCCGGGCGCGTCGTCGGCGAACAGATGCTCGACGAGGCGGTCAGCAATCCCACCCCGCTGGTGCACGCCGCCAGCGGCAGCCGAGTGGTGCTGCACCTGGTCCCCGACCTCGACGCAGCCCGCTGGCTGCTCGAACAGCCGGTGGAAGAACGCTTCGGATTCCTTTACCGGCAGGAAGCGCCGGCCGAGCAGCAGTACCAGGACGTTCACCGCGTCGGCGAAACCTTGCAAGAGGAATTGGAAGACGGCACCTGGACTCTGCAGGTGCTCGATGTCCTGCCCAATCTGGTATTGGAACAGGCCACCGGCGGTGCCTTCCAGCCCGCGCCGCAGGAGCAGGAAACCGCGCTGACGGATCCGCGCAACCCCGCCATCCACTTGCGCATCACCGCGCCTTCAGGTGAGATCGAAGACCGCTGGGTGCTCGAAGCCGACCAGGGCGGCCATCTCCCCGAGCAGTTCGATCAGCTGCACTACAACTTTTTCTGGGACCGCTGGGGCGGCCCGGCGCGGCAGCGCATCATGCTGCTGATGACTCCCGACGGCAAGGTGCTTTCCGGCATCGTCGGCCAGCCGGGTTCTCTGCAACCGCTAGCCCAGGGCGACCAGATTCCCTTCCAGGACGGGTCCTCCCTGCGTCTCGCCGAGGCGCTGGCCAACGCCTCGCTGGAACCGCTCTACCGCCCGCTGGAGGGCGTGGACTTTTTCGATGCGGCGCCGGCCGCGGCGCACCTGCGCATCACCAGCGGCAGTGGCTCCGAGGAGAAGGTCGAAGAGGTATGGCTGCGCACCAAGGCCGGACGCAACAGCATCCGGGTGGAGTACACCGCCAGCGATGGTGCTCAGCGCACCCTAGTTCTGTTCTTCCGTGAACAGACCGACGTCGGCATGCCGCTGGAGTGGCAGTCCAAACTGACGATGAAGGAGCGCGACCCTGACAGCGGAATGCTGCGCAAGGTGAGCTCGGGGACCATCCGCGTCAACGACTACCTGCACTTCCGCGGCTATCGCTTCTTTCAGACCAACCACAATCCGCGTGACCCCACCTACTCCGGCATCGGAGTGGTTTACGATCCGGGCATCACCACCGTTCTGCTCGGCTTCTACATGGTCATGTTCGGTACCATCGTGGTGTTCCTGGTCAAGCCGATCGTGACCCGCAAACACCGCACGCTCTAACTAACGCCACACCATGGGAGAGTACTTCACCTACCGCAGCCTGCTGGAGTTGACCCAGTTCGCTGCAATGTTGGCGGCTGGCGCCGCTTTCTTTTCCTCGATGCTGTGGTTCCTGCGGCCCCAATGGGAGGGCCGGGCCAGCACCAGCGGCGTGGTTGCCACTGCCGGAGGGGGTGAAATCCCGGTTCGGATTCCGCGCCCCCAAGGCGGCCCAGACCTGGTCCTGGGCTTGTCCCGCCTGCTTCCGGTTTTCGTCGGGGTGTGTTTCCTCCTCAACCTGGTGGCCCAGACCACGCGTTATTTCGAGGTGATGCATTGGCCGGCGCAGACCATGTACGAGGTCGTCCCTCTGGGCACGACCATGGGCTGCCTGTCGATTCTGATCTTGTACTTCGTGCTCGGAATCCCGGCGTTGCGCGGTTCGGCACGTGGCTTTGGCGACCTCTTTGTGTGCACGGTCCTGATCGGAATCTATTTCGTCTTGGCCAAGGTTTTGGATATGGATCCGACCGGGCGTGCGCTGCCGCCGGCGTTGCAGTCCTACTGGTTCAGTACCCACATCACGGCGTACATGTTCAGCTATTTCACGCTGTTCATCGCCACCGCAGCGGCCTGGCTGTTCTTCTGCTTCCGCTTCTGGCGATCGCTGCTGGACAAGGCCAGCCACCCGATGAATCCGATCGTCTTCTGGGGAGTGATCGCCTTCAGCCTGTCCGCCATCCCCTTCGGCAACGGCGGCCTCATGTTGGGCCCAGGAATCCTGGGCGGTTGCGGGATCATTGCCGCGGTGTCGATGACCTCGGCCCGGAAAATGGAGTGGCTCAATGTCTGGGAGCGCGGCGGTGACCGATTCACCTGGCTGATTTTCGTCGTCGGATTCCCGTTCCTCACCGCCGGCCTGATCCAGGGCGGTTTATGGGCGCAGGAAGCGTGGGCTCTGTACTGGGGCTGGGATTCGAAGGAAGTTTCGGCGCTGATCTCGTGGATCTTCTACGTGGTCTATCTGCACCTGCGTTACGTCGCCGGATGGCGCGGCGAAAAAGGCATGTGGATCCTGGCCTTCGGCGGCCTGTCGATCTACATCACCTTTCAGTTGTTCGGCTTCCTGCCGGCCTCGCAGGCCAGCCTGCACAAATACACCGACATGTCGACCGTGCCTGCCGAAGGCATGCTCGATCCGGATCCCGGACCCAGCCGCTGATTCACTCCGGCGGCAGCGCGCGCGCCAGGCGGCCGACCAGGGCGCTGACGCCGATGCCGACCAGGCCGTAGTACCAGCCCATGCCGTGGGCGACCAGCGCCATCGCCGGCAGCAACGGTAATGCCTGCAATGCGCGGCGCACCGCCTGCTGAACGCGCTGCGGTTCCCAAACCTGGTGGCGGTCACGCAACGCCGGCGGCAGCAGCCAGGCGGCGAGCAACAACCAGTAGGGGATCCACCACAGCGAGGAGCCGGCGTCGAGGCGCGACAAGGGCAGCGGCGCCAGGCAGGCGGCGATGACGTAGGGCAGCAGGCGCATGCCCGGGCCGCCGGCTTCTTCGCGCGTCGCCATGCGCGACAAGAACAGTACGTAGAGCGCGTAGGACACCGCCGCCCAGGTGCCGCCGCGCCCCATGGCCTGGTCCAGGGGCACCACTGCGGCCATGCCCAGCGCCAGGCTGGTGGCGCGGCATAGCGCCAGGATCACCGGACCGAGGGTCGGGCGCACCAGCAGGCCGCCGAAGTCGTAGAGCAGCACCAGCGCGCTGAGGAAGACAAAGGCGGACAGGCTGCCGGGCAGCCACTGCCAGGCCATCAGCAGGGCGAGCAAGATCATCCACATCGCCACCAGCAGCGCGGCGCGCGCGCTGACCGTGCCGCACACCAGCGGACGCAGGCGTCCGGCGCGCTGATCCAAACCGCGGTCGACCCAGTCGTTGAGGATCATGCCGGCGTGGAAGACCAGCAGCAGCGGCACCAGGGTGCGCCACAGATCGACCGGCAAGGCGCCCATCAACAGCGCTCCGGCGACCACGTCCCAGACGATGGTCGGGGCGAGAGCAATGCGGCTCAGACGCAGCCAGGCATGCATGGGGGGGTCAGGGCACCAGCCGCTGAATGTCGAGGTAGGTGACGAACACGATCAGGCCCATGACCAGGACGAATCCACCGAGGTTGAACCAGATCTGCACCTTCTCGCTCACCGGGCGTCCGCGCACCCCCTCGACCAGCAGGAACAGCAGGTGGCCGCCGTCGAGGCCGGGGATCGGCAGCAAGTTGAGCACCCCGAGGTGGATCGAGATCATGCACAAGAAGAACAGGAACTGGATCAGGCCGGCCTCGGCGATGCGGTGGGTGGAGCGGCCGATGGTGATGATGCCACCCAGGTTCTTGTGCGAGATCTGCCCGGTGAGGATGCGCTGGAAAGAAAGGAAGGCGTCTTGCACCATCGCCTGGGCGCTGCGCAGGCCGGTGCTGAGCGCGGCCAAAACGTTGCTGCGCTGCACCACCTCCTGCTGCACCGAAAAGGCAAGACCGTAGTCGAGGCCGGCCTTTTTCTGTGGTTCCAATGGAAACTCCAGCATCGCACCCTGGCGCAGCACGAAGAAGTCCAGGACCTTTTCCGCTGGGGCGCCGTCGTCGTCGAGTGCACCGATGCGCACGCGCACGTCTGCGAAGGATTCGACCACCTGGTTGCCGATGCGCACCACCTCGTCGCCAGAACGTAGTCCGGCCTGCCACGCCGGGCCGTCGGGCCGCACCAGCAGACGCACCGCACGCGGGTCGGCCTGCAGATGCACGCTGGCGGCGAAGTCGGCGGCGTCGCCCTGCGGCTGGACCTGCACGCGTTCGGTACCGCGAAGGACCTCAAGTAGCGGCATGCGCTGGTTGCCGATCGCCAGCGCCAGGATGGTGTTGGCCGAGCGCACCGGCTGGCCATCGGCACTGAGGATGCGGTCGCCGGCCTCGAGGCCGCTGCCACTGCCCTCGAGCACGCGGGCGACCAGGTCGTTGGCGACAAACACACCGATCTGATGGCGCTCGCTGCCCGCCGCTGCGACCGGCACCAGGGTGACCGGCAGCAGGCCATCGGCGCTCTCGAAGACCAGATCCATGCTGGCGCCGGCGAGCACTGCCTCGGTGAGCAGGATGCGCCACTCAAGCGGCTGATCGGTGGCGACGCCATCGATCGAGACCAGCCGTGCTCCGGCAGGCACCCCGGCCGAGGTGGCGGGGGAGCCGGCCACCGCGACCACGTCGGTGGACGGCTGAACGCCGGCCTGCGGCAACCCCAGCGCAGCCTCGTATTCGGGCAAGAGGGTCAGCGCGCGTTCGCTGCCGTCGGCGCCGCGCACCCGCAGTGGCATGGTTTCCGACACCGAACTCAACGCGACCTGGGTGCGGAAGCCGCTGAAGGCGTGCACCTTGCGCCCGTCGAGTTCGAGCAGACGGTCACCCTCGCGGACGCCGGCCTCCCAGCCCGGGCTGCCAGAGACGACTTCGCCGGCGACCGGCGTCTGCATCGGCACGCCGATGCGGAACAGCAGCGGCACCAGCAGCAGTGCGAAGGCGAAGTTCATCAGAATGCCGCCGGAGAAGATCAGAAAGCGGTGGCGCACCGGCTTGCTGAGCAGATCATCGGGGCGGCCGCCGCCGCGCCCGTCTTCACCGGCCATTTTTACGTAGCCGCCGATCGGCAGCATGGCGATGCGGAAGTCGGTGCCCTTGCGGCGGAAGCCGAACAGGCGCGGCCCCATGCCGATGGCGAAGACCTCGACGCGCACGCCGGCAAAACGCGCGGCCATGAAATGTCCCAGCTCGTGGATCAGGAGCAGGAAACCAATACCGAAGATGGTCAGGAACAGG
The DNA here is from genome assembly GCA_021776925.1 of Planctomycetota bacterium. Classification (GTDB taxonomy): domain Bacteria; phylum Planctomycetota; class UBA1135; order UBA1135; family UBA1135; genus JAJFFB01. The sequence continues at coordinate 14,487 of JAJFFB010000020.1, read as the reverse complement.
GCCATGGTGCTTAGTGGTCCACGGGCTGTTAGCGCGGGGTGGGAAGAACGCTGCGCACGCGCTCACGCGCCCATTGGTCGGCGGCGAACACTTGCTCAAGATGGTCGGCGGGCATGCCCGCGGCGGCTTCGAGGGTCTCGCCGACCAGCACCGCGATTTCGGGGAAGGCCAGCTGGTCGTCGAGGAAGGCGGCCACCGCGACTTCGTCGGCGGCATTGAGCACCGCCCCGGCGGCGCCGCCGAGGGCCGCCGCGCGCCAGCCCAGCGCCAGGGCCGGGAAACGCTCGAGATCGGGGGGGCGGAAGGTCAACTGGGAGAATAGCTCGGCATCGAAGCCCTGTAACGGCGACGGTTGGCGTTCGGGCCAGTGCAGGGCGTAGTGGATCGGGAAGGCCATGTCGGGCGGCCCGAGCTGGGCCAGCAGCGAGCCGTCCAGGAACTCGACCATCGAGTGCACCACCGATTGCGGATGTACCAGCACCTGCACAGCATCGGCCTCGACCTGGAACAGGTGGCATGCCTCGAGAATTTCGAGCGCCTTGTTCATCATCGTGGCCGAGTCGATGGTGATGCGCGGACCCATGTCCCAATTGGGGTGGGCGAGCGCGTCGGCGGGCTTGGCCTGGGCGATCTGCGCAGGGCTCCAGTCGCGCAGCGCCCCGCCGGAAGCCGTCAGGTAGAGGCGCCGCACCGCGCTCAACGGATTGCCGGCCAGGCACTGGTGGATCGCCGAGTGCTCCGAATCGACCGGCAGGATGCGGGCCTCGCTCTGGCGTGCGAGTGCCGACAGCAGGCCGCCGGCGAGAACCATCGACTCCTTGTTGGCCAGGGCGAGGTCGCAACCGGCGGCCAGCACCGCCTCGGAGTAGGGCAGGCCGGCGGCACCGACCACCGCGTTGAGGCAGATGTCGTAATCCCCGCCGCGCAGCCACTCGAGCAATGCGGCCCGCTGCTGGTCTTCGCTGCTCAGATAGGTGCGACAGGGAGGCGCGCCGGCCGCCCGAGGGCCGAGTCCGGCGGCCAGTTCGCCCAACGCATCTGCGCTGCTGTGGGCGGCGAGCGCCACCACCTGCAACGGCGAGGCCGCCTGGCGCAGGATTGCGAGGGCCTGAACGCCCACCGTGCCGGTGGCGCCCAGGATGACGAGGCGGCGGACGGCGGCCATGGACTCTCTCCAGGATAGCGCTGGGGGGCCGTCGGAAAAGCACCGCGCCGCTTTAGAATGATGCGGTCCATGGCTGAATCCGCCTCTTCCAAGGGTCTGACCTACCGCGACGCCGGAGTCGACATCGATGCCGCGGAACGTGCGCTGGCCGATTCCAAACGCGCCATCCGCGCCACCTTCGGACCGCGCGTCCTCGCCGACGTCGGTTCCTTCGGCGGTTTGTTCCGCGCCGACGGCCTCGGCACCGAACCGGTTCTGGTCGCCACCGCCGACGGCGTCGGCACCAAGATCCGCATCGCCGCGTCGGTCGGCCGCTTCGACAGCGTCGGCCGCTGTCTGCTGCAGCACTGCGTCAACGATGCGCTGGTGCAGGGCGCCGAGCCGCTGTTCTTCCTCGACTACATCGGCGTCGGCCAGCTCGACCCGGCGATGGTCGCCCAGGCGATCCAGGGCGTGGCATTGGCGTGCCAGGATCACGGCGTGGCGCTGCTCGGCGGCGAAACCGCCGAAATGCCGGGGGTCTATCCGGTCGGCGAATTCGATCTGGTCGGCACCCTGGTCGGCGTGGTCGAACGCGAGCACCTGCTCGACGGCAGCCGGGTGCGCCCTGGCGATGCGCTCATCGGACTGCCCTCAGATGGCCTGCACACCAATGGCTATTCGCTGGCGCGGCGCATCGTCGAGCAACGTTTCGGCGCCGACGACTACCACGCGCAATTCCCCGGCGCCGAAGGTGCCAGCTGCGCCGACGTGCTGCTGCGCGCGCACCTGTGCTACCTGGATCCTCTGCGCCCATTGCTGCGCGACCCAGCGCTGCACGCGATGGCCCACATCACTGGGGGGGGGGTGGGCGGCAACCTGCCGCGGGTGCTGGCCGGTCACAGCGCCGAGGTCGCGCGCAGCGCGGTGCCGCCGCAAAACGTCTTCACCCAGCTGGTCGCCGCCGGTGAGGTGCCCGAGGACGAAGCCTGGCGCGCCTTCAACATGGGCGTCGGCATGATCCTGGCGGTCGACGCCGCGCACGGGCCGCGGGTGCTGGCCACCCTGAAGGAAAACGCTCAGGCTGCCTTCGAGATGGGCCAGGTGATCGCTACGGACCGCGAAGGCGAGGCGGAGGTGCGGTGGCTGGACTGAGCCCCTGGGCGCCCTTCTTCCTGTTGCCCTGGCTCCTTCTCGATGGACGCGAGCCCAGTGTGCAACAACCTGGGGCAAAGAATGAAGGCGAGCCCGGCGTGCAACAAGCTGGGTCCGGGGAACCGGGGCAAAATTCTGTCACCACGCCCCAGGAGGCCGCGCTGGAGCGCCTGAAAGCGCTGCTGCGCGCCGCCAGCGCCGAATCAGGAGTATGGCGCCGCCAGGTCTGGAATGAGCTCAGGCGACTCGAACACGCTTCTGCGCCGGCGGTGGAGCAGGGCTGGCGCGCCCTCGCCGCAAGCGGCGGCGATGCCGACCTGGCCAACTGGATCCTCTACCGCCGCCGGCACCAACTGCCGCTGCCAGAGGTGCGCTCCGAGGAGGGCGCCGACCCGGTCCTGGAACGCGCCCTCGCCCTGTGGGGTGAAAGCCGTCACGATGCCACCGAAAAGGCCCTGATCGGCGCAACCACCGCCTTCCCGGCGGATAACCGCCTACGAGACAACCTAGACTGGCTGCGCATGCAGGCTCCTGCGCGTATCTCCCTCGACGGCGATGCCCGCCATCTTGCCCTCGCCATCCTCGCAGCCCGCCGCTCGAAGCCTTAACCTGGATCTCTGATGAAAGCCACGCTCACCCTTGTTGCTGCACTGCTGGTCGCCCTGCCCGCGCTGGCCCAAGATCCAGCGTTGAAGTCCGGCGATGCCAAGAAGCTCGCCAAGGCGGTCGGCACCTGGGTGGCCGCCGACATCGACGGCGACCCGGCCGACAAACTGGATGCCCGCGACGACATCCAGAAGGCCATGGACGGCATCAACAAGAAGCTTAAGAAAGACGACAACATCTTCCGCTATCTGGGTGATTGGTCGGCCGGGCTTGAAGGCCGCGCCGGCAAGTTCCCGCGCGCCAAGGGCGGCAACATGGACAGCTTCGAGCATCCGGACGGCAGCATGGTTCTGGCCTACCGCATCGCCGACGACTACGCCCCGAAGAAGGGCGGCGTGCCGATCATCCTTTACTTCGGCGACGGCGGCGAGGTCGGCGAGGAGCAGGTCAAAGCCCTGCCCGAAGACATCCTGGCGGAATTCGTCGTCTGTGCGGTGAATACCCACGACCTTGAAGAAGATCAGTGGCTGAGCGAAGGGCGACGGCGTTATCTGGTTGCGGTGGCAGCTCTCAGCCAGAACCTGCGCCTCGACCGCAGCCGTGTTTACGTGCTCGCAGGCGGCGAAGCCGCAGCCCCGGCGTCGCTGCTGGTTTCGCTGGCGCCGCACGTTCCGGCCGGAGTGGCCTTGTTCGGCGATGTCGCCAGTGGTGTGGTGCCTGGCAACCTCGACCTGGTCCCGCACGAAAAGGTCGACGACCTGGTCGGCGCCTGTGCCTGGATCAAGCAGGCCCCCGGCCGCGCGTCTTATCCGACCGATTTCGAGTTCTCCCTGGCCGAGGACAAATTCGGCCGCTGCTTCTGGGCGCAGGCCAACCGCTTTGATCCCCCTGAAGACGGCAAGGCCGCCACGCTCAAGATCAAAGCCGACCGCGCCACCAACACGATCACCATCGAAGCCGACCGCGTTTACCAGGTCGATCTGTTCCTCAACGATTCTCTGGTCGACCTGTCCAAGCCGGTCACTCTGATTCGCAATGGTCAGGAACTGCAGGTTCAGGTCACGCCCGGCCTTGGCACGCTGATCGAAAATTACCGCGCCTTCATGCGCGACACCAGCGCGATCTATCCGGCGCGCCTACGCGGCATCGACATTCCGGTGGTCGAGGGCTGATTCCCGCGCTCCGCCGGCTCCCCCGCGCACGCATTGATCCTCGCCGCCGCCGCGCTCGCTGGCTTCGCGGTCCTCGCCGTCGAAATCCTCGGCGTGTTCTGGCTCGCCCCATGGTTCGGCACCTCCTCGCTGGTGTGGAGCAACCAGATCGGCGTGGTGCTGCTGGCGATGGCCGCAGGCGGATGGGCCGGCGGACGCCGGGCACGTGTCGGAACCGATCCCTTGCCGGCCGCTGCGTGGCTGCTCGGGGTCGCCGGGGTGCTGATCGCGCTCGGCTTGTGGCTGCTTCCAGTGGTGGCCAGCGCACTGCTGCCGGACGGCCTCAGCCTGGACCACGCCGCCACCGTTTTTCTCGGCGGCTCACTGGCTTCAGCGCTGTTGCTGTTCGCCCCGCCGGTATTCCTACTTGCCATGGTGTCGCCCTTGCTGGTCGAAGCGCGCGCGCGCCAGACCGGGGGCAGCGCCGGTTCCGCCGCCGGCGAGGTCGCCGCCGCGGGCACTCTGGGTTCGCTTGCTGGGGTCTTCGGCACCAGCCTGCTGGCGATTCCATTTCTCGGCACGCGCCTGACTCTGATGCTGACCGCTGCGGCCTTGGTCAGCGCGGCCCTGGTGCTACGCGGTTCTTTCCGACCGCAGGCGATCGCCCCGCTGCTGCTATGCCTGACGCCCGCGCTGATCACCGATCCGGCGGTACGTGCGCATCTGCCGGCGGGCGCCCGGGTGCTCGCGGTCAAGGAGACCAGCCTGCAGCGCCTGCGCGTGATCGAGTTCGAAGGCGGCGAACGCTGGCTGCAGATGAACGAAGGCCTCGACTCCTTCCAGTCGCGTTGGCCCGCCGGCGGTGGACTGTGGCCGGGCGGCTATTACGATCTTTTCGCCCTGGCACCGCTCTACGCGCGCTGGGATGAACGCGCACCTCAGGAACTGCCAGCACTTTCGTTGTGGGTGCTCGGTTACGCCGCCGGCAGCGCGCTCGGGCCGGTGCACGCGGTGATGGGAGAACAGGAATGGTCGGCCACCGGGGTCGAGATCGACGCCGGTCTGCGAGCGCTGGTCGACCGTTGGATGCCACCGGATCCGGCCTGGGCAAACCGCGTACGCGTCATCGACGGTGCCGACGCGCGCGCACTGCTGCACGCAGCGCCGAACGACCTCGACTGCGTCCTGCTCGACGCCTACGCCAACCAGTTCGAGATTCCTTTGCATCTGGCAACCTCCGAGTTCTTCGCCGAAGTGGCCGGACACCTGCGCGAGGGCGGAGTGCTGGCGATTAATCTCGGCACCTCCGAGCAGGTGTCGCAGCGCGGTGGCCTGTTGGATGCGGTGCGCGCCAGCCTCGGCTCTGCCTTCGGGACTCACCTGCGTGCGCACCAGGTCGCGCGCAGCCGCAACTGGGTGGTGTTCGCACGCAAAGGGCGGGCCTTTCCCGAGGTCGAGGAACTGCGCCCGCTGCTGCCTGCAGGAGTGCCGGCCAGCGTCGCCGGAGCCCTGCTTCCCGGTCAGACCCTGGCCGGGCCGGCGCCGCCCGGCACGGCGCTGTTGCGCGACGACCGCAATCCTCTGGCGTGGGCGCAGGCGCGCTTGTGGCTCGGCGGGGGAGGGCCATGAGCCCGGAGCAACAACAGCCAGCCGACGCCATCGCCGTCCTTGATCAGTTCCTGCTCGAAGGGCGCCATCCCGATGGGGGGGGGCTGCTGCTGAGCGAAGACTCGATCAACCTTTACCTGCTCGCCGGCGCGCGTGGCGAAGCGCGTTCTGCAATCAATGCTCGACTGGAGAAAGCGCCCGACGACCCCTATGCCGGCGCGGTCGAGGTCGAACTCGACTGCTGGGACGCCGCCAGTTTCGGTCATGGCGAAGCCGCCGCGGCGCGCTGGCTAGATCGTCTGGGCAGCGCCAATCCAGGACTGCAGGCCTATGTCCAGACGCGCGCCGACTGGCTCAGTCAGCAGCAGGAACAAGCCGCCACGGTCAGCCGCGCCGAAATCGGCGCGCGCCTGGCACCGGCCCTGGGCGCCTTGGTGGCGCTGGTGTTGTGCGCGGTAATCCTGAAAAGAAGCCGCGCGCTGGCGTCCGGCGCCTGAGTCCTTACCTGGTCAGGCGCCGTCCGCGAGCCTTGCTCAGCGGATGTCGAGGATGCCGCTTTGCTGGTTGGTCAAGGTGGTGACCGCGGCGCGGTAGTTGAGCCCGCGGGCGATCTCGGTGTTCCAGGGCAGATCAGCCTGCGCCGCCACCAATCCCAGACTGATCAAGGCGAAGGCGCGCGACAAGGGCGTCAAACGGTGGTCGTCGAGGGTCGCCAGCAAGGGTTCGACCGCGCTGCGGTCGCCGAGGTAGCCGAGGGCGGTGGCCGCGGCGGCCAGCACACTGAGACTTGGGCGCTTGCCGTCCGGCGGATGGATGTCACGCAACAATAGCGGAATCGCGCTCTTGTCGCCCATCAGGCCAAGGCCAACCGAGGCTTGCCGCAGCAGCTGCGGACGCCGCCGCGAGGCCTCGACCACTGCGACCAGGTCGGCCTGGAAGGAACGTGCGTCCATCATGCCGAGGGCCAGCGCGCAATAACCTCGCAGAGTGGCGTCGCCCTGATGCAGTTCGGCGGCCAGGTCGGGAGCCGCGCTTTTGGCCTGCAACAGGCCCAGCGCCACCGCGTAGGCAGCGCGCCGCTGCGGTGATTTTTCCTCGCGGAAGGCTTCGTGCAGCGCGCGTTCGATCTGTGGCGAGTGCAGACCACCGGACTTGCGCATCTCGAAAGACGCCACGCCGAGGGCCAGCCCGCACCACGGCCGCAGCGTGCTACGGCCCTTGCGCATTTCATGTAGCAGGGTTCTCACGGCTTGGTCGCTGACCGGACTTCCATCCGGACCGTATGCGGCCAGGTAGCCCAGAGAAATCGCGGCGTAGTTGCGCGTCTGCTGGTCCTTGTCCTTGAGTAAGGCGTGGGTCAGCAGATCCAGGACATGATCGGCGTCGATGTCTGCTCGGGGCGGACACAGCAGGGCCAGCGCCTGCGCGCAGGACTGGCGCATTTCGTTGGCGCTGTTGCGGCTGCCGAGGTGCGCGGCGAAGCGCTCAAGAACCTGCTGCCGCAAGGCGCTCTCGCCCGGGAAGGGCTCGAGGACCTTGGCCAGGGCGGTGGGGGCGTGGGCGCGTACCAGGGCGGGCGTTTCCATGTCGTCGAGCAGCGCCAGCAGCTGCGCCACCCGCCCACTGGGATCTTCCACCGGGACCATTCCGAGGCCGATCAGACACGCCACGCGCAGATCGCGGAAGGCCGAGTCATCTTGCTGGTAGCAGCGCAGCAAGGCGCGGGAGACCCACGCCCAGGTGGTGGGATCCGCTTGCTGGGGCGCCAACAGCGCCAGGCCGTAGGCGGCAAAGACGCGCGTGCGCGCCGGGACGCCGCTGGTACGCCGTACCAACAGCCGGCCGCTGGCGTCATCTTCGAGCAGCGCCACCAGGACCGGAATGCGGCCAGGGTCACCCAGCACGCCCAAGGAAAGGGCGGCGACCTCGGCCACTTCCTGATCCCGAGAAGCCAGGAAGGGAAGGATCTGGTCGCCGGTCACCCCAGCCTGGTCCCGACGGATGCGGGCCGCGGCCATCAGGGCCGAGCCGATCAGGTCACGGTCGTCGGGACCCTGCAGCTCCTGCATGATGCGCGGCAGAATGCGCAGCCGTATCTGGGCAGGTTCAGGGGCCGACGTCACTGGCGCGGAGACCCCTCCCTGGACCAGGCCTTCGAGGATGGTGGCCTCGGTCGTTGTGGCGCCGGCACTGTGCACCCTGGCGCGCAATTGCAGAAAGGGGCCTTTATTGATCTCCCACCAGTAGACCCAGGAATTGAGATCGTCGAGACTGCCCGGAGGGGTGATCACCGCAGGGTTGCGCGGATTCAACGGCGGTGGCACCGGCCGCAACGGCGTCTCGCCAGGGGGCGGGAAACCGGGCGGGGTCACCGCGGGTGGTTGGTTCGGGGGGGTGACCGCAGGCGGCGCGTCAGGCGGCGGATCGACAGCCGGCGGTTTGGCGCCTGGCGGCACCACGTCGCCGGGACCGATGTAGACACCGCCGTGTGCGGCGGCCGGCAACGCGGTCAGCAGCGCCAGCAGAAGGATGGCAAGCATGGATTTCATTTCTTTCTCCACAAGGGTTATCTGACCGTGGACAAAGTCATTCCGCCCCACGACAGCGTCTTTTTCCCCTGGACAGCGTCAGCAGAACCCGTCCCTATCTAAAGATAGGGGCGGAACCAGCTTCCTTGCCAGGGAACAAATCCACTTGCCATGGAACGAAAGCACTTTATCCACGGCCAGTTTTCCCTAATGGAGTCAAATGATGTGCCAATCTATAAAAGGGGTTTCTTGCAAAAAACGGGCTACTCTTGAAACATCATAAAAAAAAGAGAGGGCGCAAAGCGCCCTCTCTCGATCGGATCCGAGGATCCTTAGAGAATGTCCAGAATGCCAGTGGCCTGGTTGGTCAGCGTGGTTACCGACGCACGGTAGTTCAGGTCCGTGGAGAACAGGGAGTTCCAAGGCAGCTGGTAGGCCTCGGCAACGGCACCCAGCGCGATCGCTGAGAAGGCGCGGGCCAGCGGAGTGAGATCTTCGTTGTTCATGGTGTCGACCAACGGATTGACCGAACTCTTGTCGCCGATGAAACCGATCGCGGTCGCCGCGGCAGAAAGCACCGCCAGGCTAGGTTTCTTGCCGGTTTCTGGCTTGATCAGGTCGAGCAGCACGCTGGAGACTTCCTTGTCCTTCATCAGGCCGAGCGCGATCGAGGCCTGCTTGAGCAGGTCGGGTTTGCGCACGTTTTCTTGCACGATTCGGGTCAGGTCGTCACGGTACTCGGTTGCGTCGAGCAGGCCGAGGCCGATGCACGCATAACCTTGGAAGGAGGCCTCATTGCTCTTTTCGATCGAATCGCGCAGGTCGACCTTGGCGATCTCGGACTTCATCAGGCCGAGGGCTACCGCGTAGGCGCCTTTGCGCTGCTGGTTGCCTTCCTTGTTGAACTTCTGGAGAACCGCGCGCTCGACGTTGCCAGGCAACGCCGCACCGCTGTCATTGTTGACGTAGAAAGCCATCACACCGAGGCCGAGGCCGCACCACGCGTCGTAGCCAGCCTTGCCTTTGCGCAGACCTTCGAGCAGGAACTTGATCGCTTCGTCGCGTGCCGGAGCAGCGGGATCGACGCGCGCGCCGAGGTAGGCCATGGCGATCGCGGTGAATTTCTCGGCCTGCTTGTCCTTGACCTTGTCCTTGACGTATTGGATGGTTTTGAGCGCGTCGTCGACCGGGAACTCAGCCGAGTTGTTGACCAGCATGCCGGTGGCATACACGCACGACTGGATGACTTCGTTCTCGGCGTTGCGTGAACGGCACTGATCGCTGAATGCGGTGACCGCGCGGCCGATCAGAGCGTTGCCCGGGTCGGTTTCGGCAACCTTGCGCAGGATCTTGGCGATCGCGTTGGGGCAGTGCGCGCGGACCAGGAAGTCGTTGTTCGGATCTTCGAGGTAAGCGAGCAGCTTCTCGACCGGCACCTGGGGCTCCTGGTAGGGAATCACGCCCATGCTGACGATGGCAGCGGTGCGCAGGTCCTTGAAGGAAGAGGTGTCGGTGATCAGGATGTTCCACAACTGCTCGGCGATCTTCTCCTGAATGTCGACGTCGTCGGTGGCGCTGCCGAGCAGGCCGAGGCCGTAGATGGCGAAGGTACGGGTGCGGTCGGGCACACCAGTTGCCTTGCCGGCCAGACGACGACCGTCGGGCGAGTCGGTGGCCAAGGCTTCGAGAATCGGATAGGCCTCGGGGCTCTGCAGCACGCCGTAGGCGATGGCCGAGGTCTCGGCGATCTCTTGGTCGCCGGAGCTCAGGTTGCCCTTGAAGATGTCCATGACCGCAGGATCGACCTGGATCTTGGCCAGGGCCATCATGCCGGCGCCGGCGATGTCGCGGTCGTCTTCGGCGGCGACCAGTTTGCGCAGTTCCGGAATGATGGTGCCGGTGATCTGGGCGCGACTGGGGGCGAAGGTGTTGTTGACCACTCCGCCAGCGGACAGGCCGCCAAGAATGTCGGATTCACCGGTAGAAACCGCACCACTTTGCACCTTGGCCTTCAGATTGAGGAAGGGCTCTTTGTTGAACTCCCACCAGAATTCCCACCGCGTCAGGTCGGTGGAGGGTGGCGCCGGGGCGGTGACCGCCTGTTGCTGTGGCTGGGTCGGGGCCACCGGAACCGCCGGAGTCGACGGCGTGGCCGGCGTGCTCGGGGTCGCGGGGGTGGCCGGAGTCGCCGGGGTCGACGGCGTGGCGGGCGTCGCCGGGGTGGCCGGGGTGGCAGGAGCACCGGCGCCAGGCGGCACGGTGTCGCCAGGGCCGCGGTAGGTACCGCCGTGGGCGGATGCGCTCGCCGTCAGCACGAGGCCGGCAAACAAGGTGATGGGAATCAACCAGCGTTTCATGGACATTCTCCGGTAGAGGGACACGCTCTCAGTGCAAAGAGTGTACCAACAAGGGTGGTGGGGCATTCAGGCGATCGGTTCCCTGCGGGTAACATGCCGCGATGGATCTCTTCCTGATCCGCCACGGGGCAGTCGAATCGGCGGCAGATGGGGCTTTTTACGGCGGCACCGAGGTCGCCCTGAGCCCCCTCGGACGCGCCGAGGCGGGGGGTGCTGCGGCCTTTCTGGACGGGATTTCCATGCATCAGGTCTACTCTAGTCCGCTTTCCAGGGCTTGTTACGGAGCGGAGCAGCTTCTCAACGGGCGCTCGCTTGAGCGTGCCCGAGTGGTTCACGGCCTGCGCGAAATCGATCGAGGGCGCTGGGTAGGTCTGCGCCCGGCCGAAGTGGCAGCGCGCTGGCCCCAGGACCTGTCCAGCCACCGCGCCGACCTGGAATCCTGGTGCGGGCACCGCGGGGAATCCCTCGGCCAGCTCCGCGACCGCGTTCTCAGGAGCCTAGGCCAGGTTCTAGAGCACCACGCCGGCGAAGCAGTGGGGGTGGTTTCCCATCTATTTCCGACCCGGGCGGTGCTCGCTGCCGCCCAAGGGCTGGGCCTGGACGCGTGGGCCGGGCTGGAAGTGCCGACCGGATCGGTGTCCTGGCTGCGTTTTCCCAAGGACGCGTTCAAGCCGCGCCTCAACTGGTCCCGAGCCGAGGTGCGTCTGATCGGCCACCAGCCCGAGCTGGTGCCGTTTTCCGAATTATTCCCGCACGCCTTCCCAGCGCGCGCCTGAACAGGCGGATTTCGGCGTTTATTCCAGGTTTTTTGGCCTGGAATCGCCATTTTGAGGAATAATGATCTTTTCACGCTTGGTTCTTTTCCCCCAGATCCATGTTGAAGCCTCTGCCCTTTTCCATTGCCCCCCGTTCCCGTCATGGGATATGGGAATTCCTTTGTCTCCTGCTGCTGGTGGGCGGTGCGGTTCCGCTTTTGGCGGCGGCCACTACAGCTAACCTTCCGGCACCAGACTCGCCTGCCCAGACTCCCGCGCTGGATTCAGCAGCGGACCGGGCAGCACTGTCCCTGGCGCGCCCTCCCCAGAATCCAGTCCAGGACGCACGGGTGCGCAGGATCCAACAGCGTCGGCTGGCTGAACTGCTGCAGCGCTATGCGGTCACCGCGGTTCCCGATGGAGATCCAACCCAGGCACCCGCTATCCCGTCACTCGCCTCTCCAGCCCAATGAGTGCGTTCTCCCTTTTTCTTTGCTCCCTGGTGATGGGCAACACCTGGGTGGTCGACCCTGGCGGGGGGGGTGACTTCCTCACCATCCAGGATGCGATCGACGCCTCCGCTGCGGGGGACCTGATCCAGATCACCCCGGCCACCTATGAGGAGGATCTGCTGGTTCACGTCGCGGTCACCCTGGAGGGGCTCGGCGGCGGCAGCGTTGTGATTCATCCGGCGACCTCGAATCGTGGCAGCGGCTTCGGTTCGCAAGTGCTGACGACGACCCAGTCCTGTGTCATCCGAGCGCACGACGTCACCCTGCGCGATCTGGTTTTTGACGGGGACAACCCATCGCTGGGCGGCGGCATCGACGTGCGCAGCGGCATCATCACCGATTACACCTCTGGGCCATGGGATCGGCTGACGGTAGAGAACTGCGAGGTGCGCAACATCCATCTGCGCGCGATCTACGGCTCGACCGGCAACGGCCACCTGTTCCAGGGCAATCAGGTGAGCAACGCCAAGGGCATGTACCTGGAGTCGTCGGGACTGATGCTGTGGGGTGCCAATGGGGTGATCCGCGACAATGAAGTGCGCGATTGCAGTCTCGGCATCACCAATCACGCCGGGTCCAATGGCGACATCTATTCGAACCAGGTTTTTGATTGTGACCTTGGCGTGCTCACCAATGGCACCAACGCCGCCACCGCGGTCTACGACAACCATTTCGAGGACTGCTCGCAGGGGCATCAGCTGATCGGAACCAACGCCGACGTGACGCTGCGCAACAACGTCTATCTGCGTTCGGACTGGGGAGTGAGTTTCTTCGGCTCCAATGGACAGGGTCTGATCGAGGACAACCTGATCGACGGCGAGGGGATGCCGACCGCGGTGGGGGTCTTCGCCACTACCGATCTGGCGCCATGGGGAGTCAACGACGTGCTCGGGCACCTGCAGCGCAACGCGTTCCGCGGGCTGCGCAACGGCGTGGTCCTTGACGAGACGGCGGCTTCGGCTGCCAAGACGGTCGGGCTGGTCCTTGGTGGTGGTCCTGCCGATGCCAATTCCTTCCGCCAGATTGAAAACCTGAATCTCAAGCTGGCCGGCTGCAACGACGACGTCGATGCGCGCTTCAACTCCTGGGGGGTGGCCACCTCAGCGGCGATTGAACTTTCGATCCTGCACCAGGTCGACGACCCGGCACTGGGTCTGGTCGATTTCACGGACGCGGTCGCCGACCAGGTCGTGGTCGACGCTGCTGGCGGGGGAGACTACCTGACCATTCAAGAAGGCATCGACAACGTCGATTCCGGCGGCACGGTGGTGGTGCGGCCGGGGGATTACGTCGCCTCGCTGGTGGTGGACAAGAGCCTCAGCCTCGAGGGTAGTGGCGCCGATTCCAATCCGCTTATCGGCACCCGCATCTTCGGGGACAACGCTTCTGCCGGGGTCGGCAACGACGTGATCAGCGTGCTCGCCGACGGAGTCGGGATACAGGACGTCTGGGTTTATGCCTGGAGCACTATTCACGACGATCGCTATGGAGCAGGAGTGGCGTTCCTGGATGCGAACAATGGGGAGGTGCGCAATGTCGTGGTGCACCGTGGGGTGTTCGGCCTCTATGCGTTTTCCAGCGACGGCCTCCTGATAGAAAATTGCACGGTGTTCGATTGCGGCGTCAGCAGCACACTGGGCGGCGGCATTGTCTACTCAGAATCTTCGGGCACTCTGGGCAGCCCTGGAGCAGGTAATTCGGCGCTGAACAGCGACTCAATTGGCTTCCTGGCGACTCAGGCCTCATCCATTTCGGCGTATGACAATTTGGCGGAGAACTGCGAGGTGGGGTTTGCGGTTTATCAGGCCGCGGCACCGACTCTATTGCAAGGAAACGGAGCGATTTCCTGTGATCGGGGTTTTCAGGCCAACGCCAACAACGCAGCGGTCGATCTGGTCGACAACAACGCGAAAAGTGGCGCGACCACTTTTGCCGGGATCGCGCTCTATGGCGGTGGCACCGGAATTTACTCACTCACCGGCAACAGCACCGATGGCAGCGGCGCAGCCTTGATCGGTTTCTATATGAATCCAAATGGTGCGTTCGGATCCAGCGACCTGCACGCCAACCTCAGTGATAATAATATTCTCAACGCAAGGTACGGCCTGTTCCTGGATGAAGCCGTCGGCAACTCCTTTGTTCTGGATATGAATGCAGTCGGCACAGGCGGCAACCACAACCGCATCGCCGGCCACGTGGTCTATTCTGTCTATCTGCAAAATTGCAATGACAACGTGCCCATGACCGAGAACTACTGGGGCACCCAGGACCCCAGCCTGATCGCCGACTGGATCTATGACTCCGAAGACGTTGCCGGCCTCGGAACTGTGGACTTCACCAATCCATTGCCACCGACCCCGGATCTGCGCGTGGATGCGGTGCATCGTGCCTTGGGCTATCCGGCGCAGGTGGTTGTAACAGGCAATCCAGGAGACGTTTTCCGCATCGGTGTGTCGCGCACCACCGGAACCTGGGTCACGCCGTACGGCACCCTAGGCATTCCAGAAAACGGCACCCAGGTCATCCTCAAGGACTCCATACCTTCCAGTGGAGTCTTCAGCACTCGCCTGGATGCCTTGCGCGGCGCCCCCGGCGTTTTCTACATCCAGGGCGTGGTCTTCGACAGCATCAATGCGATCACCGACCTGGAAACCATCACCCTGCGGGAGGT
>JAJFFB010000190.1 GCA_021776925.1 Planctomycetota bacterium | reverse complement strand
AGCATGGTCATGAGGTTGCGCTTGCGACTGTGCTCGGCGCGGATCTCCTCCAGGTAGGACGGAAAGTCCTTGCCGCGACCGGCGGCGCGCAGCAGCTTCTGGATCCGGCGCAGATGCTGGACGGCCTGGCGATAACCCTCGACGTTCTTTCGCGAGATCGCGGCTTCGACCTGCTTGCGGTAAACCGCCACGGCGTCGAGCGGGTGGGTCTGCTCGCGAGCCTGCGCCAGCGCGAACCAGAGTTCGTCCGGGCAGCCGCCCTTGCCGGCCTCCTTCCAGGCGGCGTTGGCCTGCTTCTCGTGGAGCAGGATGCGGATCAGCTCGACCCGGTGACGGCGGTCGCGGCGCAGATGGGCGAGCGCTTTCTCCTTCCACGCGGTCCAACAACGGGCCCGGCGCGCGAATTCGCCGAGGATGCGATAGCGGTCGAGGTCGGGGAAAGCAGTGAATCCCGGCCACAGGAGCTTGAGCGCGAGGTCGGGCTGCTTGGCGCGCTGATGCCACCCAGCCAGGAAGAGGCGGAGCTCCCAATTCGAGGCAGAGTCGGGGAAGGCGCCGAGTCCCCGCTCGGCCCACTCGCGAGCCTGCTCCGGGCGGCCGCCGGTGCGGCAGACCTCGGCTACCTTCAGATAGCACCAGCAAGCGCTGAGATCCTGGCTCATCACTTCGATGCGCGCGTCGAGATCGCCGGCGCGGTCGGCCAGAGAGAGCATGATCGAGCTGAGCCGTGCGCGATGCGGATGCTCCTTGCGGGTCTGAACCCGGCTCCTTTTCCCCGCGCCGGCCACCGCTGCGCGCGGCGACAGCCTGCGCCAGGCGGCGGTGGCGGTTTCGGTGTAGGCCGCCAGCCCCTGCTTGCCGAGCACACCCGCGTAAGTTCCGACGGCGCCGGAGAAGACGTCCCAATGGCTGTGCAGTTCGTGGGCGAACAGTCGCCTGGCGAGGGTGGCGGGATCGGGCCGGGCCCGGCGGCAGGCGCGGAGGTGCACGAGCTGGAATCTCTCCATGCTCTGGTAGACCGAGCCGGACGAATCGTCGACCATCTCCATGGATTCCTCGATCCGGGTCAGGGCAAATTCGCACAACTCGACCACGGTGGCGGCGGTTTCGCGGTCGTCGCCGACCCGCTCGGCCAGGGAATCGGCCAGCCCTTCGAGCCGGTCGGCGAAGTCATCGCTCTCCCATTCGTCCAGGTAGCCGTCGGGTTCTGTGATCCCCTCGATGGTGGCGAGCCAGGATTCGCGGGCCGCTGCGACCGGGCGATCCCGCGCGACGGACAGGACGAGTTCCTGATGGAGATCCTCGTCGAGGGCCGCCCGTTCGAGGACCAAGGCGACAAGCTGGGCGTGGGTTCGGCCCTCAAGGTGACGGCGCAGATCCTGCGCGGTGGCGAGCGGCGGTGGCACCGTGGGGCGGATCGAGCCCTTCTTTCGCGGCTTCCCGGCGTCGAGCCAGGCCAGACCTAGAGCCACCGCGTGCTTGCAGAAGAGGCCGTCCTCCCCCACCGGGCAAGTGCATGAGGGGCTGATGGAACCCGCGACCGACACGCGGAGCCCAACCCGGTAGTCGCGGGTGCCACGCACCGTGCCGGTCGCGGCGCGATCATGGATCTCCATCGAACGCACCGAACCATCCTCGTAGACACCGCGGCCACGGCGATAGAACCGCGTTTCCGTCGCCCGCCTCAGGGCAGCGTCGTTGAAGGGGACCGGGGTCTCAACGGGAGTCATGAACGCGTACGGAGGATTGGTCCAGGCCGTGGTCGAGCAGCATCCGCAGCACGGCATCGCTGCGGGCCGCCTGCTTCGCTCCGCCAGGGATGCCCTCCAGGAGCTCCGCAAGATCATCCTCGTTGATGTATCGAAAGGAGATCGAGTAGTGTCGGGGGTTCGTCATGGTTTGGTGCGCCCAAGATAAGGCAAGGCACTGGGCGTGCAACTCGCCGCGCGTTGTAGCGAACCGGTAGCGGATTTCGCGCGTCTGCGCCTGACCCTGGCCCGAGGCCGGATCCTGGCTGACCTGCTAACGGGGTGGCACCTGATTCACGGTGAACAGGAGGCGTTGAGCGCCGGAACCCGTCGGACCAAGGTCGAATTCGACCGAGAGCTGATCGCACACCACCATGTCCTGGAAGCGCAGACGCAGGCGGGTACGGTCGCTGCTCCAGGTCACCGACTGCACCCTCACCGGGTCCTCTCCCTCGCTTCCGGGGCGCGCGACCGAGTAGTGCGCGGAACCGTAGTTGCGGCTCCACAGATAATTCCAGCGGCGCACGTGGAAATCGTCGGGTGCGCTGAGCGATCCGTGGGCGCTGGCGGGTCCGCCTGCGCCGGCTAATTCAAGCGCTACAGGAGCACTGAAATCTACTTCGACGCCGTCACTCAGCACCCGCGCGCCGCTGACGATGACGGTGCCACCACCGACAAAACGCACGCGTTGCAGTCCGCCGTCGCCCCCCCCCTCAGGGCCCTGCCAGCCAGACAGACCAACGGTGTAGACCTGGCCATCGGCGGGATTGAGGCGCAGGCGCTGAATCCCTGAAGAGAACTGGAACGGCAGGCGCCAGATCCCGGCCTGGGGCGGCTCTACCGCCTCGTCGACTTCGAAGGGGTACATCCAGCCCTTGCCGAAACTGGTGTGCAGGTAAAGGCCGCTGAGCGGCCCGAAGCGCGCGTCATCGACCCACAACTGGCCGCCGCTGGAACTGTCGAAGTCCTGCGGCATCCAGATCAGCGGCGGATCGAAGTCCGGTCGCGTCTGGATACCGGGAGTGTTGGTGTTGATCGCCTGGAACACTCCGTAGAAGCCACCCTCGCGCACCAGATTGATTTTCGACGCCGGGATCCAGTTGCCCTGGTTGTCGCTGACCAGCGGCGCGCCGTCGCGACTCATGCCCATGCCGTTGGGGGTGCGCAGGCCGGTGGCGTAGACCTGGTGGCTGCTGCCGTCGGCGGCGATCTTGAGCACCGCACCAGGGAAATCGAAATCGGTGTACTGACCCGACTTGGCGTAGTAGAGAGAACCCTCGCCGTCGACCTGCAAGTCGAAGTTGAAGGCGTGGAAGTTGGGCGAGACGTCGGGGTCGGCAAAAAAGCTCTGGTAGAAATCGGCTTCGCCGTCGTCGTCCACGTCGTGCAGGCGCACGATGCGGTCGCGGCAGGTCACGTAGACCAGGCCGTCGATCACCTTCACCCCCATCGGCTCGAACATGCCGGCGGCGAAGCGTTTCCAGCGCAGTTCGCGCAGGCCCTCGTCGATGCCAGAGACGATCCACACGTCGCCGCCGTAGGTGCTGACCGCCGCGCGGCCGTCGGCGAAGAAGTCCAGCGCGCTGGTGCGCAGCCACGCGTTCCAGGGATTGGCCGCCGGCAGGACCAGCGTGTCGAGCGCGTAGGGACCTTGCTCACCGAGCACCCCGGAGGTGATCAATTCCTGCGGCCAGTTTGGCCCCCCCCCACCCTGGGTCCACTTCCCGGGATCAGCAAAAGACTTGGAATCCGCGGCAATGTCCAAACGTGCCAAGCCGCCAAGATCGGAGCCAGTCTGCAATCGAGTCAGGTGCAAGACCAGCCCGTACGGTGCCGGGGGGATTCGCACCAGGAGCCGGCCACTTGAATCGGTTTCGAGGCTTGGAGAATAGGGCGTGAAATCTGGCCGGCCAAAGAAACTTGCCGCCTGCCACTGCCAGGCCGTATTCACCATCACGGAGTCACTGTTGTCGCCCCCTTTGAAACGACATTCAGCCCATGCTTCCTCGAGGTCATGGTCCGACCTCAATGCTGCGCCGTTGCCGGGTTTTCGCGGCAGTTCGGCAAGCTGCAGGACCAGCTCGGAGGTTCCGGGGCCGATCCGTAGGGAATGGGCGATCCAGGTTTCCCGACCGGTGCGAATGGTGAAGGGATGTTCCAGAACCTCGCGCTGGTCAAGTGCATAGCTCAAGATCAACTTGTCGCCGTGCACATAGTGGCCGTGGTAATCCAGCCACGCCTTGGGCAAGGGTCCGCGCTCCGGCCGAAGGTCCCGATCCCAGTCCAGGGTGCCGTCGTGGCCCCAGCCGTAAGAGCTGAGCATGCTCCACTCCTTGCCGCGGGGCTGCGCCTTGCCTTCTCCGCGTTGTTGGTAGTGCTGCGTCGCGTCGAGGTTGAGGAAGCCACCTTGCCACACCCCGGCCGAGACCATCTGTTGCAGGTCATAGGCGATGGTGGTCTCGGAACCGAGATGGACGCTCAACGCCGAACCGACCTCGTCGCCGAGCTGCGAGGCGAGGGCGGGACCGAAGTCGCGCGGCTGGTTGCCGGCTTCGGTGGCCATCGCGTGCAGGCGACCCTTGGGCAGGCTGGCGAGATAGGCCTCATCGACGTGGAAATACTGCGATGGATTGCGTTCGCGCAGGAATTCTTCGCGCAGGTAGTGCACCACCGCATAGGTTTCGGTGGCCGACAGCCAGGTGCTCGCGGGCATTTCCCGAAAACCGTGACGGATGGTCTGGTAGAGACGATACGGATCGCTGCCGTTTTCGAGCACGCCGCTGGCGAAAGGCCGCGCCTGCGGATTGGTGGCGGTCAGGCCGTCGAAGCCGTGGCACGCCGAACAGACGCCGTGGTAGATCTTGCGCCCCGTATTCAAGGCGCTTTCACCCAGGTTCTGAATCTGTCTGGCCGGGTCGACCTCCTCGAGCGGGCGCAGCCAGACCTTGCGGTAGAGCGGTCCGCGCTCGCCGCCCTGGAAGCGGATCGGGCCGCTCAGCGCGTCACCGCGGCGGAAGCGCTTTGTGGCTGCCGCATCCACCGGCGCCACCCAGTGGAAGGACGCGCGGGCTTCCAAGTCGGGGTTTGCGCCGGAGTTCGACCAGGCCTGGGCAGCGGCGGCGTCGAGGCCCCCGGCCCAGAACAGGACCTCTTCGACCTCACCGTCAAAGGGACCGCCGAAATTGTGGTTGGCGGCGCCGACTTTGAAGGTGAACTCCCCATGGTCGGCGGCGGTGAAGTCCTCGCGTTCGGCCTCGAGCACGCCATCGACCCACATGCGCGCTCTTCCCGCCGCGCTGCCCAGGACCACACGATGCCACTGGCCGTCATCAAAACGCCCGCGACTGGTCATGGCGCCAACCCAGCCGATGTCATAGACCAGACGTCCGCCACGCAGAAACAAGGCCTTGGCATCCGGCGCCCAGTCGCCAAGGGGGGGGCAGCGCGAGACCAGAGTGCCGTTGGCGTCGCTGCGGAAGGCTGCGGCGACCGCCCAGGCACTTTCATCCCATGGAATCCTTTGGGGGCTGCTGCCATGCGCGGCCTGGAAGCGCGCTCCGGCGTCGCCTTCCATCATGCCGGGCAAGGTGGTGGTGACCCCGCCGGTGGTGGCCGCGGTCATGCTCACGTCGTCCTGCACCAGCGTTCCGTTCAACCACACCGAGATGTGCGGCGGCTCCCCCGCCCAGTGCTCGTAGCGGATGTCCATTTCCTGCCATTCGCCGGCCGGCCGCGCGGCGTCGGCAAGGGGCGCATGCACTCCAAACAACGCCCCGGATGAAGTGACGCCAAGGTCCCGCCCCGCAGAATCCGCAATCTGGACCTCCCAGCGATCGGAAACAAAGACCCCGCCTTCGACGCTGCCGCCACCCTCTCCTGGGCCATTGGCAAGTGGCAACTGGAATTCAAGGTGCAGTTGATAGTCACCAAACTCGGCATCACTCAGCACTCCGTCCAACCGCTGCGCGTGCTCCAGCAATACCACCGCCTGGTCGGATGCAGTGATGGTTCGATCCCTCTGGGCTGATCCACCTGCAGCTTGCACTGGACCCCCAACACCAGCCTGGGGAGTGTCCCCAGCTTCCCCACCGCAAGCCCACGGCAACCAGCACCAGGCCAACAGCAAAACAGCATGAACGCGCAATGAGGGAAGATCGGGGTTCACGCCTCGACCCTACCATCCAACGCGAGGGAAAGTGCTAGGATCCCGGCTCCCGTTCGCATCTGTCATGGAGTCCCCCCACTTTTCCCTTGAGGGCCGCACGGCCGTGATTTCCGGCGCTGCGCGTGGCATCGGTCAGGTCGCCGCGGCGCGCTTTGC
>JAJFFB010000189.1 GCA_021776925.1 Planctomycetota bacterium | reverse complement strand
TGCTTCGCGCATTTCAACTCCGCACATGGACCGGCTGGCGCGCGAGGGGATGCGCTTTGTCGATGCGCATTCGGGGTCGGCGGTGTGCACTCCGACTCGTTATGGCCTGTTGACCGGGCGGTATGCGTGGCGCACGCGCTTAAAGAGGGGAGTGCAGAACGGTTATGGGCCGCCGTTGATTCAGCAGGAGCGTGTCACCTTGCCGGAGTTCCTGCGTGATCAGGGGTATGCGACGGCGATGGTGGGCAAGTGGCACCTGGGGCTGGGTTTTGTCCGCAACGACGACGCGATCGACTACACACAGCCGCTCAGCGACGGCGCGCACACGCATGGTTTCGACTGGTCGTACATCATCCCGGCTTCCCTGGATTTCCCGCCCTACGTCTACATCGAAGGCGGGCGCGTGACCGCACAGCCCGGGCTGACCCAGGCGGGGAGCTCTTTTCCGGTGTTCCTGCGCAAGGGGCCGCGCGCCCCCGACTTCGTCATGCAGGACTGCCTGGACCACCTCACCGATCAGGCGACGGGTGTGATTGGTCGGCTGGCGGAAAAGGAGCAACCCTTCTTCCTCTATTACGCGCTGACCGCACCGCACAAGCCTGTACTGCCTCATCCACGCTTTCGCGGCCAATCCGGTTTGGGGCCCTATGGTGATTTCGTCATGCAGGTCGACGCCGTCGTCGGCCAGGTGCTGGATGCCATCGACGACGCCGGAGTGCGCGACAAAACCCTGGTCATCCTGACCAGTGACAATGGCTCCTTCATGTACCGCACCTCTGGGAAAGACCACCTCGACGATTCCGCGCAGCAGGCCTACCGACCAGTACACCACACCGCCAACGGGGTGCTGCGCGGCACCAAGGCCGACGTGTGGGAAGCCGGCCACCGGGTACCCTTCGTGGTGCGCTGGCCGCAGCAGGTGCGGGCCGGCTCCAGCGCCGAACCGACCATTTGCCTGACCGACGTCTTCGCCACCGTCGCCGAGATCCTCGGTCAGGAACTCGCCGCCGGGGTGGCGCCAGATAGCGGCAGTTTTCAGGCGTTGCTCGCCGCAAGGCCTCAGGACTACCAGCGAGAACCCGTGGTCCACCATTCCGCCAATGGCACCTTCGCCATCCGCGACGGGCGCTGGAAACTGGTTTTGGGCAACGGTTCCGGCGGACGCGAGAAACCGGTTGGCAAGCCTTTTCCAGGGCCCTACTCCCTCTTTGACCTCGCAGCGGACCTCACCGAATCCCACGACCTCTTGCAGCACCAGCCCGAGGTTGCAGAGCGATTGAAAAATGATTTGGAGGCGATCCGGACTCGCCCATGAGAGCCTCCGTTTGGATCTCGTTTGCCCTGGTCCTGGGCAGTTGTGTGCAGCCCGAGGCTCCGTCCGAGGACTGGGTCGTTTCCGAGACCAGCGCACGACCGAACGTCATCCTGTTGATGGCCGACGACCTTGGCTGGGGCGACGTTGGCTATCACGGTCACCCGCGCATGCAGACACCCCATCTGGATCAGATGGCCGCTAACGGTTTGCGTTTCGAACGCTTCTACGCCGCCGCACCGGTGTGCAGTCCGACCCGCGGCAGTTGTCTGACCGGGCGCCATCCCTATCGCCTGGGAATCCCCTTTGCCAATAGCGGCCACTTGCAGGCAAATGAACGCACCCTTGCCGAGTTGTTGGGCGAGCAAGGTTATGCCACCGGGCACTTTGGCAAATGGCATCTCGGCACCTTGTCGCGCACGGTAAAGGACTCCAACCGCGGCGGGCCCAAGGGCGCGGCGCACTACGCACCACCGTGGGAGCACGGTTTCGACTTCTGTTTCTCGACCGAAGCCAAGGTGCCGACCTTTGATCCGATGATCGACCCCGAAAAGGGGGGGGCTTATGGAACTGCCTATTGGCATGAAGACGGAAGCCGGGCGACCCACAATCTCGACGGCGACGACTCTCGGATCATCATGGACCGCGTGCTGCCCTTCGTGCGCGATTCCGTCCGGGCCGAGCGCCCCTTCTTCGCCGTGGTCTGGTTTCATACCCCACACCTGCCCCTCAAGGCCGGGCCAGAGGACCGCGCGCCTTTCGCCGACCTGAGCGAGGCGCGGCAGCACTATTACGGAGCCGTGCGCGCGATGGACCGCGAAATCGGGCGCCTGCGCGCCGAACTCGCCGCGCTCGGCGTGGCCGACGACACCCTGCTGTGGTTCGCCTCCGACAACGGGCCCGAAGGCAAGGCCGGCAAGGCTCCCGGATCGAGCGGCGGCCTGCGTGGGCGCAAACGCGATCTCTACGAAGGCGGCATCCGCGTCCCCGGCATCCTCGAGTGGCCGGGCGGAATTCCTGCCGCTCGTTCGACCGAGGTGCCGGCGCTGACCAGCGATTATCTGCCGACCCTCTGTGACCTGTTGGCGATCCCGCCACCCCAGGCCGACCTCGACGGCATTTCGCTGACCCGCTGGTTCGCTGGCTCGACGGCCGCGCGGCCCCAAGGCATCGGTTTCGAAAGCCGCAACACCGTGGCCTGGATCGACAACCAGCACAAGCTGGTGGGCCATCTGAAACCACCTGCGAAGGAAGAGGAGGCGCCCACCGAGCCAAGTCCCCAGCCCGACATGACACCAAGCCCCCAGTCTGACAACACGCCACGCCCGGTAGTGCGCTGGGAACTCTATGACCTCGGCAATGACCCGGCCGAAAGCCAGGACCTCTATGTCAGCCATCCCTTACGCGCCGCCCGCCTGGTCGCCGCGTGCGAGAACTGGCGCCTGGCCCGCCACCACGACACCATGAGCCCGTCCACCCCTGGGCAACCCCTCGATGAAACTCCTCCTCGCCGCCGTTTTTCTTGGCCCGCTTTCCTGTGCCGCCCAGCAGGCCGGCGAAACGCCCCGACCCAACGTGCTGTTCATCATCGCCGATGATCAGTCGCCCTTCGATCTGAAGCCCTACACCCCCGACACCGCGCTGCAGACGCCGGTAATCAACCAGCTCGCCGCCGCGGGCATGGTGTTCGACGGCGCCTATCACATGGGTTCGTGGTCGGGGGCGGTGTGCACGCCGTCGCGTCACATGGTGATGAGCGGGCGCACGGTCTGGCATTTGCCGCGCAACGGCGTCAAGGGAGCCGGGCCCAACCCCTTGTGTCCCGAGGACCTCGCCGAACACACGCTGGCGGCAGTCTTCAACCGCGCCGGTTACGACACCATGCGCACGTGCAAGAAGGGCAACAGCTACGAGGCCGCCAACAAACAGTTCACCGTGCGTCGCGACGCCACCAAACGCAAGGCAGATGACGAAGAAGGCAGCGCCTGGCACGCGCAGCAGGTGCTGGACTACCTTGACGAGCGCGAGCAGAGCGACAGCGAGGCACCTTTCTTCATCTATTTCGGTTTCTCGCACCCGCACGACCCGCGCTGGGCCAAGGACGAGCTGCTGGCCAGGTACGACGCACATAACACCGAGGTCCTGGCCGACGCGCGCCCGGGTGCGCCGGCCCTGCCCGCCAACTACCTCGCCGCGCATCCCTTTCCGCACGGCCACCCCGGTCTGCGCGACGAGGTCAACGTGCAGGGGGTGTTGAAGAAGCGCGACGAAGCCACGATCCGCAACGAGATCGGGCGCCAGTTCGCTTGTGGCGAGAACATCGATATCCAGATCGGCCGCGTGCTGGCCCGGCTCGAAGCGCTGGGCGAACTCGACAACACCTACATCGTCTACACCGCCGACCACGGCATGGCGATCGGCCGTCACGGCCTGCAGGGCAAGCAGAACCTGTACGAACACACCTGGCGCGTACCGTTGATCGTCAAGGGTCCCGGTATCGAAGCCGGCAGCCGCGCACCGGGCAACGTGTATCTGCTCGACCTGCTCGGCACACTGTGCGACATGACCGGCGTTCAAGCCCCGGCGACCTTTGAAGGAGAGAGCTTCTGGCCGGTTTTGCAAGGCAAGACCGAAGCAGTGCGCGACACCTTGTTCGGGGTCTACAGCGGTGGTACCAAACCCGGCATGCGTTGTGTGCGCAAGGGCGACTGGAAGCTGATCAAATACGACGTGCTCGACGGCGAGGTGCATCAGACCCAGCTGTTCAACCTCGCCGACAACCCCGAGGAACTGCTCGCCGAGCACCACGACCCGGCCATCGTCGCACTCACCGGCAACACCCCCCAAGGGCACCAGCGCAACCTCGCCGACGACCCAGCCTACGCCACCCAACGCGGCGCAATGGAAGCCCTGCTGCTCGCCGAAATGATCCGCCTGGACGATCCCTATCGTCTCTGGGACCAACCGCCGGCAGGGAATTGAACGGTCCACTGAATACCTTCCGTCCGCAGAAGACAATTCTTGACCAATCCAGGCGGTTCAGCTCTCATGGACCTCAAATGCCATTTTGGAGGCATTCTCGACGCCCTTTTCATTGGCGAGGTCCATGAGATTGCGAAGAGCCTCCGGAGTGCGCTGGCCCCACCTTTTAACCAGCGCCCAGGTCTTGCCTCTGTAGTGCATGAGCTGCTTGTTTTCGCAGTACCAGAGTTCGGGTCGAAAGGTTCGCCTGGTGTCTGGGATCAGGCCGGCTGCGGCGGTACAAAATTCTTGGGCATTGAGAGTTCCCTCGGCATGGATCAAAAACTGGTTCCTCTTCCGCCAGGGGATGGTGTCGGCGATCTGTTCTGGACTAATCCCGGAATTGAATAGGTGAAGTATGGTTCGCAACATCGCCTCTCGTTTGGTCAGGCGCGTCCACGACTGCTCGCCCAGCGTAAGGTCGATCTTGGAACGTCCCAAGCGGCTTCGTTCTGCCCGCTCCAGTTGACGTTTTTCCCGGACGCGGATCTGATATTCCGCAGCTTCCGGGAGTGGGATGACCTGCTCCACGTTGAGCACGATCTGGTCGTCATCGAGTTTGTAGGGAGTGAGTCGCACGCAGCGGATGTCGATGTCTCTCTCCAGCAACCACATCACGGTGGTCGTCAGCTCCCGATGAAAGTCCTGGGACGCCAGGAGGATCCGGACGTTGGCAGCAAAACCGTCATCCTGAGGCTCCTCCCATCCGAGAAAACTCAAAATGGCCTTTCGCGCCTGGTGCTCCGGATTCTTGTCTGCCTTGGAGCGTTGATTTAGATAATGCGCGTGGGCCTGGGCGGCCTGGTCAAAGGTCATCGTCGACACCATGGCGGCGTAACGCAGGCCTTGGAGCTCCATGTGCCCGCCGCTTTCGGTGCGCTTGAGTTCGACGACGACCAGATTGGCATCCCCATCCAGGCACAGCAGGTCAATGCGCCGTCGCGAGTCCTCCCAGTCGCCGAATTCCTCCGCCAGCACCATGGCCCTTTCATCGGGAAAGAGGATCTCGATCTGGTCGCGCAGCAGGCGCTGCAGATCGGCCCTCTCATAGACCTGCTCCGCGCGGAAAGAGGTCGAAGGAAGTGGTGTGATGGAGTTGTCGCGAAGGGTGTAGAGGGGCATAGTAGGTGCTCAGAATAAAGCAAATGGCCCCAGGTATCCCAATCGCTCGCAGAAATGAACCAGCCACGCCCTTTTAATATCCGCATCCTTGTCGCTGAGGGCATTCCTGATGGCCTCCGGCTGGTCGAGAAGTCCAACTGGGTAGGCCTTGGGATCATCTGTCCACGGGGGCGCTATCCGGAGGTCAAAAAGCGGTCCGAATTTGATGGGAGTGGGGTCTACATCCTGGTCGGGAGCGAAGGCGAAGGCGAGTACCCGATGCTCTACGTCGGAGAAGCCGAGACAGTTCGTGATCGCCTGAACAGTCACTACGCAAACAAAGATTTCTGGCAACAGGCCATCGACTTCACCACCCGTGGCGATCCGCTGAACAAGGCTGAGGTGCAGTACCTAGAGGCGCGGCTGATCGAGCTTGCCAGGGCAAGTAAGAGGTGCCGCTTGGACAACCAGGTCGACCCGCAGCGGCCCGGCCTTTCTGAGGCCGACCTTGCCCAGGTGGATGGCTACCTCCATGAGGTGCTTTCCTTACTGCCTGTTATTGGCATTCGCGCTTTTGAGCAAGCGGAGGCCAGAGTGGTTGGTAAGACCATGTTTCATTGGCATGGGTCAGGCTGGGAGGCATGGGGCTACCAGACGAGCAACGGCTTTGCCGTACAGAAGGACAGCACTGCTCGAGGTAAAACAGTTCCCTCGATGAGTACTTCGATTGATGTGCGTGAGCGCCTGATTTCGGATGGAGTTCTTATCGAAGGCAAGGAGGGGTTCGTATTTACTACCGACTACGAATTCAGCTCACCATCTCAGGCGGCGAGTGTGGTTGCCGGACGGAATACCAACGGCCGGGAGGCATGGAAGGACAAGAAAGGGGTCATGCTGAAGACCTACCAGCAGCGTGAGGTCGAAGGATGAGGATTTCGGCCAAGCTTGCTCCGCTCGGGGTTGGGAGAGGGCCACAGGCAAGCTAGGATGAACCACAGCGGCTATGCCGCTCTCGTCATGGCAAAAAAAGCACCCCCGCCGAAATCCCTGGAGTCCTGGATCTGGGATGCCGCGTGCTCGATTCGAGGCGCCAAGGACGCTCCGAAGTTCAAGGACTACATTCTCCCCTTGATCTTCGCCAAGCGCCTGTGCGACGTCTTTGACGACGAGGTCTCCCGGATTGGCAAGGAGGTCGGCTCACGGGAACGCGCCTTCCAGGTGGTGGCCGCTGACCACAAGCTGGTGCGCTTCTACCTGCCGCTGGTCCCGGATAACCCGGAGCATCCCGTCTGGTCCGTCATCCGCACGATTTCGGAGAAGATCGGCGAAGAGGTCACTTCGCACATGCGCGCGATCGCGAAGGAAAACCCACTCTTATCAGGCATCATCGACCGGGTGGATTTCAATGCCACCACCCACGGCCAGCGCGACCTCGACGACGACCGTCTTTCCAATTTGATCGAGGCGATCAGTATCAAGCGCCTCGGGCTTGACGATGTCGACGCCGACATCATCGGCCAGAGCTACGAATACCTCATCCGCAAGTTCGCCGAAGGCGGTGGCCAGAGCGCCGGTGAGTTCTACACGCCCGGGGAAGTGGGGGAGATCATGGCGCGCGTGCTCGATCCCGAGCCGGGTATGGCGATCTATGACCCGACCTGTGGTTCAGGCGGCTTGCTCATCAAGTGTGAGCTGGCATTGGAGGCGAAAGGAAGGGATTCCTCTGCCCCTCTCAAACTGTTCGGCCAGGAATACACGCCCGAAACGTGGGCCATGGCCAACATGAACATGATCATCCATGACATGGAAGGGCAGATCGAGATCGGGGACACCTTCAAGAACCCAAAGTTCCGAAGGGGCGGCAAGCTACAGACCTTTGATCGCGTGGTCGCCAATCCGATGTGGAACCAGAAGGAGTTCTCCGAGGCAGACTACGATGCGGATGAGTTCGACCGGTTTCTTGCAGGGGCCGGATTTCCAGGGAAATCTTCTGCAGACTGGGGCTGGGTGCAGCACATCTACGCCAGCCTGAATGAGAATGGCCGCGCCGCGGTCGTGCTCGACACCGGCGCCGCCTCGCGCGGATCGGGCAACGCCGGCACCAACAAGGAAAAGACCGTCCGCCAGTGGTTTGTCGACCAGGACCTCATCGAGAGCGTCCTCTATCTGCCCGAGAACCTCTTCTACAACACCACTGCACCGGGCGTCGTCCTTTTTCTCAACCGGGCCAAGCCCAAGGCTCGACAGGGCAAGGTCTTCCTTGTTAACGCCAGCATGGTCTATGAAAAGGGCGACCCCAAAAACTTCATTCCGGCCAAAGGCATCCAGCGCATCGCCGACACTCTCATCGCATGGAAAGAAGAGGACAAACTCAGTCGTATCGTCGATCTCACCGAGCTGAAAAAGAACGACTACAACATTTCCCCCAGCCGCTACATTCACACCGCCGACGCTGAAACCTATCGCCCAATTGCAGAGATCGTCGAGGAACTGAATACCCTCGAAGCCGAAGCGCTGGAGATCGACAAGGCGTTGAAGGAGATTCTGGAGAAGATCGGTATCTGAGGAATTCACTCATGGTGAAGGCACCGACATTTGATCCGAGGAAGCTGATGGAGCAAGCCGTCGAAGTCATGAAGGCTTCCGTTCGTGAGCCGCGCGCCGACGGTAGCCTCACCCCGAAAGTTGGTGCCGTGCTCTGGAAACCGGACGGGACGATCCAGGCCGCCTGTCGCGGCGAACTGCGCGAGGGCGATCACGCGGAATACACTCTTATCGAGCGGAAGAATTTCGGAGAGGACCTGGGCGATTGCGTACTCTTCGCCACCTTGGAACCCTGTGGGCCGCAATCCCGCAATGACCCCAAGATCGGTTGTGCGCGGCGTATCACCAATGCCAGAATCAAGAAGGTCTACTACGGCTGTGAAGACCCGCATCCCAAGGTCGCCGGAGAAGGGCTCCGGTATCTGAAACATAAGGGCGTGGAAGCCATTCCTTTCGACCGTGATCTCCAGGAGGTCATCGAGCAAGAGAATGCAGAGTTCTTCGATCAGGCACGGCGCAAGGCCGAAAAAGAGGAACAGGAGTTGGCCCTGAAACCCTTGCCGAACGACCTTAGTCCTCCAGATATTTCCCTGGATGACCTCGACCCCAAAGCACTTGCGCACTACCGCGGTTTCCTGTTCAAGGAGAAGGGTGCCGATGGAATAAAAGAGTTCCATCGCCGACTGATCCACCAGGGTCTGCTGGTGAAGACCAAGAACGGCCCTTTCGCGCCAACCCGCTTCGCTTATCTGCTCTTCGGCAAGGATCCCCGGGACGTACTGCCACAGGCCGGCATCCTTGCCACCATCCACCGCCCAGAGGGCGAAGACCTGGAAGGTTTCGAAGGGCCGATGGTGTTGGTGCCCGACCAGGTTCTTGCCTGGCTCCGCGGGAAACTGCCGGATTCCATCGACCGCTCGGCAGCCCAGCGCAAAAGCGTCAACCGCGCATTCTTCGAACTCATCCGCGAAGGAATCGCCAATGCCCTGGTGCACCGCGATTACGCGATCGAGGGCAGCAAGATCCAGCTGGTGGTCGACACCGACACCGTCACCATCCGCAGCCCTGGAGCTCCTGTTGCCCCGATCACCTTGGCGCAACTCCAGTCGTTCACCGCCCCCATGGTGAGCCGGAACCCGCGCCTCCATGCGGTCTTCGGAACCATGGAGCTGGCCGAGGAACGAGGGTTGGGCCTCCAATCGATGCTGTCCAAAGCCACCAAAGCAGGCCTGCCGCTCCCTAAATTCAGCTACAACAACCCCTACCTGGATCTAACGCTTTTCCGCACCCCCCAAGCCGCCACCGCAGCGCTGCCCGCCGAAAAGCTCGACCAGCTCAGCAAATCAGAGCGCAAGGGCTGGGAGTGGCTGGTGCTCAGAGATGTCACCACCACGGCGGAATACGAAACGGCGATGGAGATCCCCAATCGTACGGCCCTCAACCACCTGAAGCACTTTGTGGAACTCGGGTTCCTGGAAAAAGAAGGCGCTGGAAGCGCGACCCAATACCGGATTGTCCAATCGTGATCGCAGCTAGTCCTAACGTATCGATCCCGCCAAAACTCTCGCCAGAATGGCGAGAGAAGGGTGCATTCTGGAAAAGGGGGCGGACCTCACGCCATTTCTCGCGCCAAAATGGCGAGAGCGACGACTTATGGATGTCATTCAACCCGTTTCCCGCAGAAATGGCAGGATTCTCCGGCCGCTCGGGGCGGAAATGGGCGATCCCGCTATTCACCCTTCCAAACCGGAAGAGGCCGAGATGGAACCGGACAACCTGTCTGAATTCTGTGTCCGACCTCCGAATAGCCCACACGGAGGAGCGGATTCACTCCGAACTGGAGAAAAGGGCCAACAGCATCTCTCCCAACCGCTGCATCAACTTCAGGGACACCGATTCCACGGAGGCGCACATAGCCTTGCGGAATATTCTGGAGAAGATCGGGTTATGAGTGTGGGTTTTCAGCAGACCGAAATAGGCGAGTTTCCATCTACATGGGAAATCGACCGCGTCGATTCAGCGTTCGAGATCCAGCAGGGCAAACAGGTCTCCAAGAAGAATCGCGAAGGCGACAATCAACGCCCATTCCTCCGAACCAAAAACGTTTTCTGGAATCGGCTCGAACTGTCGGAGCTCGATCAGATGAACTTCACCGTGACAGAGGAAGCTCGGTTGGAACTTCGAGCCAGTGACCTTCTGGTTTGCGAAGGAGGATCAATCGGTCGAACTGCACTCTGGAACGAGGGGGTAGATGGATGCCTTTACCAAAACCACCTCCACCGACTTCGCGTGAAGGATGAGAAAGCGGAGCCTCAGTTTGGTCTGTATTGGTTTTGGTATGCGTTCGATGTGGCAAAACTTTACTTCGGGCGAGGAAATGTCACGACGATTCCCAATCTATCCAGATCAAAGCTGGCCGAGTTGCCAATGGCACTCCCGCCCCTCCCCTGCCGGGTATGGAAAGGGGTTATACCCTAGAGGGTAAAGACGTCCTGGGGAACGAGAGGTTTCGATGAGCCGCTCCCGGCTTTATCCGGCTTACACCAGTGACCCAATGGCAAGTCGCATGCGGTCGGGCCAATGCTGCCCAATCCACGGAGGCGATTCTCCTCGGTCGAAGGCGATTCACCTTGCCCCACGCTAGAGTCAAAGCATGAAGTCGGAGGCAGTCCGAGGCGCGGGGGTGGAGGCGGAGCTGACCGTCCTGCGGGGGATTGGGCCGGCGCGGGCGGAGGCCTTTCGGCGGCTGCACGGGATCTCTTCGGTGGGGCAGTTGTTGTGCCTGATGCCGACCCGTTATGAGGAGCCGGCGCGGGTGGAGGAGCCGGAAGGGGCGCAGCATGGCGACAAGGTGCGCTTGCGCGGCAAGGTGGTGTCGGTGCGTATGTACTACGCACGCCGGCGCGGGGCGGTGGTGACGGCGCGGCTTGAGGCGGATGGGGAGTTCTTCGAGGCGGTCTGGTTCGGCCAGGGGTGGCGTCGGCGCAGCCTGGAAGAAGGCCAGGAGCTGTTCCTCGAGGGGCGGGTGCAGCGCAAGGAAGGTGCGGCTCTGCCCACCCTTTTGTCGCCGCGCGCGGTGGGCGAGGACGCGCTGCCGGCCGGATTGCAGCCGGTCTATCCCGACCGCGATGGCCTGTCCTCGGGTCTGGTGGCGAAGGCGGTCGCCGCGGCTTTGCCGTGGCTGGAGGAAATCCGCGAAACGCTGCCGCAGTGGTTGTTGCAGCGCGGCGGGGTCCCGCCCCTGCCCGAAGCCCTGCGCGATGTCCATCGCCCTCCCGGCCTGGAAGAGGTGGAGCGGGCGCGCCGGCGTCTAGCGTGGGGGGAAATCCTGACGCTGGAGCGGCAACGCCGCAGGGCAACCTTGGACCAGGGGGCGCATGGCCCGGCGATCTGTCCGAGCGCGGAGGTGTGGCAGCGGATCCGCGCGCGGATTCCGTTCACGCTCACCGAGGACCAGGAGCGGGTGCTGCACACCTTGAGCATGGACCTCGAAAGTGGGCGCCCGATGCGGCGGCTGCTGCACGGCGAAGTCGGCAGCGGCAAGACCGCGGTGGCCTTTGCGCTCGCCCTGGCCGTGGCCGCTGGGGGGGGGCAAGTCGCGCTACTGGCACCCACCGAGATCCTCGCGCGGCAACACCTGGCAACCTTCCGTACCTGGTTGAAAGGATCGCAGGTGCAGGTGGTCGGGCTGCTCGGTGACGACCGCGTCGCCGCGCGCCGGCAGGCACTTGCCCAGCTCAAGGAGGCCGCCATCGCGATCGGCACCCACGCGCTGTTTGGACCAACCGTGCATTTCGGCAATCTGCGCCTGGTGATCTTCGACGAACAGCACCGTTTCGGAGTCCGTCAAAAAGCCGCGCTGGTGGCCAAGGGCAAACAGCCTCACGTGCTCACCATGACCGCCACGCCGATCCCGCGCACCCTGGCGTGGGCGCGTTATGGCGCGCTCGAACCATGCCAGCTGCGCTCCCGCCCCAACGCCGGGGCGACGGTGCGCACTCGGGTGGCTGATCTGCGCAGCTGGCCGCAACTGGCGCAGCGCCTGCGCCCGCAACTCGAGGGGGGGGCGCGTCACTTCGTGGTCACGCCGCGCATCGACGGGCCCGGTGGACTGCTCGAGATCCATAAACAACTCAACGGCGGAGCCTGGCGCGGGATGTCGCTCGGAGTGGTACACGGACGGTTGCCCGGCGCCGAGGTCGAGGCCGCGGTCGAGTCCTTCCGCGCCGGCCGCCATCACGCGCTGCTGGGCACCAGCATCGTCGAGGTCGGTCTCGATGTCGCCGCGGTGCCGGGCATGGTTGTTTTGGGCGCCCAGCGTTTCGGCCTGGCCAGCCTGCATCAGCTGCGCGGACGCCTGGCGCGCGGCCCCGCAGCCGCAGCGGCCACCTGCTGGTTGCTGGGCGCCACCGAGAGCCTGGCGCGGCTGATGCCCCTGGAATCCATTCACGACGGCTTCCAAGTTGCCGACCTGGATCTTGCCGCGCGCGGCCCGGGAGCGCTGCGCGGAGTGCGCCAACACGGCCCCAGTGGCTTCCAGGTGTTCGATCCCGAACGGGACGAAGACCTGGTCGCCCGATTAGGCGACCAAGAGATCCGCAACTGGGCCGCGGCCACCGACTAGAATGCTGCCCCGTGCGCACACTCAGCCTCCGTGTCATCGCGGGCCTGTTTTTGTTGGCTGCGACCTTGCCCGCCCAGGGCCGGGATATTCCCAACCGGCAACAGGCCAAACCGCAGCCGAAAAACGGCTCGCGCCTCGATCTCCCCGCCAATGGGCAGGAACAGGAGCCCGCAGCGCCAGCCCTCGTAGCCGAAGGACCGGCGCCCTCGGTCTCCGACTTCTGGGGAGAGCCGCAGAACCGCAGTGAGCAGATCTTCCTTGAGTACGAACAGCTCGGCGGCACCCGCAAGCTGACCAAAGCCGACGCCGCCGACACGCTGCTGGCCTTGCAAGGTCTCGGATTACGCACCCGCACCACCGCCCTGAAGGCCCTCAACGCGCCGCACGTGCCGAGCGTCGAACTCGCCGCGCGCCTGCTCGAAGCGGTCGGCGAGATGGAAAGCGACGACGCCCGCCTGCTGGTCGAAACCGCCTCCGGAGTCGGCGACGTCGCCGCCGCCGGCGCCTGCCTCGATGCCGCGGTGGTCCTCAACGGCGGCATCCTGCCGGCGCGCGCCGTCGCCCTGATCGGACACCCCCGGCGGCAGATGCGCACCCTTGCCGAAGGGCG
The DNA here is from genome assembly GCA_021776925.1 of Planctomycetota bacterium. Taxonomy (GTDB): domain Bacteria; phylum Planctomycetota; class UBA1135; order UBA1135; family UBA1135; genus JAJFFB01. The sequence continues at coordinate 5,797 of JAJFFB010000189.1, read as the reverse complement.
CCTCAAGGCTCACCACGAACAGGACTACCTGCCTGGCCTGCTCAAGTCGCTGCGCTTCGGCCGCGACCCCGACATCCGCCTGCGCGGCGCCCGTCTGCTGACTCCCTACCTGGAAAACGCCGAGGTCCGCGACGCGCTGCGCGCTTCCCTGGCAGATTCCTCAGTGCTGGTCGCCTTCGCCGCCGCCGAAGCCCTGGCTGGCACGCGCACCACCGAACTGGCCTACCTGCGCACTCAGTTGCTCCAGACCAGCGACGAAACCCAGCGCGGCTACCTCGCTTATGCCCGCCTCTTGCAGCAGGAAAGCCTCGGCGACCTGTTGGTCGACGCCGAGCTGGCTCAGGAAATGCGCCTCAACCTGGGTTCCGACAACCTGTTCCTCAGCGGCGCCGCCGCCGCCCTGCTCGGCGAGTACGTCTTCCGCAGCGACATCGACGAGAACCTGTCCGAGTTCGAAAAGGCGGTGCCCTTCGCGCTGGTGCGTGCGGTCGCCGGTACCGAGTTCTATCCGCAGTTTTCGCGTTTCGCGCCGATGGCCGAGCGCTGCCTCAGCCGCATCGCCGGCCTCGACCCCGGCCAACGCGAACGCCGCGCCTGGCTCGACTGGTTCGCCGCCTCGCGCGCGACCTTCCACTTCGTGCGCGGCAACCTCGACCTCGCGCCCGAAGACCTGCCGCGCCTGCAGGTCATGTGGTCCCAGGCCGGTCAGCCGGCGCGCGCCCTGACCGGCCCACAAGTCACCAGCAGTCCGGTCGGCGCGCGTCTGCTCGGGCCGCAGGCACTGGCACAATTGGTCGCCGAACTCGACCAGACTCCGGTGCTGGATCTGGAAGTCCTGCCGGGCACCTACGGCCTCGCCGAGGGACCGCTGACCGCCTCGATCGAAGTGCGCGTCGGCCCGCGGCGCAAGCCGGTGCGTTTCCGTGGCAACGCCGGCGCCGCCTGGCTGCCCCAGGTGCTGGCCTCGCTCAACGCCCATTACGCCCAGCAGAGCTGGCAGGATCTCGCCGGCGACAACGCCCAGTTCATCCGCCAGCACCTCGACGACTGGGACCAGGCCCAGCCCGGCGCGCGCGCCGCGCTGATGGCACGCTTGTCCGATGGCCGGGTGGCCGACCTCGACCCCGCGGTGCTCAGCGCCTGGTGCCAGACCCTGGTCGCCGAACAAGGTCTCGCCGAGCACTGGACCGCAAAACTGCGTGACCAGTTCCTGGCGCGCATCCCCACCCTGGTCGAGCAGCCCGAGATCGCCACCCAGGTCCTAGGAACTGCGCTGCTCGCCGCAGATCCTGCCGACGCCGAAGTCTTCCTCGACCAGGTCTCGGGCCTGGAAGAACCGCTCGCCTCCGATCTGATGCTCTATGGCCTGCGCCATCTGGGGCCCGACGCCAGCCGCACCGCGCTGGCCGATGCACGGGTCGGGGTCAAGGTCGCGGCGCTGCGCGCGCTGGCCGACGCCGGCACCGCGGCGACGCCGTTGCTGTTGCAGGTCCTCGAAGAAGGCGAACCGCTGCTGGTGCGCGTGGCGCTGGGTTCTCTGGGCATCATCGGCGACGCCGACGCGCTCCATGCGGTGCTGCCGTGGGCCTCCCCCGGAGCGCCGCGCGAGATCCGCAAAGAAGCCCTGCTCACGCTGGGCGCCCTGGGCGACGACCAGGTCCTGCCGGCGATTCTCGACGCCAGTACCTCCGAGGACTTCGGCACCCGGCTCGCCGCGATCGGAGCGCTGCGCAAACTTCCGGGCGCTGCCGCCGACCAGGCCTTCGAAGAGATCCTGCCGCAATACCTGGGCACGCGCCTTGAGTCGAGCTACGCCTATGCCCTGCAACGCCGTGGGGCAGATCTGGCGCGGTCCATCTATCGTGCTCATTTCGACCACTCCGAGGCCGGCACCGCGCGGCGCGCGCTGGTCTTGAGTTCCCGCCTCGGCGATCCCGCCGCCGCCTCACGTTTGATCGAGCACCTGGCCAGCCAGCCCAACGATAGTGAACTGCTCGACGGGCTCGCCTTCACCACCTGCCTCGATTTCCGCTCCATGCCCGACCCCGCCGGGGTGTACGCGGTGTGGTGGCGCGACCACAGCCGTGAAGACCCTTCGCTGTGGCTGGTCGACGGTCTGCGCGGACTCGGTTTCGCGCTGGAAAAAGACTTCGTCGAAGGCAGCGGCGCCACCCTCGATGTCATCGTTGCCGACCTGCTCGAGGTGCTGGAAGACGGTCCGGGCCATCTGCGCCCGCGGGCCGGGCTCTACCTGACCCAGTTCACCGGCATCGACCTTGCCGCGCTGGCGCCTTCCTTGCCGCCGGCGGTGGTCCTGGATCTGGCCACACCCTGGCGCGAGTGGCTGGCGGCGCGGACCGCTGCGGGCAAGGGCGCGTCTGACTCCAAGTGAAGCGCGCGCTGCTGCTGCTGGTCCTCGCCGGCCTGGTCGTGCTCGCCGGAGGCGGCCGCTGGCTCTGTGGCCCGGATTCTCCGCTGCGCTCCGGCGGCGTCGCCAGCGTCGAACAGTGGGGGCCGGACATCCTCGAAGCCTCTCGTCTGGCTGGACTGCGCGATCCCTTTCTGCTCGCTGGTCTGGTCTACGCCGAGAGCCGTGGCGTCGCCGCCGCGCTTTCCTCGGTCGGGGCCCAGGGTCTGTGTCAATTAATGCCGTCGACGGGCGACGAATTGGCGATGCGCTACGGCGTCGAGGGCCCGCCCTTCGCCCCCGAGGACAACCTGCGGCTTGGCGCGCACTACCTGGCCGAAATGCTGCGCCGCCACCACGGCGACGTCGATCTGGCCTTGCTGAGTTATCGCATGGGACCGGGGCGGGTCGCGCGCGAGGTCAAGGCCGCCGGATCGGCCGCGGCCTTCACCGAGAAACTGCAAAGTAAGAAGCCGTCCCCGTGGGGTTATCGCAACCAGGTGGTCGAGTTCGGCGACCGTTTCCGGGCGCGCGCCGAGGCCGGCAACCAGGCCTGGCGCGGCTGGCAAGCCGTCGTCACCGCCGCTGCCAGCGGTTAGGCTGATCGCTCCCGCAGCCCAGCCCTTGCCTGACATCCTCATCGAACCTCACGGCGTGCGCGCGACTGCCGAGCGCGGCGATGCGCTGCTCGAGCGCGCCCAGGAACTCAACCTGCCGCTGCCCTTCGGCTGCCTCAGTGCGCGTTGCGGGGTGTGCCGGGTCGCGGTCCTGGCCGGAGCCCTGGCTCCGCCCAGCGCCCTGGAGACCTCGGTGCTCGAGGGCTTCGGCTGTGCCGGCAACGTGCGCCTGGCGTGCCAGGCCAGGATTGACGGGGACGTGACCCTGCGTCCGCAAAACAGCCCTGAGCAAATTCGCCCTGAGCAAAATCTCCCTGAGCAAAAAACCGAAAGGAGTTGACCATGGTCCGTGTAGCAGTCTGTCTGGCCGGATGCGGCTATCTCGACGGCGCCGAGATCCGCGAGGCGGTTCTGGTGTTGTTGGCGCTCGACCGCGCCGCGGCCGAGGTGCAGTGCTTCGCCCCTGACGTCGAGCAGATGCACGTGGTCGACCACCGCAGCGGCGAGGTGGTGCCCGGCGAGACCCGCAACGTGCTCACCGAAGCGGCGCGCATCGCCCGCGGTGACATCGTCGCCTTGGATCAGGTGCGGCTCGAAGACTTCGATGCATTGGTGTTCCCGGGCGGCTTCGGCGTGGCCAAAAACCTGTGCGATTTTGCCGTGCGCGGCAGCGACTGCAGCGTGCACCCGGGCGTGCAAGAATTGCTGCGCAGCGCGGTCGCCGCTGGCCTGCCCCTTGGTCTGGTGTGCATCGCCCCGGCGCTGGCCGCCGCCGCGCTGCGCGACGGGCCCAAGGTCAGCCTGACCATCGGCGCCGACGCCGGCACGGCTGCCGCCCTCGAAGCCATGGGGGCCGCGCACGTCGACACCGCCGTCGACCAAGCCCATTGCGACCGCGCTCACCGCGTGGTTTCCACCCCGGCCTACATGTGCGACGCCCCGCTGGCGCGCATTGCCGACGGAATTGAGCAGATGGTGAGCGAACTTCTCGCCCTGACGACCGTACCCAGATCATGATCGCACCTTTTCTGTTCTTGCTGGCCGCGGGCCAGGCCGCCCCTGAGGGAGCCGCCGTCGACCACGCCGGTTTCCTTGGCTATCCCGACCAAGACGTCCTCAACTACGCGATCCGCCTGCAACTCGACCCCAGCGCCAAGGAAATCACCGGGTCGTGCGACTACACCATCAAGTCGCTGACCAATCTGCGCACGGTGTACTTCGACCTGCTGGCCGACGACGCCTACACGGTCCGCTTCCTCAACGAGGCAGGCGTCGAGATCAACACCACGCGCAGCGATGGGGTGGTGCGCATCGATCTGCCGGCGATCGTGCCGCCGCTGCAGACCTTCATCCTGCGCGCTGAATTTTCTGGAGTGCCGTCCACCGGCCTGTACACCGACCAAACCCGCTACGGCGAGCCGGTGCTCTTTACCGACCATTTCTCCTCGCGCGCGCGCGGCTGGCTGCCGTGCGAGGACCACCCCTCGGATCGTGCTTCCTTCGAATTGTGGATCGACGCCCCAGAGGGCATGCAGGTCGCCTGCACCGGCAAGATGGACGAGCCCGAGGGCGGCAGCACGGTATGGCACGCGCAGACCAGGTCCGAGATCTGCAGCTACATGCTGGCGATCGCGGTCGGTCCCTTCGCTCGTCTGCCGGAAGACGGCGACGCGCGTCTGGTGCCGCACTACGTCTATCGCAAGGACCTGCCCAAGGCGCGCCGCGCGCTGCAGTGGCATGCCGAGTGGATGGAGATCATGGAAGCCTCTTTCGGTCCCTACGCCTACGGCAAGTTCACCACCGTGCAGCTGCCGACGCGCTGGGGCGGCATGGAGAACCCCGGCAACGTGTGGCTGATGGAGCGCATCTTCGACGGCGGCGATCGCGGCGTCGGCACGCTGGCGCACGAATTCGCGCACATGTGGTTTGGCGACGCCGTCGGCTACGCGCGCTGGGAAGACGCCTGGCTGTCTGAGGGTTTTGCCACCTATTTCGGTCCGTGGCTGCACCACAAGGCCGGCGGCGGCGGCCCGCTGCGCCAGGCCATGCAGGCGACGCGCAGCCGCTGGCTCGGCACCCGCGCCGGGCGCGAACGTCCGATCCGCTGGCGCGAATACCAGCACCCCGACGACTTCTTCCAGTCGAGTTCGGCCAACACCTACTCCAAGGGTGCGTGGGTGCTGCACATGCTGCGCGCCGAGCTCGGCGACGACGTCTTTTTCGAGGCCATCGAACGCTATTTCCGCGCTCATTCCGGCCAGGCTGTGATCACCGAAGACCTGATGAAGATGTGCTCAGCGACCGCCGACCGGCCGCTGGCCTGGTTCTTCGAGCAATGGATCGACCGCCCCGGCTGCCCCGAGCTCAAGATCGAATGGCAGGCCGACCGTGTGGTGGTCGAGCAGGTGCAAGCGGGGGCGCTGTTCCGCTTCCGTCTGCCGCTGCGCTGGACCACCGACGACGGCTTCCAGATCGACCGCGCCTACGAGATCACCGAACGCCTGACCACCCTCGAGCTTGAGGGGGGGCCGGTACGCAGCCCGGTGGTCGACCCGGAAGTCCAACTGCTCTATCGCCGCGCGCGTAACTAGATGGTTGTGGGGTTTATGGGTTGGGGGGGGTTGGGGTTCCCGGCTCTTGGGGGGGCCCGCCCGCGCATTCCGCTTAAACCCCAACCCCGCCCAACCCATTAACCCCACAACCATCTAGTTACGCGCGCGGCGATAGAGCAGTTGGACTTGGGGGTCGACCACCGGGCTGCGTACCGGCCCCC
>JAJFFB010000188.1 GCA_021776925.1 Planctomycetota bacterium | reverse complement strand
TTCCAGGCTCTCCGCGTGGGCGTAGAGCGGTGCCTTGGCGCGCGCCGCGACCGGAACTACGTTGGCGCTGTGGTCGGAATGATGGTGGCTGAGCAGCACCGCGTCGACCGCGGTCAGCGACAGCCCGGCCAGTTCTGCCAGCCGCCGCCCGGTGCGCTGGGCGATGCCGCAGTCGAGCGCCACCACGACCTCATCGTTGCCGCGGCCGGCGCGGACCAGTGCACAATTGCCGGTGGATCCGCTGGCCAGAAGCACGATGTCCATGAAGAGAGCTTAGCCCCTTTGCCGATGGCGGCCTATGATAGATGCGTGTGCCGCTGGAAATCTCCTGCGATGGTGGCAGCGCTGTTGGTTCTGCTGGCATCGCTGCACGCCGGGGTGCACCTGCTCGAGGGGGTCCCGGCGGAGGGCGGGAACAGGGGTGCGAAGTTCTTCGCTTCGGCCTGTGATGAGGGGCCGTCCTTCGGCGAGGAAGGCGATTGCGCGCTGTGCTTTGTGGGCGCCACGCCTGAGTCCTGGAACCTGGTTCTGGTCCTGCTTTCCGATGGCTTGCCGCCGTCGGCTGGGTGGCTCGGGCATTTGGTTCCGCGCGAGCGATTTCTTGACCGCAGGCAATGCGGCCGCGCACCGCCGGTTTTGGTTTGAATTCTTTTGTTCCTGTGGGGGCGCCTCGGGCGTTTCTGCAAGCGTGCGACCACGCACTCACACAATTCACCAAAACCGCGAGAAATGACGACTCAGAAATACCTTTGCGCCGAAGGACGGCGCCTGCTGATTTTGCTTGCCTTGGCCTGCCCGGCCCAGGGCTCCCTGAACGCCCAACAAGAGGATCAGGATTGGGGACAGACCCCGCTTCCTGCTTCCGATTGGCGCTTCAACAATGACAACAACCCGGCCATCGGGGTGAGCATCGACGGCTTCCTGGTGCTGGCCGAGGACAACCGGCCGACGCCAGCCGACAACTACAACAGCCTGTCGCTGCGCACCGTGGAACTCGATCTGGCCGGACGCATCGACCCCTTCGGCTGGGGCTACGTCATCGCCGAGTTCGGCAACGACGGCGAGGAAGAGTCCTTCGAACTGATCGAGGCCGCGTTATGGGCGGACCAGCTGCCGAACAATTTTAGTTTGAGGGGTGGCCGCTATCTGGCCGATTTCGGCAAATGGAACGCGACCCACCAGCACCAGCGCGCGACTTCGCTGATCGAAGGAGCCCGGCTGGAGTTTCTTGGTGGCAGTCTGCGCATGGATGGACTGGAACTGCACCACTGGTTCGGGATGGGGGACGTGCCGCTACGCTGGTCGGTTGGGGTCGGGTCCGCCTTCGAGGGCCACGGCCATCCGATCCTGCCGGCGGCCGGAGGCGATCTGGTGCCCCCGCCGGGCGGTCTCGAATCGGGTGGAGATGGGCGCCGCGGACTGTCTCGTGCGGCCTTCACCGGCCGCCTCACAGCCCAGCACGAGATCCAGGGCGATGGCTATTTCCAGTGGGGATTGTCGGCCTTCCACACCTCCGGCGGCCGCTCCCAGGAATTGGAAGAGGCCGGTGTTGCGCGGAATTTTGCGGTCGGCCAATCCACCTACGTGGTCGACCTGACCTGGCGTCAAGCCGACGGCAGCAAGCGCACCGCCGACGTCGTCGGCGTGGAAGTCCTGTGGAACGACCGCGAACAGGTCGAGAGCTTCGCCGAAGGGGTCTTCTCGGCCAGTGGAGCAGGACTGTGGGGGTTCTGGGAGCACAGCTTCTCCCCCCAGTGGGCGTGTGCCCTCCATGCCTCGTGGTGGGAGCATGCCGATAAACGCGATGGCGGCGAATTCTTCTCAGGTTCCGAAGCCGGCTCGATGTTCAGCGCCTACGCGACCTGGTCGTTGAGCGAACTACAGCGATTGCGCGCCGGGCTGACCCTGTACGACCCCCAGCCGGGAACTGATCCCGATCTGGTTTTCACTTTGCAGTGGAACGGCATCTTCGGCAGCCACGTCCACGGTCTTGACTGGTGAGGATGTCCGATGAATAGTCCGCTTCTGCTCCGTTGGGTCGGCGCCGTCTCGTTTCTGTTGCCGATGGGGCCGTCACCGGCCCAGGAACCGGCGGCCTCGCGCGATCTGCCGCCGCCCCGCCCCGAGGTGCGCATCGTCGCCACCATCCCTGACCTGGTCGATCTGGTTCAGACGATTGGCGGACCCGCGGTCCAGGTCGAAGGCCTGATCCGGGCCGGCCACGATCCGCACATGGTGCTGCCCAAGGCCTCCCTGCTGCTGAAACTGCAGCGGGCAGATGGTCTGGTCCTGATGGGGCTCGATTATGAGCACGCCTTTCTGCCGCCGCTGCTGGAGAAGTGCCGGAATCCTGCGGTCCAACCCGGTGGGATCGGATTTGCCGACCTATCGCGTTCCATCCAGGCCCTGGAGGTGCCGCAGCGACTCGATCGGGCCGCCGGCGCCGATCTGCACCCGCGCGGCAATCCGCACTACAACACCGACCCCGAGGGTGGACGCAAGATGGCAGCGGGTATCCGCGACTTGCTGCAGCGCCTCGACCCCGGGCGTCATCAGGAGTACCACCAACGCTGGCAGGTCTGGGACCGGAGCGCCCAGGAACACATCAAGGCCTGGAAGGCCTACCTGGAGCCCTTGCGTGGCCGGCCGCTGGTGACCTATCACCGCAGTTGGCCCTACTTCGCACGGCGCTTCGGCATGGTGTTGATCGGCGAGGTCGAACCGAAACCTGGGTTGCGTCCCTCCCCGCGCCACCTGACCCGCCTGGCCTCGCTCATCCAGGAGAAGCAGGCCAAGGTGTTGCTGATGGAACCCTGGTATCCGTCGTCGGATGTCGACAAGTTGGTGCAACGGACGGGTCTGAAGCGGATCGTGGTGGCCACCACATCGGGCGCCACAACGAAAACCCTTCATTACCTGGACTGGATCGGAAGCCTGGTGGAAAGCATCGGCGTGGCCTATGGCCTGGGGCCGGTGCCCCCCCTAGGCAGCCCAGCTGACAAGGAGAAGGTCCGTGACCAGGCGCGCCGCTGAACCCTTGCTGAGCTTGAGTGGTGCGACGCTGGGGCACCCCGGCCAGCGGGTGATCGAGGGGGTCGATTTGTCCATTCACCCTGGGGATTTCCTTTTGGTGACGGGGTCCAACGGGAGTGGCAAATCCACCCTGTTGCGCAGCCTGTTGGGTGTGTTACCACTGCGCGCCGGGTTGCGCCGGTGTTCGTCGGGTCTGCACCTCGCCTACATGCCGCAGCAGCATCAGCTTGATGCGCTATTTCCCGTCAGCACCGCCGAAGTTGTGGCCATGGGCCTGTGGAAAGGGCCGCGGCCGCCGCGGGCCCTCGACCAGGAACAGCGGCAGGCGGTGGCGACCGCTCTGCAGACCGTCGGCCTTGCTCCGCGCGCCGGGCTCCTCTTCGCCCAGCTCTCCGGCGGGCAGAAGCAACGCGCCCTGCTGGCGCGTTCTCTGGTCGGAGAAAGCCAGCTGGTGCTGCTGGATGAACCGACCGCCGGAGTCGATGCCGAGGCGGAGGAGGTGATCGTGCGCATCCTGCAAAGGCTTCACCGGGAGGGGCGCAGCCTGGTCCTGGTGACCCACCAGGACGAAGAACTGCGCGGCCTGGCCACGCGCTGGATCCGGCTGGAGTACCGGCAGATGACGGAGCAGGCGCTGTAGGCATGGATACCTTGGCTCTGCTGTGGGAGTTCATGGCCGAGGGCATCGTGCTCTCGCTGCTGACCGCGATGGTGCTGCCGCTGCTTGGGGGGTTGCTGTTCCTGCGCCGTTCGGCACTGCTCGGCGTAGCCGTACCTCAGTTCTCCGCGGCAGGGATCGCCGGCGGGCTGGCTTTGCTGCCCTGGTTCCCGAGTCTCCATCAGGAGTACCTCGATCACGGCCATCCACCGCTGGGATACTTGTTTTTCTTCGCCGCCGGCGCCGCTGGGGCCTGCCTGCTGTTGTTCGCGGTGATGGAGAAGCACGGGCGCCGCGGATCGACCGATGCGCGCGTGGCGGTGGCGTTTTCATTGGCTGCCGCCGCGTCATTGTTGTTCCTTTCCATGAGTCCGGTGGGCGGCAGCCTGGTCCAGACCCTGCAGCGGGGTTCCGTCGTGGTGGCCGACTGGCACGCACTGGTGACGGTGGCCTTGGTGGACCTCTCCATCGCCCTGCTGTTGTGGCGCTTCCTACGCGGTCTGGTGTTGGTCTCCTACGACCGCGACGAAGCCTTCGCCCTCGGCCACCGGCCGCAGAATTATGACCGGCTGTTCCATGTCATGGTCGGTGCCGGAGTCGGTGCCGGGGTCATGACGGTCGGGCCGGTTTTTGTTTTCGGGCTGCTGTTCCTGCCGCCCGTTGCCGCCCACGGAGTGTCCTCCAGTCTGCGTGCCTTCTTCCTCCACTGCCTCGTGGTCGGCCTGGTTCCGGCGCTGATTGCGTGGCCGGTGTCCTTCCATCTCGATCTGCCCTTCGGGCCGGTGGCGGTGGCCCTCGCCGGGCTGCTCGTGCTTCTCTACGCATTGGTCGGAAGGGCCCTGCAGAAGAGATAGAATCTCCCTGCACGCGCAGTTTCATGGCACCTCCTTCGTTTCCTGGGATCAGGCGCGGTGGCCCCCCTGAGGGCCTTTCGCTAGGAGGAGTGGCGTGAGCAGTCGTCAGCCCTGGTTCTACGCCAACGGCCAGGAGGTCGCGGGGCCGCTGCCGCAGCTCGACCTGGAAGACCTCTTCCGTCTGCGCCGTCTGCCCGCTACGACCCTGGTTTGGAGCGAAGGCATGGAGGCGTGGGTCGCGGCGGCCGAGCTCGAGGTCTTCGCCGAATGCTGGGCCGGCGTGGATGAAGCCGAAGTGCAGCCCTCCAGCGCTCTGCCGGAAGCGGAGCCAGGGCCGGCGGACGACCTGCGCCCCCCCGGTCCGTGGCAGATGACCCCGCGGGCGGTATGGCAGCCTTCTACCCCGGACCCGTGGCGCCGCTTCCTGGCGCGACAACTCGACGTGATGCTGGTGCAGTACGCGGTCTTCAGTCTGCTGCCGGCGGAACCTCTGCCGGGCACCTTCACCTTCACCTCGGTGGTTTTGGTCACCGCAACCATCGCGGTGTGGGCGGTGCTGGAAGGCATCTTCCTCAGCTATCTGGGCTACACTCCCGGCAAGTGGCTGATGGGGGTGATGGTGACCGACCCCTATGGCCACCGTCTGCGCCTGGCCGCCGCATGGCGCCGTTCCTTTGACGTGCTGGTGCGCGGCGTCGGGCTGAACATTCCGATCCTGGTCATCGTTGCGCAGTGGCTGGCGTTGCAGCGTTTGATGCAGAGCGGCATCACCTTGTGGGACCGCGACGGCGGCTTCGTCGTCACCCACCACCCGGTCAGCCCGTGGCGCTGGCTATTGCTGTTGTCGCTGCTGTTCCTGCTGCTGCGCTCGGCCGGGGTGTTCTCGCAGCTCAGCTGAGGTTCTCGAGCGTATTCTCGAGCAGCATGGCGATGGTCATCGGGCCGACCCCGCCTGGTACCGGCGTGATCCAGCCGGCGCGCGGCTGCGCCGCTTCGAACTCGACGTCGCCGACCAGCTTGCCGGCCTGGTTGCGATTGATGCCGACGTCGATCACCACCGCGCCGGGTTTGATCCAGGCGCCCTTGACCAGCTGTGCGACTCCGACCGCGGCCACCACCACGTCGCCGCGCCCGATTTCGGCGGCGAGGTCGGTGGTGCGCGAGTGGCAGAGAGTTACGGTGCAGTGTCGCGCCAGCAACAGCAGGGCCAGCGGCTTGCCGACGATGTTGCTGCGCCCGACGACCACCGCGTTGCAGCCCTTCAGCTTCATGCCGGAATGGTCGATCAGCCTCATCACGCCCTTGGGGGTGCACGGAACCGGCGCCGGGCGCCCCTGCATCAGCGCTCCCTGGTTGAGCGGATGGAAACCATCGGCGTCTTTGGCCGGGTCGATCGCCGCGAGCACTTCGTTTTCGTCGTAGCCGGCGTTTTTGGGCAGCGGCAACTGCACCAGGATGCCGTGCACGCGCGGGTCCTGATTGAGCCGCTGCACTTCGGCGAGCACCGCCGCTTGGCCCGCGTCGGCCGGCAACTCGACGTGGAAGTTGGCCATGCCCACCTCGTCGCAAGCGCGGCGCTTGTTGCGCACGTAGACGTGCGAGGCCGGGTCGTCTCCGACCAGGACGGTGGCCAGGCCAGGCTGTGGTCGGCCGGCGGCGGCGAGGCTGGCGATGCGCTGTGCGAGTTCGGCACGGATGCTCGCCGCCAGGGCTTTGCCGTCGAGCAGGTTGGAAGCGGTGGAGGTCATCGCGGGATGCGTGCGAGGGTAGGCAACTGTTATGGTTTCGAGGCTGCGGCGGGGCCATAGGATGCCAGCCGCGACACGCCCTGACCAGCATGACGCCCCTCGTTCGCAGGCTCCTGATCCTCTGGGTTGCGATCTGGCTCGCTTCCTTTCTGCTCGGCTTGTTCGACGTGCCGTTGGCGGACTGGTTCGCGCTGTCACCGGGGGCGCTGTTCGACGGCGAAATCACCGCGCTGCCAGGGCTCGTGCTGTACGCCTTTGTGCACGAACCCAACAGCATTCTGCACCTGCTGTTCAACGCCTGGATCCTGGCCTTCGCCGGGCCCGAGGTCGAACGCCTGTGGCCGCAGCGCCGCTTCCTGCGTTTCCTGACCGTGGTGGTGATCAGCGGCGCATTGGTCCACCTGATGTTGGCGGCGCTGATCCCCTCGGCCTTCCGCGTGCCGGTGATCGGCGGTTCGGGCTTTGTCCTCGCCTGCCTGGCGGCGATGACCGCGCTCTATCCCCATCTGCGCATCAACCTGTTCCTGATCCAGGTGCGGCTGCTGCCGGTGTTCCTGGTGCTGGTGGCGCTGGATCTGCTGCGCATGACCGCATTCCTGGCCGGCAAGGGCGGTCCGGTGGCCGCCGACGTGCACCTCGCCGGTGCCGCGGCCGGCTGGGCCTGGGCCGGCGGTTTCGCTCGCTTCGGCCCGCTGCGGCGCTGGTCGGAAAAGCGTCAGGCGCGGCGCCAGGACCGCCAGGCGCGGCGCACCGCGCACAAGGAATCGGAACTGAATCGCATTCTCGACAAGATCAACGATCACGGCATGCCGTCGCTGACCAAGAAGGAGCGCCAATTCCTCGAACGGCGCTCGCGGCAGATGCGTTCCCGCGATTGACCGGGCGGATAGACTGGAGGTGATGCTCTCCGGCCTCCTCCTTACGCTGTCTGTGCTGGTTCCGGCCGACCTGGCGCAGGATCCGGCAGCCGATTTCACCAAGCGTTTCGACCGTGCGATGGCGGTTTCCGACCAGGTCGAAATGGACCGCGCGATCAAGAAGTATCGTGAAGCCGCGCTCAACAAATACCTTGAGAAAGTGGCGGTGGTGAAATGGTCCGATCCATGGATGCAGGGCTTTTCCCTGTCCTGGAAGCGGGTGCATCGATCCGAGTTCCCTCGTATCTACGGCGAATACCTCGACGCCCTCGAAGACGACAAGCAGATCGTGCGCAACCGGGGGATTCAGGGCCTGATGCCGATGTACGCGCAGAACACCAAGGCGGTCGCCAGCCGCGAGCCCAAGGACTGGATCCATGTGGTCGAGGTCATCGAGGGCAGCGGCGTTCTGTTGGACTTCATGGACTGTGGCGACAAGTACTACCAGACCATCTGCCTCAACTTCCTGGCCAACGCCTACAACACCGATTTCCAGGATGGAGGAGGGGATGATTTCCAGGCCTACAAGGTGGTCGAGCAGTTTCTCAAGCTGCGCCAGGAACTCGACTACACCAATGACCTCAGCTTCACCAATCTTGAGCGGATGGCGGTGGATCTGCGCGCCAAGCTCGGCATCGATGAGCCGAAGAAGCCAGGCGAGGACAAAGAGCCCAAGGCCTCGCCCTACCGGATCAAGCCCGCCGAGGGCGCTGAATGGGTCGAGGTGCCTCTGGAGTTTTACATGGAGAAGAAGCCGGGCGCGCTGACCCTGCCGATTGACACCGCCGACCTCGATCCAGACAACTGGCCCTATCTGGCCTTCGGCAAGGCGGGCGACAGCGTCGCCTTCCCGCCGGCGTACAGCGGCGAAGACTGCTTCTTTGCCGGCCCCAACGGACCGGTGAAGCTGACCCGGATCAAGGCGACCAAGTTCGTCATCGAAGCCGGAGGCGAGCCCAGCGAAGATTTCTCGATCGGACTCAAGCCCAAGGTCGTGACCTTCGAACAGAAAATGGCCGATGGCAGTTTGGTGCAGCAAGCGCTGATGGTGGCCGGTGGCTCCGAGACCGGGAACATCCACGGAGTGCAGGTCAACAAGGGCTTCAACGAAAATGGCGGCATCATGTTCTTCCGCATGTTGTCGGGGCGCACCGGCAAGAGCCCCTTCGGCGTGGTCACCCTATTCGACACCGATCGCGACGCGCTCTACGGGCGCAATCCGTTGCGCGTAGCGGGTTCGGTGGCCATGCCGCTCAACGTCTATCTGCTGCGCTTCGATTCGATGACGCTGGGCAAGATGAAATCCGGCATGCCGGTGTCGAAATGGGTGCGCGATGCCAAGGGCACCTGGTACGAGCTCGAATTGCCGCAGGATCCGGCTTGCGAGATGCTGCGCATCCGCCAGGTCGCGCCGACGCTGGGCGAACTCAAGGTCACCTTCAAGGGGGTCAAAGGCCTCAGCCTGGAGAGCTTGGTGCTGCGTGCCGAGACCAGTCAGCTCGCCGGCCTTTACGTCGACGTTGCTGGCAAGGGGCCTCACCAACTTCCGATCGGCCGTTACCAGGTCTTGCAAGGTCTGTTGCGCGGCAAGGACGGGCAAGAAAGCCTGATCCAGCCGCCCACCGACGTGCCCTTCGTGGTCTACGTCGAACCCGAGCAGACCAGCGAGCTGGAATTGGGCGCGCCCTTCCACCTCATCGCCACGCCGCAGGTCGACGCCGGCAAGGTGTCGGTCGATCCCGAAACCTTGCGCATCGTCGGGCGCAACGGCGAGACCTACATGATGAACATTGGTGGTCCGCTGTTCGACATCAAGGTCGATATCAAAGGCGGCAAGTCCTTCGAAATGGGGCAGCCCAGCCAGGATGATGTCGGCGCCGACTGGCATCTGGCGTTCTTCCCGGCATCCGCCTACGGCGATGCTCCCAAGGGCAAGCCAGTGCTGGTGCGGCTGTCGATGAAGAAGCATCCGTGGTTCGGTAAACTGACCTCCGACTGGATCGAACCCTGAGCCGCGGATTCCGCCGCCAGGACCGCTGCTGGACCGGCTGACCTTTTTTCTGAGGATCCCCCCGTGCTTGACCTGAAATGGGTTCGAGAGAACCCGGATGCCGTGCGCAGTGCCGCGCAACGCAAGCGCGTTGCCGTCGACGTCGACGCCTTTCTTGACCTGGATCTGCGCTTCCGCAAGCAGCAGCAGGCGGTCGAAGCGATGCGCGCCGAACTCAAGGCCGCTGCCAAAGAACTTGGGCGCATGAGTCCGGAGGAGCGCGCCCAAGCACTTGCCGGCCAACAGGAAACCAAGGCCAGGCTGAAGGAAGCAGAGGCCCAGGAACAGGAACTGCGTGCCAGCCACCAGGAGCAGGCCTTGCTGCTGCCGATGCCGCCCGCAGCCGAGGTGCCCGACGGGATCGATGACCAGGACAACGTCGAGTTGCGCCGCGTCGGCGACCCACCGGACTTTGATTTCGAGCCGCTCAGCCACATCGAGCTCGGCGAAAAGCACGGCGTGCTCGACATCGCCCGCGGGGTCAAGCTGTCCGGTTCGCGCAACTACCTGCTGCTGGGAGAACTCGCCCGCCTCGAGCAATGCGTGCTGCAACACGCCCTCGAGCACATGATCGGGCGCGGTTTCGAACCGGTGTCGGTGCCGACGCTGGTCAGCTACGCGTGCATGGAGGGCACCGGTTACTTCCCCGGCGGCGAGGAACAGGCCTACCTCGCCGAACGCGATCAGATGTCGCTGGTCGGCACCGCCGAGGTGCCGCTGACCGCGATTCACAGCGATGAAGTTCTCGCTGCCAGCCGGTTACCGCTGCGGCGCGTCGCCCTCAGCCCGTGCTACCGCCGCGAAGCCGGCACCTACGGCAAGGACACCAAGGGGCTTTATCGCGTGCACCAGTTCTGGAAAGTCGAGCAAGTGGTGATCGGCCCCAACGACGAAGAATGGTCCATCGCCGAACACCAGCGCATGCTCGGCCACGCCACCGAACTGATGGAGGAACTGGAACTGCCCTTCCGCGTCGTCAACGTGTGCACCGGTGACCTTGGTCAAGGACAGGTGCAGAAGTTTGATATCGAAACCTGGATGCCCAGCCGTAACGGCTACGGCGAAACCCATAGCGCTTCACGCTTTTATGACTTTCAAGCTCGCCGCTTGAAGTTGCGGTATCGCCCCGAGGGTGGTGGCAAACCGGTTTTTTGTCATACGTTGAATAACACGGTGATTGCTTCTCCGCGGGTTTTGATTGCCTTGTTGGAGAATCATCAGTGCGCCGATGGGCGGGTCCGCATTCCTGAAGTGCTGCGGCCGCGTTTTGGTGCGGATTTCCTGGGTTCCTAGGGGTTCTTTGTTGGTTCACCTGCGCGGACTTGGTTGCGGCGTGGGTGTGGGGGGCCAAGGCCGCGAAAACGGCGGGCCAACACCCCCCAAAGGACGGGCCAGGAGGGCCCCCCCCCCCCG
>JAJFFB010000187.1 GCA_021776925.1 Planctomycetota bacterium | reverse complement strand
CTTGGCGGTGACCGTGGCGACGTCCTGCCCGAGCAGGGTGCCGGGACCGACGCCACGACAGGTCAGACGCCAGCGGGTGGAGCGTCGCGGCACCTCGAATTCGATGGTGGCGTGACCGTCTTTGTCGCTGATCACCGACGGCGTCCAGAAGGCGAGTTCAGCCTGCACGTTGCGGGCGAGTGCTTCTCCTCCGGCACGACCACCGCCACCGCCACCGCCTGCCGGCAGCCCGAAGCTGAATCCCGCATTGACGCCAGCATCGAAGAATGCGCCATCCCGACCGAGGTAGCCGAGCTGAGTGAGAGCCTCGCCGGACTGGAAGCGCAGGTTGCCCGCCTTGTCGAGACCATTGATGATCGCGGCGGTTTGAGGCGCCGGGCTGCCCGGAGACATCGGCCGACCCGCCTGCGCCTGCATTACAGACTCCAGACCGCGATTGGAGCGCCGCAAGCGCAAGTCGCTCTGGCGGTCCAGTTCTTCGCGCAGCGAATCGCGATCGTCGGCCCAGGCGCCCTCGGCGAGCTCGCGTTCGAATTCTTCCAGCACCGCGCGGGCGATGTCGCGCGAGACCCCTTGGTAGCTGAAGGTGCAGCTGCTGGTGGTGCGCATGCCGGCGAAACGGCGCGCATCCTGTTCGAAGTACTGGCGGATGCCGGGCATTGGATCCTGGAACATGGCGAAGATCGACTCGTCGACCACCGCCAGCGACAACTCGGCATGCACCGGGCGGCCGAGCTGGTCGGTGACTTCGAGCGCCACGCTGGCGGTGTCGCCGGGGCGGTATTCCTGCTTGCCGGGCACCAGCCTGACCTGCAGCTGGCGCGCGACCTCGAAGGCCGAAGCCGCTTCATGGAAGCGGTTGCCGCGCATCGCCGCGGCGGCGAGGACGAAGTTGGGCCAGTGATCGTGCTCGATGTCGAGCTCCATACGGTTGGAACCCTGGCGTAGATCGACCAGGCGGTATTCAAAAATCGACTCGCCCTCGAAGGTCAGCAATGCAATGCCGGCACCGGAACGGTTGTGCAGGTCGACGACCAATTTTTCGCCGACCTCGACGTTCATCGAATCGGCGAGCAGACGCAGCCGCGTGGTGTCTTCGTCGCCCGAGATCCAGATGCTGTCCTCGGCGACCACCGGGTTGTCAAAACGGTCGCGGCCCTCGACGCGCAGGATGTGCGTGCCGCCCTTCTGCAGGCTCAGGGTCTGGCGCAGGCGACCCTCTTCATCGGTGGCGACCTTGTTCTCCTGGATCAACGTGTCACGCCAGCCGCCGCGGGTGCTGTCGCGGCGATAGACCTTGAGTTCGAGGTCGCGGGCCACCGCTTCGCCGGCGGCATCGGTGGTGGTGACGTCGACGGCAAAGGAGTTGCCTACCAGCATGACGTCGTGTTCGACGTTGACCGCGACGTGGAAGCCCTGCGCCGAGACCCACACCGAACCATAGGCAGCGACGCCCTGTTCCGGCAAGGTGGCCTGCACTCTGAGGGCGGCCGAGTCGGGCAGATCGCGCGTCGGGATCTCGAATTCGGCGGCGCCCTTGGCGTCGGTGCGCAGCGCCAGCTGGCGCCCGTCGGGCAACTGCACCTGCAGGGCCGCGTCGGCAACCGCCTCGCCGTAGTAGTAGGAAGCGTTGACCGTACCCTTGACCGTTTCTCCGCGGTAGTAGACGCGGCGCTCGAACTCGACCGCGATCTCGATCTCCTGCAATTGGAAATCCTGCACCTGGAAGCTGCCCTGGAAGGTCGGACCGTTGGGCCGGCTGCAGCGGATCAGGTACTGGCCGACCGGCGCGTAGGCATCGAGGCGGATCTCGCCGTTGAGGGTGCCGTATTCGCTCAACGCCAGGCGCCGCTTGCTGAGCACGCGGCCCTGCGAGTCGGCGATCTCGAGGTCGTACTCGCGTCCGGCTTCGAAGTGCCAGCTGCCGTCGAGGACTTCGCGCAGGACGCCGCGCCACTGCACCGACTGGCCGGGGCGGTAGGCGCTGCGATCGGTGTACAAATAACCGCGGGCGAGCAAGCCCTGCGACATGCCGAGACCGCTGAGGGCGAGGCCGTCGGAGGCGTTGTCATCGCCGCGGAAGGCGAACAAGCGCAATTGCTCGGCGGTGTGCAGTTCGTCGAACTCCATGCGCGCGATGCCGTCGCGGTCGGTCGTCAGCTCGTGCAGCAGCGGGGTGTCGCCGCTGCGCGGCACCGCTACCAGCACCTTGGCGCCCCGCGCCGGCCGCCCGTGCGCCATGTCCTGGGCGTAGACGAAGACCTCGCGCCGCGAGGACTTGACCACCATGTCGAGGTCGCTGCGGATCACCAGGGTGGTGGCACGGCGCTCGCCGTCTTCGACCGCCACCGCCCACACGCCGTTGCCCTTGACCGGCAGGCTGATGTCCTGCTGGATCGGTTTGTATTTTTCGTAGTCCTCGACGTCGATCTCGATCTCCTGGTCGGCGGCGATCAGGTCGAGGTCGAGGTCTTCGATGCGCTGGTGGGTGAGGTGCTTGCGGAAATAGGCCTGCAAGTCGAACGGGTAGATGCGCACCGTCAGCTTCTTGCTGTTGCGCACCTGCACGCGCACCTGCGCGCTATCCTTGCCGCGCCAGGTGCGCTCGGTGCTGACTTCGAGCGACTTGTTGGTCATGATCACCAACCGCTGCTGCGCCGAGCCGCTGTGCGAGCCGAAGTTGCACTTGCGATAGCTGTCGATCGAAGCCTCAAGATCTTGAAGGTCGTTCTCAAGCACCCAGCCGCTGCGATACAGCGCCTCGGAGGCTTCGTTGGTGTTGGGATACTTACGCGCCAGGCGTTCCCACTGCGCCAACGCGGAACGCAACAAGGGCTGCACCGCGGCCGGATCGGCTTCTGCGTCGCGATCGGCGGCCTGGGCGTGCAGATGTTCGGCCTGTTCCTGCCAGGTCAGACCGAGGTCGAGAGCGATGCGGCGCCCACGAGCGTCGAGGGGGTGGTTATCAAGGAAGGTGGTCCATGCCGCACGCGCCTCGTCGAAGCGTTTCTCGCGGCGGTGCACGACGCCGATCTGATACTCGGTATCGACCATCGCCTGTTGCGCGGCGCCCCAGTCCTCGCCAGCGGAATAGCGCCCGACGTAGTCCTGGAAGGTGGCAATGGCGTCGTCGAACTGCTCCATCTGCGCCAGAACCTGGCCGCGCCGGAAAAGGGAACGCTGACGCAGGCGTTCGTTTTCTTCGCGCACGTCCTGCTCCAGGCCGGCCGGCTCGGTCCAGCCCTGCATGCTCTGATAGGCCCTCAGGGCTTCGGCCAGACGGCCGGAAGTTTGCAAGGTCTCGGCGATCTGAAAGCGCGCGCGTCCGGCGCGCGGGTGCGCCGGCACCGCCGCCAGGAAGCGTTGGAAGGCGGCCACGCGCATGGCGACGGAGTGGCTGTCGTTGCCTTGATAGGTGTGGCCGATGGCGAAACGCGAATTGCCTTCGAGCCAGTCCAGACGCGGGCGGTCCTCTCCCAGTGCATCAAAGGCGCCGGCCCACGGCTCTTGGTTGCGGCGCACCTGGTCGACCACCGCGAGCATGTCTTCGAATAGGCGCCGCGCACCATTGGCATCTCCGGCGTAGAAAGCGCTGCGGGCGATGCGGTAGCGCGCTTCCATACTGCGGATGCCGGCCAGGCTGAAGTCGTCGGCGGCGCCGAAGGCTTCGAGATAGTTGAAATAGGCGTTGCGCGCGCTGCCCCAGTCCTGCAGTTCTTCCAGCGCGCGAGCCATTCCATAGAGCGCGTCCTCGCGTGAGTCCGCAGGCGCGCCGAGATCGAGGACCTTTTCAAACAGGTTGTAGGCGCGACGATAGTCGGGGCCGGGTTCGTCGGGTGCCGGGTTCTCGATCACCGTCGACAAACGGTGGGCGAAGCCCAGATAGATGCCGGCCAGCTCGCGCTGACGATCGGCCGAGCGCAGTCGTTTGGCTTCGGCTTCATAGATCGCCTCGGCCGCCGCGTGCTGCTTCATGCTGCGCAGGATGTCGGCGCGCAGGAAGCGCGCTTTGTAATACCAGTCGCCGTCGGCGTGCTCGCGCTCGAGCGCCTCGAGCTGGGTGACCGCCGCCACCGGTTGCTCGGCCAGGGCGAGCACGCTGGCGCGCAGATACATCCAGCCGTCGGCATGTTCGGCGCGCTCTTCGGCGGCCTGATCGATAGCGCCGAGTGCCTCGTCGTAGTCACCGGCCAGGATCAGGTGGCGGATAGCGCCGGGAATCGCGGGCAGGTCCCGGAAGGGCGAAGTGCCTTCTTGGGCTGTTGCCGCGGGTGGCGCTGCAGGTGTCGCCTGCGGGGCGGCGGCGGCAGCGAATGGAGAGATCAAGAGAAGCGGGACCAGGGCGCGCAACAGCATGGCTTCATTTTTTCACTACAGGGAGGCGGCTGGGGGGCAAATGCCGAAGAATCGCCCAACCGCCCATGAACAACGCCACTTCCCGCCTTCAGGTTGGCGAAAAGTGGCGTTGGTACAAGATTGTTACCTGCCGGAGCGCGCTGCGCAGGGCGCCTGGCCTTAGCGCGCGCGGCCGCGACCTTGGCCGCTGCTCTGACCGCTGCCCTTCGCTGTCGCCCGCCGCCCGCCCTTGGCCGGCGCCCAGCCACTGGATTTGCCCCGGCGACCCCCGCTGTTGGTGCCACCCTTGGGCCCGCCGCTGCCATTGCGCCCACCGCCGCTCGGGCCGCTGCTGCCGTTGCGCTGGCTGCTGCTCGGGCCGCCGCTGCCGTTGCGCTGGCTGCTGCCGTTGCGATCGCCGCCCTTCGGACTGCCGCCGCCAAACCCGCCACCACCCTCGCGATCGCCGCGGAATCCGCGGCCGCCGGGGTTGGAGCGGCCGTTACGGCCCTTGGGCTTGAAGCTGTTGCGCCCGCCCTGACCACGCGGGGCACCATAGGACGAAAACTGCTCCTGGTAGCCGGAGTCGAAGCCGGTCACGCTGCGGCGCGGAATCTCCTGGCCGATCATCGCCTCGGTGGCGCGCACCCAGCGCCGGTCGGCGTGGGTGATGAAGGTGCAGGCGATGCCCTCGCTTTCCCCGCGGCCGGTGCGGCCGATGCGGTGGGTGTAGGCTTCGGGGGTCATCGGCACGTCGAAATTGACGACGTAGGAAACCCCAGCCACGTCGATGCCGCGCGCGGCAATGTCGGTGGCGACCAGCACGTTGAAGCGGCCCTCGCGGAAACCCCGCATGGCGCGGTCACGCTGGAATTGCGACATGTTTCCCTGCAACGCCACCGCCCGGCGGCCGCCTCTTTCGAGCTGCTCGGCGAGACGCCGCGCGCGGTGCTTGGTGCGCGTGAAGACGATCGCCGACTTGCAATCGGCGCGCTCGAGCACGCGCCCGAGCAGGTCGCCCTTGCGCTCTTCGGCGACGGCGAAGAGGGCGTGGTCGATGGTCGCAACCGGCGCGCTGCCAGCCATGTCCACGAAGTGCGGATCCTGCAGCAAGGCGTCGGCCAGGCCACGGACCTCGGACGGCATGGTGGCTGAGAACAGCAGGTTCTGCCGCTGTTCAGGCAGCTCGGCGAGGATGCTGCGGATGTCGGGCAGGAAGCCCATGTCGAACATGTGGTCGGCTTCGTCCAGCACCAGGGTCTCGACCTTGCCCAAGCGCAGATAGCCCTGACGGATCAGATCGAGGACACGGCCGGGGCAGCCGACGATGACCTGTGGCTTGCGCTTGAGCGCGTTGATCTGGTTGCGCATCGACGCGCCGCCGAAGATGGTGACCACCTTGAGCCCCTGGAAGCGCGCCAGAGTGCGCATCTCCTCGGCGATCTGGGTGGCGAGCTCGCGCGTGGGCGCCAGCACCAGCGCGCGCGGACCTGGCTGGCGGTTGCGACCCAGGAGTTCGAGCATCGGCAGCGCGAAGGCCGCGGTCTTGCCGGTTCCGGTGTGCGCCAGTCCGAGCACGTCGCGCCCTTCCAGTGCTGGCGGAATGGTCTCCAGCTGGATCGGTCGCGGCTGTTCGAAGCCGGCGAATTGGACCCCCCGAAGGAGAGTCTCATGCAGCCCGAGCTGGTCGAAACCAGTCGGGACGAGGGTAGCCGTTTCGGGCATCGTCTTGTCCTCCGCCTTTGTGGCGGTCACGGCCTGATTCTCAGGCCACATTTTCCGCCCGTACAACAGCGAAGGGCAAGATGGTTTTGGTTGGCGGCGCGACCCCTGGCGAAACATAACGCGAGGTCCTGTTGTCACCGCAGCCCGGGGCTCTCACCCCGATCGTGGCGGCATTGTACCCGCCCGCGCCGCGCCGTGGGGAGAGGCCTACTTCCCCTCTTCCTGATCCCCGGCGAGAATGTCCTTTTTCATGTGGATGACCCGGGCGGTCACGACCAAGACCGTGGTTTGGCCATCTTCTTCGGTTGCCACCGGCAGCAGCACCTGGCCTCCATCTGGAATGACCAGCTTGGTCTGGATCGAACGGTTTTTGGTAACCGGGCGATTAAGGTGTACGACTTTCCTGTTGGGAGCGAGGACCATTTCAACGGTTTCCATCCGCAGGAGCTCGGATTGCGAGTAGCCCAATTTTAGATCGATCTTATCCTGGGAGAAAATATAGGCACTCACATCCAAATAGAGTCCGGTCTGCAAAGTGTCCACGATGGGGTCTGCGATCTGCACTGGACCGGGTAGTACGGTCTCCAATTTCCAATCGCTGATATAAGCAACCTGATTCCCAATGGTGAGGTTGGCCTCGGTACTTGGATAAAGAAGAAGTTTGGGTGAGGATACCAATTCTGCCCCAGGAAGTGCCAAAGCTCGGATTGAAAAAGACTCCGCATCGGGAGACCTTAAGCGAGGCTTGTCCCCCAAAAAGGCCGCTGTCTTGGGATCATTGGCATTGAGATCAAAGACTTCCACATGAACCTCTACGGACAGGTCTTGCCGGTTTTGCAGTTCCAGAAAACCACTGATCCATTGATGTTGTTTCATTGAACCCAAGATCGCCAGGTTGCCCATTTCGTCGGCGACCACGTGTTGCTTCTTGCGATCCCATGCTGGATCCATGTGTTTCTTTATGATCGCTCCCAGAGCCTCGGCCTCCGGTTTCATTTTTTCCTCGATCAGGATTCCGACCAGAGTTTGGCGCCGCGCTTCGGGTGCGCTATCCGACAGAATATTTTCTGCCTCAGTGGTTACCGCCTGTTGCACCCGCCTCTGAATTAGATTACTTAAATTGTAAATCCGCAGCACCATACTGGAGGGAGCTTCTTCATTGGCCAAAATGTCCGGGAAGATTTCAGGTCCCTGGGCGAAGACCGAGCACACCCTTGGGGCAGAAGCAGGAAGCGCCGGGGTCCCCACGGCGAGGGTTGCGGTGATGGCCAGCAGCAGAAGGCGGAATGAGTTGCAAGAGGAAGTCATGGTGCAATCAGTTGGGCCCTGGGGACCCGGGAAAGAAGTACTCGATTTGTTCTCGGACTTGGTAGCCGTCGGACACCAGGGTGTGACGACGGTCAGGGCTGGTAATGACCAGCCGGGATTCAAAAAATTGAATGGAAGGGGCCATTCGTGTGACCGCCGAGGCCGGGGCATGCGCCGTCTCCGTGGATGAGGTGGTCTCCGTGGCGGCGGGTTCGGCAGCCACCTCGTGGATCGGATCGGCTAGATTCGGCTCAGCTGGATCGGGCCACAGGACGAGGGCGAGCAAGACCGCCGCGGCAAAAAAAACGAAAGCGATCATCGCCGGCCGTTTCTTCGCTTCGGGGCCATCCAGAGATGCCTTCGTGCTGTCCGCGCTTCTAATACCCAGTTCCTGATGCACGGCATGGGTGGCGGCGAATTCGTCCAGCGTCTCGGGGTGCGACACCAGCCAGGCGGTCAGCTCGGGGTGATCCAGTGGGTCCTGGTGCTGGTCGAATGCGGATTGAACCCGTATCCAGAACTCGGATTCAGTCATACCGGCAGCACTTCCCCCGTCCTCGGTCAGGATTGGTTTCATGCGGACCCCCCTCGATCGACGATCTGGCGCGCCAGCCGGCGGCGGGCGCGGTGCAGGTGCGACTTCACGGTGCCTTCGGCGATGCCCAGCAACTCGGCCACCTCGGCCACACTGCATTGCTCCAGATAGAAGTGGTGCATCACTGCTCGCTCCGCACCTTCTAACCGATGCAGCAAGTACGCGACCTGCTCGGAGGACTCCGTTCTTGTGGCGCCATCGCTGCTGCTGCCCGGCCATTCGGTCGGCCGCGGCAATGGCTGTGGGAGTTTTTGCGCGCGCTGGCGATGATCGAGGAACAGCCGGAAGGCGAGGGTGCGCAGCCACGGACCGAGGGGCCGCGCGGGATCGTAGAGGTCCCGGGAGTTCCATGCCTTGGCAACGACTTCTTGCATCAGATCATCGAGGTCGGAAGCGCCTCGCCCGCCCAGCAGGTGGGAGAGCATGCGCCGCACAGCCGGGAGTTCGGCCAGCAATCGCTCTTGCAGAGCATCGCGGCCGGATTCCGAGCGGTGGATCGGTTCCGCTTCCATCCACCCTTCCTACTGCAAATCCGCCGCGCCGGTTGCAGGCAATGCCGAAAAGCTGTGAACCGCCTAGAATCCGCGCTGCCATGCGTCCCCTACGCCCACGCTCCCCCTGGCTCGCGCTGCTCGCTCTTGCCCCCCTGCTGACCGCCTGTACCAGCCCGACGCCGGCCGCCCCCGTCGATGAGGCGCGCGTCGCCGAGGGTCTCAACGACCAGTTCCTCAATCCGGAGGCTGACGTCAGTCGCTGGGTCAACATGTTCGAGAGCGAGAACCGCAACATCGCTCGTTTTGCTGGAGAGATCGTCGACGCCGCAAGGGCCGAACCGGGCATGGACGTCGCCGACATCGGCTGCGGCACCGGCTTGTTCGTGCCACACTTCCTCGAAGCGATCGGCGCCGACGGCGACTATTACGCCGTCGACATCTCGCCGGCGATGCTCGAACTGCTCGGCCAGCGCAAGGCCGAGTCGGATTGGGATCAGGTCACCGTGGTCGAGTGCGACGAGAAGTCGAGCAAGCTCGAGCCGCGTTCGGTCGACCTGGTTTTCATCTGCGACACCTATCACCACTTCGAATTCCCGCTGCACACGATGGAGTCGATCCACCGCGCGATCCGCCCCGGCGGCAGGCTGGTGATCGTCGACTTCGACCGCATCCCAGGGGTTTCGCGCGACTGGTTGCTGGACCACGTACGCGCCGGCAAGGAAGTCTTCCGCGCCGAAATCGAAAGCGCCGGCTTCGTCTTTGACCACGAGCCGGAGATGGAGAACCTGAGCGAGAACTACCTGCTGGTCTTCCGCCGGCCCTGATGTCGGCACGCCAACGCCACCTCGGCCTGGGCAGCGCCACGGCCTTGGTGGTGGCGAGCATGATCGGCGCGGGAGTGTTTACTTCTTCCGGTTATGCGCTCGCCGATCTGGGGCACCCACTGTGGGTGCTTCTCGCCTGGGCGGTCGCCGGGGTGGTCGCTGTGTGCGGCGCGCTTTGTTATGGCGCGCTGGCGCGGCGTTTTCCCGAGTCGGGTGGTGAGTATCTGCTGCTGACGCGCACCTTGCATCCGCTCGCTGGTTTGATGGCTGGATGGGTGTCCTTGTTGGCCGGCTTTACCGCGCCAATCGCGATCGCCGCGCTGGGCTTCCAGGCCTACCTGGCACCGTTGCTGGGCATGGACCCGACCGGCAAAGGGCTTGCTTTGATTGTGGTGGCGGTGGCGGTGGTGCAACACGCCTTCCACGTCAGCGGCGGGGTATGGATGCACAACCTTGCGGTGGCGGTGAAGCTCCTCCTCCTACTCGGTGGGACTGTGGTCGGAGGATTTGCCTTGTCCCGCGGTGCCGGTGCGGGATGGTCGCAGTGGGGTGCGGTACCGAGTTTTGATGCCGGTGCCTTCGCCGTGGTCCTGGTGTGGACTTCCTTTGCCTATTCGGGTTGGAACGCCGCGATCTACATCGGTGGTGAGGTCAAAGACCCCGAGCGCAACCTTGGCCGCGCCTTGCTCACCGGAGCCAGCCTGGTGCTGGTGCTGTACATGCTGCTCAATCTGGTGTTCCTCGCTGCGGCCCCGGCCAGCGCGTTGGCGGGCAATGCCGAAGTCGGTCTCATCGCTGCCGAGCATCTGGGCGGAACCGCAGCCACCGCATTCGTAGGCGCACTCGTGTGCCTGGCGCTCTACACCAGTGTGTCCTCGATGATGTTGCTCGGTCCGCGCGTTTATTCACGCATGGCCGAGGACGGTTATCTCCCCGAGGCCTTCCGCCTCGGGCGCAACATGCCCGGACTCGCGGTGGTCAGCCAAGGTGTGCTCGCCGCGCTGGTGATCCTGTGGTCGGATCTGGCACAGCTGCTGTCCTACATCGGCTTCACCCTGGGACTGAGTGCTGCGGCCACGATCCTCGGCCTGGTCTTGGAACGCCGTCGTCATGGAGCCGACAACTTTCCGATACCCGGCTGGCCCTTGACCCCGGCGGTGTTCCTGGTGGTCACCCTGTGGGCATCGGCTTACCTCGCGGTGCGCCATCCGGTCGAAGCCGCCTATGGCCTACTGACTGTTGCCGTCGGATTAATTCTGGCGTTGTTTCGACGTCGGTGAGTATCGGCGGCAACGGATTTATGGGAAAATCTGTTTCGTCACCCCCATCCCAGATCATGATGCTGACGCCCATCCTTTTGCTCGCTTCTGCCGCGGCCGCGCAAGGCCCGGTCCCCTATCCCACCGCTGCGGACTGGCAGTCCTACAAATCGGGGGTGACCACCGGCGGCGCCTTCGCCGACATCAACGGCGATGACCACCTTGATCTGGTGGTGGCCAACGGCAACGACATCCACCGCCAGCGCGTCGACGTCTACTACAACGACGGCCAGGGCAACTTCCCCACCAATCCGCAGTGGAGTTCGAGCGACATCGACTACAACGGGCACCTGTCGGTCGGCGACATCAACGGCGATGGTCTGGTCGACGTCGCGGTGTCGGTATTCCTTGGCCCGGGTGGCTTCGGCGATTTCGGCCACGTCAAGGTCTACTTCAATCAGGGCGCCCAATTGCAGAGCAGCCCTGGCTGGCGCTCGGCCGACAGTTTCTACAGCTTCAGTTGCGAGCTCGGCGACGCCGATGGCGATGGCGACCTCGATCTCGCGATCGCGGTGGGCGAACCCTACAACGGGCAGGCGCGCAAGAACCGCGTCTACTACAACCACAACGGCGTGCTCGAGGGGAATCCGAGCTGGAAGTCCGACACCGCCGACCACGCCATGGACGTGTGCTGGGGCGACGTCGACGGCGACGGCGATCTGGACCTGGCCTTCTGCACCGCGGGCAAAGAGAACCGCATCTACTACCAGGTCAATGGCGTGCTGCAGACCGCGGTCGGCTGGAACAGCAGCGATAATTCCAACCCCAACGGCAATAGCTGCACTTTTGAGGACGTCGACGCCGACGGTGATCTGGATTTCTGCGTGTCCGACAACAATCAGCTGTCCGGTGGACAGGGCCTGTTCAAGATCTACCGCAACAACGGCAGCGGCCTGGCAACCACTCCTTACTGGAGTGATTTCCAGGGTTACGTCTCGGCGGTGGCCTTCGGCGATCTGCACCTCGACGGTTTCCCCGACTTTATCGGCGGGTCATGGTGGGGCGGCACCGACATCTACCTGAACCAGAACGGCTCCTTTCCCTCGTCACCGAACTGGCATTCAAACCTGAACTCGGTGGTCGAGGCCTTGTTCCTCGGCGACGTCGACGGCAACGGTCTGCAGACCGAAAACGGCGAGAGCCACGCCGTGAACGGCTCCCGCAGACTGTTCTATCTCGAGCATTCCCCGGTCCAGCAGATCCTAGAAGTACGCATCGACGGCGCCGTAGCAGGCCCCGATGCCTTCTGCGCCAACCTTGAACATGGCTGGGTCTCGGTGGCCACGGCCCCCACCCTCGCTTTTGAGGTCGATTTCGTGTGGTCGGAATCCCTCGATCTAGGGGTGACCAATTGGGACGGATCGATCGGCAATCTGTTGTTTCTGCGCAAATCCCTGGTCGACGCCAGCGTCACTCCTCCGGGCAACCTGACCTTCAATCCCGGCGACAGCGTCAACTTCACCGGCCACTGGGCCAGCAGCACCAACCGCAACGAAAATGTCTTTGTCGCCAGCGCCGCCTTCCCGCCGATCGGACCGATGCGCCTGCTCGATTACCACGCGATCGTGCTGACCCCCTTCGGCAACCTCGACATCCCCTACAGCGTGCCGATCCCGGTCAACCTGCCGCCCGGCTACTTCGGCACCACCACCGTAGCCGTAGCCACCGTCATCGACGGCGTGGTCAAGGACCAGGCCGAGTTCGACATCAGCATCCAGTAGAAGCGGCTGGGCCGCCTAGTCGTCGTCACGGCCCCTTTCGTGGTCCCCGGAATCCCCCTCGGACATGGTTATGTCAAAGGTCTGTTCCAGCCCATGGATCAGCTGGTTCTTCTCCTCGAGGCTGAGCCGCGCCCCGGGATGAAGCAACAAGTACTCGCTCGGCGGCATTTCGTCTTCCAACAGGACTTCGCCGACCTCATCCACATCGCCCAATTCTCCGGATGAGACATTGAAGTGCTCCCGCCCTTCCTTGACGTTGTGGATCAGGAGCCACGAGACCGGAGCGAAGTGCGAGTACCAAGGCCAGGCGCTGGAATGACTATGACAGTCGGAACAGGACCTTTGAAACAACTCGGCAGTGGTCGGTGTGTCCCACGCCACTTTGGCAGTGACCGGGGGATTGCTCTTGACCCCCGACGCCGCGACCGAACTGATTCCAAGAATGCTCGCGAGCACGATTTTCGTTTTTCTGCGCATCGATGATCTCCTTTCCAAGCGGCGAAACAGCGAAATCCAATTCTGCCATCCTTTTGGCACAAACGAGGTCATGCAAGGATGACCATTCATTCATCTGTTGCGAGAATGCAACATGGATTCCGTGCAGGATCTCCTGCGGCCAGATCGGATGGGCGGCCATGAAATGTCCCGATTTTTCCTGTTGGATCGGACTCCGTTCCGGTCTGGACTCCTGAGACCGGTATTCCGCCGGCCACCAAGCTGGGATTGTGTCCCAGCAGCTCAGGAGTAAAACATGAAGATTAAGGTGAACGTTTCTCTGGCCAGGCTCGCTCCGGCGCTGCTGGCGGTTTTCGCTTTCTCGGCCGGGGTTTCCGCCCAGGGGGTGACCAAGGAATGGGACGGTTCCGAAGGCAATAGCTGGGACAACGCCGACAACTGGACTCCGGCCGGTGTGCCGGGCGCCGACGACGACGTGGAGATTCCCGGCGATTCGGGTTCGATCGAAGTCAGCGGGCCGATCGAAGTCGGTTCCATCGACATGAAGGACAGCCCCAGCTTCGCGGGTTCTTCGTTGAACGCCCCTCAGGGCAGTAACCTCGAAATCACCACCAACGGCAAATTCCGCGTCGGCAAAAACAATTTCGTCCGCGCGCCCAATGGCGACCAGAACAACCCTGCTGGCAAAGTGGACATCGACGCCATTGGGGATTTCATCAACCGCGGCACCATCGGCGGAGGCATCGGAAACACCCCGTGGGCGGGCGTCGGCGGGGCCGGATCCGGGGGCGGCATCAGGATCCGCGGCAAGACTGTGGACAACTCCACCGGCAAGATCCAGGGAGGAGCCGGCGGCGCCGACAGCGGCTCGGGCAGCGAAGCTGGCAAGGGCGGAGACGGTGGCAACGTCGATATCGAAGCCGAAACCGGCAAGATCCAGGGCGACGACATCAAAGGCGGAGAAAAAGGCCAAGGCAGTCCGGATGGTACCGCTGGGACGGTGAACGACGCCGGCGCAGGCGGAACGGAGCCGGTGATCGGATCGACGTCCACCACCACGGGAGAAGTCATCCAAGTCAACGCGGGTTCCCAAGGATGGATCGATCTGAGCAGTCGCTCGGCCCTGGCCTATGACGCCCATGACCGCCTGCTGATCAACGCCGGCAGCAATGGCGTGATCGATCTACGCGGCAACCCCGCCGGCACGCTGGTCCTGTCGGCGCAGAATTCGATCACCTTGCAAGGAACGGTGTTGCTCGATCCGGGAGTGACGCTGGCGGACCTGACCGAACCCGATGCGGTCATGGCCGGCAGCATCCAGTTGAAGATCGACCGGCTGCAGGCCGGCACGCTCGCCGAACTGCGCTTGTGGGGTTTGAATCCCGGTGAATTCGGTCACTTCATCTACAGCCTCAACGGCACCGGCGCCGGCCCCTGCGTTCCCAGCCTGGGCGGTTTGTGCCTGGACCTGCTGAACCCGGTGACCCTGATCGGTTCGGCGCCAGCAGGTGTGGACGGAATCGCGCGTAAACCAGTGCCGATCCCGGTCAACGTGCCGCCGATTCCAGTTTTCCTGCAGGCGGTGGTGGCGCGCGGTGCGGGCGGGGCGGACTCCCTGTCCTCCAACGTGCAGATCGCCTACCTGCTCGATTGAACCAGGGGTTCGCCGAGGGCACCGCAAGGCGGGTGCCATGGCACCACCCCGAAAGGCGCCGATGGGTCAGGGAATCTGCACCACAGCCGTACGGCTGAGCAGCCCCCCGGACCGGTCGGCGCCGACCGCTTGCAGGTAGAGGTTGAGGCCCGACCACAGCGGCGCCACCGGCAGCAGTTCTTCGGCGAATCCTGGAGGCCCGGCGTTGGCCTGGAAAAACACCGTCATCGCGCCCGGGTCGAGACCGAGCTCGCCATATTGCGTCGCCACGCTGCCGGGGGTCAAGGACCACGCCATGGCGATGGTGTTGCCAGGGCGGCTGGCGGCACCGACCGCGAGGTTGCCTGCAGTGTTGCTGTCGCCGACCCAGAGCATGGTCTCGGCGACGTCGCTCTGCTGCAGGAAGGGTTGGTTGTCGGCGCCCTCTCCGAGGATCTGCAGGTAGAGATCTTCTTCACCTTTCAATTCGGCGCGGAAAACGCCCGCGACCAGGCGGCGGTGCACGCGGCTCTGCTCCGACGCAGAAAGCGGTTCATTGTTGGGCGGGTTGTCGGTCGGGCCGCCGTGGCCCATGCCCTGCACTTGTGTATAGACGTTGCGCCGCGCCAGATCGGCGAGCTGGAAGTAGGGATAGACCTGGGTGGACGGCGGCACCGTGGTGTCGAGCTGCCCGGCGATGAAGTGCGCGCTGCCCTCCCATTGAGCCAGGTTCTGCCGTCCTTGAGCGGAGCCGCCAAGGCCAGAGTCGTTATAGGGCTGCAGCGGCACGATGACTTCGATACGCGGCTCGAGTTCGATCAGGTACATCAGCGCACCCCCCCCCATCGAATGGCCGGCGGCGCCCCACGGCCCGCTTTTGATCATGCGGCCGAGCCACGACATCGGGTTGCCCGACTCGTACACCACCCATTCCATCAGCGCCTGGGTATCGGCGGCTTCTGACTGCATCTGCCCGAAGATGCCGGTTTCGGTGCCGATTGACGCGACCACGAATCCCCACGAAGCGATGTGGGTGCACAGATGGTCGTAGTTGTTGGGCGAGCCGAGCCAGCCGTGCTGGAAGCCGATCAACGGGTAGGGGCCGCTGCCAGGATCGGCCGGCGTGTCCTGGCCGGCGGCGGTGGCCGGGTAATAGATGCGGCCCTGGACGAAACCGCGGCCGTAGAACTGATCCTGGAAACTGGTGTTGCTGTGGCCGACCAGATGCGGCCCTGGATCCTCGGGAAGCTGGGCAGGAGCAGCTGCAGAAACCGCAGAAACTAGGAAAGTGGAAAGGAAGAGCCGAGGGAGAGGAGGGCGCGTGATCATGGGTGGCTCGATCAGGATACCTGATCGCTTGACCTAAGCTTCGTTGTATATACAATGAACCCGTGAAATCTGCCGCCCAGCCTCCGGTGGAGGAAGTCGCCCGCGAGATCGGGGCTTCCTGCCTGGGTTTCCGCATGCGCCTGCTCGACCGGGTCATAGCCCGGGTTTTTGACGAGGAGCTACGAGAGACCGGCTTGCGCAACACCCAATTGACCCTGCTGGTGGCGGTCCATCGTCTCGGCCCGGTGCCGGCGGCGAAAATGGTCGACTGGCTCGAGCTGGAGAAGTCCACCCTATCGCGCAACCTGGCGCGCCTCGAGCAGCGCGGCCTGGTCACAGAGGGTCCGGGACCCGACGGGCGCACCCACATGCTCAGCATCACCCCGGCCGGCAACGACCTGCTGGTGCGCGCCCACCCCGCCTGGCTCCAGGCCCAGGAGCGGGTGCTGGAGATGATCGGAGAAGACGCCGGCGAGGAGATCCGGCGCATGGTTCGGCGCATCTGGCGCCAGGACTGAGCTGTGTAGACCCTGAGACCGCTTCGAGCGGTTTTCTTCCGCCCCAATAGTTGTAGATACATCCAATGAACTTCCGCCAGATCGCCCTCGACGCCGGTGCCGATGACGCCGCCGTGGTTGGAATCGA
>JAJFFB010000186.1 GCA_021776925.1 Planctomycetota bacterium | reverse complement strand
AAACGAGCCAATCTCCTTTCTGGACAAGCTCTTTACGACTGACGGGGCAACGCAGGATGGCCACGAACTCAGGGTCGAGGTCAGGCATGGCCCCCAGTATGGCAGGACCGCCGCCGGGCCGACACCCCGCTATCCTTTTGCTCGTGGCTTCCAGATCCCTGCTCTTGGTCGAGGACGACGACGACCTGCTCGAGGTGCTGCGGCTGACCTTCGAGAGCGAGGGCTTTCGCTGCCACCTCGCCACCAGCGGCGAGGACGCGCTGACCCTGTGCCGCCGCCATGCCCCGGACCTGGTCGTTCTCGATCTGATGCTCCCCGGAATGGACGGCATCGAGGTGTGCCAGGAGATCAAGAAGGACGCGGCGCTGAGCCAGATCCCGGTGCTGATGCTGACCGCCAGGTCGGAGGAGTCCGACGTGGTGCTCGGCCTCGGGGTGGGGGCGGATGACTACATCACCAAACCGGCACGCCCGCGTGAGCTGATCGCACGGGTGCGCAGCATTCTGCGGCGCGCCACTTCCAAGGCTCCCTTCGCCACCGAGGGGATCCTCGCCACCCACGGCATGGTCATCGACCCCTCGCGTTTCGAGGTGCGCATCGGCGACCTGGCGCTGCAGCTGACGCTGACCGAGTTCAAGCTGCTGCAGACCCTGGCCGCGAACCCGGGAAGGGTCTTCCAGCGCAGTCACCTTCTCGACCGCGTGGTCGGCCCCGGCGCGGTGGTGACCGAGCGCAACATCGACACCCACGTCAAGTCGCTGCGCCGCAAGCTGGGCGCGGTGGGCGAGAAGATCGAAACCGTGCGCGGCGTCGGCTATCGTTTCTCGGACAACCACGATTGAAGTTTTGACCTGGTTCCTTGCTGCCCTGGCGCTGACGACCTCGCTGCTGTTCCTGCGCGAACGGCTGCGACGGCTGAGCCTGCGCCACGACCTCGAACAGTTGCGGGCCAAGCGCGAGGCGATGCGCAGCGTGCTCGAACACCTGGACGAGGGCGTGTTCCTGCTCGGCCGGGATCTGTCGGTCTATTACGCCAACCCCGCCGCGCTGCACCTGGTCGCCGCCGACGCCAGCGCGATGTCCTCGCGCCCGAACCTGGCGCGAGTGTTGCGCAACCGCCAGATCCTGGCCTTCGCCGCAGCGATTGGCAGCGGCGAAACGGTGCGCCAGGTGGTCACCACCCCCGCCGCCGACGGTTCGCCGATGGAACTCGAGGTCACCCTGGCGCCGGCCGGGCACAACCGCCGCCTGATGGTGCTGCGCGATCTGCGCGACTCGGCGCGGGTCGAACGCAAGCGGCGCGATTTCGTCGCCAATGCCTCGCACGAATTGAAGACCCCGATCGCTGCGCTGGTCGGATTGCTTGATCTGCTCGACGTCGTGCCCGCGGAGAAACACCCGGACCTGCTCGAGCGGGCGCGGCGCAACGCCAACGCCCTGGCTTCGATGGCTGACGACCTGCTCGGGCTGACGCGGGCCGAAGACCCGGACTGGCGGCCGAGCCCGACCTTGACCGCGGTCGGCCCCCTCATCGATCAGATCCTGGGTCCGATCCTCGACGCTGCCGCAGCCAAGGGGCTGCAAACCAAGGTCGAGATTTCCTTGCGCGATCCCGAACTCTTGGTGGATCCGGTGTGCTTTGAAACCGTGCTGCGCAATCTGGCCCAGAATGCGGTCAATTACACGTCGGCCGGCGACGTAGAGGTGCGCATGCGCGATGTCGATGAGAGTTGCGTGGCCCTGGAAGTCTCGGACAGCGGACCCGGCATCGACCCAAAGATCCTGCCGCGGATCTTCGAGCGCTTTTTCCGCGGCGATCCTTCGCACAGCCGCGCCACCGGTGGCACCGGCCTGGGACTGTCCATCGTGCGCAACCTGGTCAATCGCATGGGCGGCCGGATTTCGGTGCACAGCAATCCCGGCAGGGGATCGGAATTCAAGGTGGAACTGCCGCGCAATCCGGCACGGCCGCTGGGGGGCAGTTGACGCCGGTGACGCCTTGGGATCCAAGGATCCAGCCCCAGCCCGGGGGCTGTTAATCTGCGCCCGCCTTGACCTCCCCTCCCCAGGAATTCGCGCCGACCCCCGAGCCCGAAGCGACCCAGGTCCGCATCCTGCCCAGGATCGTTCTGCTGGTCGTCCTGCTGTATCTGTTCCTGGTCGCCATCAATCTGCTTTCTGGCGGCATCAAGGTGCTTGGCGCCGATACCGCCGGCGGGCTGTTCTCGGGCATCCAGCATCCCCTCGCCGCGCTGGCGGTGGGAATCCTGGGCACGGTCCTGGTGCAGTCCTCGTCGGTGACCACCAGCACCATCGTTGCCCTGGTCGGTTCGGGCGAGATCGACGTGGTCACCGCGGTGCCGATGATCATGGGCGCCAACATCGGCACCACGATCACCAACACCCTGGTGTCGGTCGGCAGCATCGGCCGCAAGGCGGACTTCACCCGCGCCTTCGCCGCGGCGACTGTGCACGATTTTTTCAACCTGATCGCCGTGGCGATCTTCCTGCCCTTGCAGCTGGCCACCGGCTTCCTCGACAAAGCCGCCGGCTATCTGGCCAACGCGCTGCCCTTGGGGGTGGTCGACGGCGACTACGACAGTCCGATCAAGGCCTCGATCAAGGCCGGCTCGAAGGTGGTCAAGGCGCTGGTCCAGGACGTCTTCGGCTGGAGCGGCTGGCTCGCCGGGGGCACCATGATCGTGATCGGTCTGGCCATCATCATCGTTTCCCTCACCTTGATCACCAAGAACATGAGGGTGGTGATCGCCCAGCGGGCGGAGCGCGCGATCAACCGGGCGTTGAAGAAGTCGGGGATCTTCGCCATTGCCATCGGCACCGTGATCACGATGGGAGTGCAGTCCTCCAGCATCACCACTTCGCTGCTGGTGCCGCTGTGCGCGGCCGGCATTCTCACGCTTGAGAACGCATTCCCGGTCATGCTCGGGGCCAACATCGGTACCACGATCACCGCCTTTCTCGCTTCGCTGGCCACCGACATCCACGGTCTGCAGATCGCGCTGGTCCATGTTATTTTCAACCTGTTGGCCACTCTGCTGGTCTATCCCTTCCCGGCGGTGCGCCAGATTCCGATCCGGCTTGCCCAGGGCCTGGCGGTACGCGCGGTCGAGAACAAAGGCCTGGTCGTCGCCTATGTCCTCATAGTCTTCGTCGGCTTACCTCTTGTTAGCATGTTCCTGTTCCGCTGATTCCCATGTTCGACTGGCTCAAAAAAATCCAAGAATCCGCGAGCAGTGCGGAGGAAATCATGACCTTGTTCGAGCAGATGCTCGACGACGGCCGCCACATCTTCGACGCCGCCTCGAATGCGCTGGTCGGGGGCACCGATCCGGCCACGGTCAAGGAGGGCATCTGGTCGACCGACAAGCGCATCAACCACAACGAGCGCAAGATCCGTCGCCGGGTGCTGACCCACGCTTCGGTCCACGGGCGCGCGCCGATCGCCAGCGATCTGGTGCTGATGAGCCTGGTCAAAGACGCCGAACGCATCGGCGACTACGCCAAGAACCTCTACGATCTGGCCTCGCTGGGCCCCAACCTCGACAGCGGAGTGCGCGAAGAACTGGTCGAGCTCAAGGACACCGCCTCGCGCATGCTGGTGCGCTGCAAGAACATCTACCGTTCCGAGGACGAAGCGGCGGCGCGGGCTTTCATCGCCGAGGCCGGGTCTTTCAACAAGCACTGCGACCTACGCACCAATGAAATGGTGATGCGCCGCGAAGCCGATGGCACTGCCGCGGCTGCCGCTCTGGCCTACCGCTATTTGAAGCGCGTGGTCTCGCACGCCATGAACATCATCACCTCGGTGGTGGTGCCCTTCGACAAACTCGACTACTTCGACGAGAAGTAGGCTCAGCTCAGGCGCTTGATCACGTGCCAGCCGAAGGGCGAGCTTTCTTCGCTGAATTCGGCCACGCTGACCTCACCGACCTCGAGCGCGAAGCCGACGTCGCCGAAGGCGGGCACCATCGCGCCGCGCGGGTGCGGGAGTTCGGCGTTCATCTGATCGCCTTCGGCCTGCAGTTCCTGCACGAAGGTGTTCATTTCCGCTTCCGCTTCTTGCGGTGACTTGTCTCCGCTCTGCACGCTGGTGGCGAGCAGCTGATGGTGTTCTTGGGCGCGGCGGTTGAGGTCGTCGACAAACTCGGCAAAGGTGCGCCCTTCGACGTTGTGGTTGAGCAGCTGATAGACGCCCGGATTCGGGTTGCCGGGCTGGATCGGGTCGTCGCTGTGCTGGCGAACCAGCTCGGTGAACTCCTCGCCTCCACGCGCTAACTGCAGCACTTCATCGGCGAGTTCGCGCGCTTCGTCCAGGCTGCGAGTGGCCTCGGTCGGGGCGTCGGCGAAGGAGATCAGCACGTGCTGGATGGAGATGCGGTCGGGTTCGGCCATCCCCGTATTTTAGCGCTTGAGCCGCGCCTGCGGCGGGTGCGCGGCCTCACCACCGACGGCGGGTGCGCGACCTTACGACCGACGGCGGGTGCCACCGCCTCACGATCGTCGGCGCAGCAGCAGGGCCAGGAAAACCGGGCCGCCGATCAGCGCGGTGACGATGCCGACCGGTATCTCGCTGTGGCGGCCGCCGACCTGGACGGTGCGGGCGAGCAGATCGGCGGCGACCAGCAGCGCGCCGCCGGCGAGGAAGGAAGCCGGCAGCAGCAGGCCGTGGCGCAGCCCGGTCCAGGGCCGCACCGCGTGCGGAACCAGCAGGCCGATGAAGCCGATCGGTCCGGTGAAGGCGACCACGCCGGCGGTGAGCAGGCCGGCGCCGAGCAAGGCCAGGCGCCGGGTGCGCTCGACCGCCACCCCGCGCGCCGCTGCCAGTTCCGAATCGAAGGCCAGCTGGTCGAGCGCGCGCGCCTGGGTCAGCACCAGAGCAAGGCCGGCGAAGACCCACGGCGCCGGTGCCAGCGCCGCCTGGAAGCGCACCGCCTCGAGCGATCCGAGCATCCAGCGCTCCATCGCCGCGAGGCGGAAGGGGTCGGCGAGGAAGCGCACCAGCATCACGCCGGCGCCGAAGAAAAAATTGAGCGTGATGCCAGCCAGCAGCAGGCCGTCGGCGCGCTGGCTGCGGCGGGCGATGGCGAGCACCAGCGCCAGGCAGCCCAGCGCCGCGGTCAATGAAAAGAGGATCGCCGACTGTGCGCCGAACCAGGCCAGGCTGGGGAAGGCCAGCACCAGGAAGGCGCCGAAGGAGCCGGCCGAGGCGACGCCCAGGGTGTAGGGCGTGGCCAGGCCGTTGCGCAGCACCGTCTGGATCACCGCGCCGGCGCAGGCCAGCGCGCCGCCGGCCAGCCACGCCAAGGCCACGCGCGGCAGACGCAGGTCAAGGATACGCGCGTCCTGCGACCACTCTGCCGAGGGGCTGCCGATCCACTCGGCCCACGCCTTCCAACCGTCGATGGAAACGGTGCCGAACCACGGAGCCACCAGCACCATGGCTAGAGACCCCACCGCCACCGCACCCAGGCCCAGCTTCATTGCGGGACCACCGCCGGAGGGCCGTCGGGTGTTGGCAGGAGGTGGAAGCGGGTTCCGAAGACCGGTTCCAATTGTTCGCGCACCAGGACCTCGCCGGGGCGGCCGCGGCTGAGAATACGGCCCTCTTTCAGCAGCACGATCTGATCGGCCCAGCGGCCGGCCAGGTTGAGATCGTGGGTGACCACCAGCACGCCGATGCCCGAGGCGGCCAGTTTGGCCAGCAGTTCGAAGAGCGCCACCTGGTGCTCGAGATCGAGCATCGCGCTGGGTTCGTCGAGGAGCAGATAACGCGGTTCCTGGGCGAGCACCGAGGCCAGCAGAACGCGCCTGCGTTCGCCGCCGGAGAGTTCCTCCAGGCGCCGCCGGCGCAAGCCGCTGGCGTCGACCGCGGCGAGTGCGCGCTCGACCGCCTGTTCGGTTTCGACGCCTGCTGCGGGATCGAACCAGTTGCCGTGGCCGGCGCAACGGGCGCCGAGGGCGACCGCCTCCTCGACGCGGAAAGAAAAACTGGGCCGCACCTCCTGCGGCAGGAAGCCGATGCGTCGTGCCCGCGCCGCCGGGCTGAGCTCGCTCAGCGGGGTGTCTTCGAGGTGGACCTGTCCGTGGCGCAGCGCCATCAAGCCCGCCAGGGCGCGCACCAGCGTGCTCTTGCCGGCGCCGTTGGGACCGAGCAGGCACACCATTTCATCCGGGCGAAGTTCCAGATCCAC
This sequence comes from Planctomycetota bacterium, assembly GCA_021776925.1. GTDB lineage: Bacteria > Planctomycetota > UBA1135 > UBA1135 > UBA1135 > JAJFFB01. The sequence goes on along the minus strand of JAJFFB010000186.1, from coordinate 51,988 downwards.
GCCCTGGATCACGCTCGCGCCCTGGTAGCCGACCTCCAAGCCGCGCCCGCACAGTGCCATGGTGCCCATTATGGCGCGCCGTCGGAGCCGGATAGAATCCGCGGCATGACTGCCCGCGGCGCCGAGGTCGAATTGCTGCAACAGCGGCTGGCACAGGCCTGCCAGACCTACGCCAGCCTGGATCAGGGCTTTCTGGACACAGTCGCCGCCGCCGCGGAGATGGCGGTGGCCAGCCTGCGCCGCCCCAAGGGGGGGGTGTATCTGATCGGCAACGGCGGCAGCGCCGCCGACGCCCAGCACTGGGCCGCCGAACTCGTCGGCCGCTACCTGATGGAGCGGGAGCCGCTCAACGTGCACGCGCTGACGGTGAATTCCAGCACCTACACCGCACTGGTCAATGACTATCCCGCCGCAGAGGTGTTCGAGCGCCAGGTGCGTGCCCACCTCGGTGAGGGCGATCTGCTGATCGCCATTTCGACCAGCGGCAACTCAGACAACGTGCTGCGCGCAGTGGCGGCCGCTCAACAGTGCGGCGCTCTGGTGGTTGGCGTCACCGGCAAAGGCGGCGGCAAATTGGCGCCGCTGTGCGACCTCGCCATGATCGCGCCGAGTTCCGATACTCCGCGCATCCAAGAAGTCCACTTGCTGTTCGGACACCTGTGGTGCGAACTGGTCGAGCGCGCTTGCCTTTGAGTCCGCTCTGAGTCCGTTGCTGGGCCGCAGCGATCACGGCGTATGCAGGCGGGCGCGCATCAGGCGCACGCTGTCGAGCATGCGCGGGCCCGGCAGGAAAACCCAGGGCTGGCGCAATCCGTGGACGCGGCGATTGGCGGCGGCGGGCACGGTAGGGAAATCGCGTTGCCAGAGCGCCGTGCGCAGCTCGTCGTCGCCTTCGCCGCCGAGCTCAAGGACCACTTCGGGGCGCACCTCGAGCAGCGCCTCTTCGCTGAGATCGAAGTAATCGCGCGCCTGGTCGGCGTAGACGTTGATGCCGCCGGCGAGATGCAGCAGCTCATTCAGGAAGCTGCCGCCACCGGCGACCAGCAGGCCCGCGATCTGTTCCTCCTTGCGGCTGACCACGATCAGCGTGCGCAGCCGACTCGTTCCTGGGGGGCGGAGTTCGTCCAGCTCGGCGTCGAACTCCTGCAACTTGAGATCGGCCTGCTGCTCAATCCGGAACAGGGCGGCGATGCCCCGCACCTCCTCGCGCCACGCGGCGACGCTTTGCGTCTTCCATGGCCGGAAGGCGACGCCGCGATCGGTGCACCAGGCATGGACCGTGGGCAGACTGCCCTGCACCATCACCAGGTCGGGGTCGAGCGCTGCGATCAACTCGAGATTCGGATCGAGCTGCCCGCCGACGCGCGGCAGCGAGGCCGCATGTGGGTCGCTGCAGAAATCGGAGACCCCGACCAGGGCAGATCCCAGGCCGAGCCAGATCATGGTCTCAGCGGTGGAAGGCCCGATCACCACCACCCGCTGGGGGGGGGCCTGGAAATCGCTCAAGCCCGGGGCAGGATCTTGGCCGGCGCCGCATCCGCTGAGCAGGACCGCCAGGCAGAGGCAGGAGGTGACGCCGGTCCTAGTCGGTCGAATCGCGCGCCGCATCGGTCTGCTTGTCCCGATTGCCATAACCGGATCCATAGCCGTAGCCGTAGCCGTAACCGTAGTGGGAGTAGTCCCCTTGCATCCGGGATGGGCGGAAGCCGTTGAGGATCGAGCCGATGACCGGTGCGCCGACCATGCGCAGGCGGCGGGTCGCGGAGACCACCATTCCCTCCGGCACGTGGTTGGCGCGGCACAGCAGCAGGATGGCGTCGAGTTCGTTGAGGAAGGACGAGGCGTCAGCGACCGCCAGGACCGGCGGCACGTCGAAGAGTACGTAATCGAATTCGGCCTTCATCTCGTTGACCAGTCCGGCCATCAGGCTGGAAGCGAGCAGGTCGCCCGGATTGAGCGAGGAGGAGCCCGCAGGCAGCCATTTGAGATTGGCGACGCTGGCTTGCTGCACCGAATCCTGCCATTTGGCGTCGCCGCTCAGGACTTCGGACAGGCCGGGCTTGATCGGCCCCTTGAAGAACTTGTGGATCACCGGGCGGCGCAGGTCGGCGTCGACCAGCAGGGTGGTGGCCCCGCCCTGTGCCAGCGCGATGCACAGATCGGCAGTGGTGGTCGACTTGCCCTCGCCTTGACCGGCGGAGGTGATCGCCAGGGTCTGCACCTCGCTGCCCTTGGCGGCGAACTTGAGGTTGGCGCGCAGGCCGCGATAGGCCTCGGCAGTGGCCGAGGTGGGGTCGTCGATCAGGGCCAGGAAATCGCGCCCGCGGGTACTTTTGGACTTGGCGGCCCCGCGGCGGAAATCAGGCACCACCCCGAACTGCGGCAGCCCGGTGGCGGTCTCCAGTTGTGCTGCGCTGAGGATGGTGCGGCGATAGGACTCGCGGAAAAAGGCCAGGCCGAGACCGATGACCATGCCCACCGCCAGCGCCAGCGCCAGGTTGTAGGTCAGGATCGGCTGGATACGCTGGGTTGGAGGCAACGCCCATTCGAGCACGTCAACCTGCTCGAGCGACGCCGCTTTGGCAATTTTAGCTTCCTGCAGATTGGTCAGGAGCATCGTGTAGATGCCCTCAAGGGATAGTGCGCGGCGCTGGAAGGTGGCCAGCTCGCGTTCGGTGCGCGGCAGCACCGCCAGCTTCGCCTGGTGCTCGTCCAGCGCCTCGGCGAGGGTTTCGTCTTGCTGCTTCAGCGCCTCGGCCCGGCTGAGGATGTTGTTGCGCAAGGAAGCGCGCAGGCGCGCGATGCGCTTGCGCAGATTGACCAGGCCCTGCCATTCCTCGGTCCATTCTTCGGCCATGGCGTCGGCCTCGGCCACCGACTCGGCGAGGGCATCGGCCAGCGACATGGTCAGCGGATCCATGTCGACCGCGGCCAGCACGTCCTGGATCATCGAATTCGGATCGTTGGCGAAATTCGCCAGGCGCTCCTGCGAGGAAATCTGCAGCTTCAGTTTGGCGCGCTCGATGTCGATCGCGGTGATGCGTTCGAGGATGGCCACGCCGAGGTCGGTGAGCATCGCTCCACCGGATTCTTCGGAAAATTCGACCAGCTCCTTTTCGGCTCCGAGCAGCTCTTCCTTGACCCGCTCCATTTCCTGGCCGATGAATTCGACCGTCTTGCCGGCGCGCCGGGTGAGGCGATCGCGGTTGTAGCCGATGTAAACGCGCGCAATCGCGTTGAGGATTTCGGCGGCGCGATCGGGATCGTTGTCTCGGAAGCGCAGCAGCAGCACTCCGGAACCGCGTTGAGTTTCCACTATGGAAAGGTCGGTCAGGATCTTGTCAGCGGCGCTGCGCGCGGTGCGCCAATAGACCCGGAACTGGCGCCCGGTCATGCCGCCGGTGGTGTGCAGCAGCAGCTTCTCGTTGTGGAAGTCGAGGACCTTGCCCGGCTCATAAGAAAAGACCTTGGTCTGACGGTTCATCAGGCCGCCGCGGGTCAGTTCGACCTCGGTATCGGAAAGGAATTTGATGTAGATCGGTGGCCGGTTGGGGCTGCGGCTGGTGGTCACCACCTCGACCTCCAGATGGCCGACCGGCGGCTCGCTCTTGAACAGCTTGCGCCAGAACACCAGGGACGGCTTGTGCCGGTCGAGGTCGTCGACCACCTGGGTCAGCCCCAGGCCGAGGCCGGCGCCGAATTCAGGCACCGTCTGCGAATCGGGCTGGGCGACCACCGCGTCGGCGATCTTGCGCGAGCGGATCACCTGGATTTCACGGGTGGCCGGCGGAGCGTTCTGGGACAGCAGAGCGAGCTGTCCGATCACTCCGGTGTCGGCGCTGGAGTCCTCGAGAAGGACCCGTGCTTCGGCTTGGAACACGGGCTCGAAGGTCAGGGAATAGGCGCCAAAGACCCCCACGGTGAACAGCGTCACGAAGGCGATCAGCAGCTTGTGCCGTAGCGCGGTCCGGAAGAAATCCAGGATGGTGGATTCGGGGCGCGCCGGCGTCGAGGGTTCGCTAGGGAAATTCACGCCCGGCTAGTTCCTACGAATGTCTGCGATCAGGGCGACGTCTCGTGCGGTACCGATGGGCAGCGAGATCAGTTGCAGCAGCGGCACGAGGTCGCGCGCAGCTTGGCCGACCGATGCCCAGGCACGCTGGGAAACAAAGATGATGTCGCTGTCGTTCAGCCAGATTCCGGCTGCCGGATCGATGTCGGTGGCGTTGATCAGGACCAGGTTTTCCTCGCGCAACTCGCCCCGTATCAGAGCGATATGGGTGCGGTTGGCGTCGGTGGTAAAGCCACCGGCGGAGGCCAGACCCTCGATGGCACGGGTCGGGCGGTCCATCACGTACATTCCTGGGCGGGAGACTTCGCCGAATACGAAGTAGCGGTGGGCGTTGAACTCAACCACCGAAACGTCGACGCTGGGCTGGCGCAGATACTGTTTGAGGCGCGTCTGGATCTGATCGCGGATCTCGAATACGGTGTGGCCGGAAACCTGAATAGTGCCGACCAAAGGCAGGTGCATTTCACCCGCGCCGGAAACCGGCGAGCCGGCAGAATTGCCCTGATACAGCGGCGAACTCAGTTCCGGGTGGCGGAAAATGCTGACGCGCAGGACGTCGCGCGGCCCGACCAGGTAGTCGAAGGACGGGACCTGGTTGGTCCCAGCCATCGGCTCGCCGTCGAGAGAGTTCTCTAGGACTCGCGGAGGCTCATTGCTGCAACCAAAAGCAAGTGCAGCCAAGGCAAGGAGTAGTGGGCGAGCGATCATGGCCATGCCTGAGCCTGGGGAGCAAGGCGGCATCCGAGCGCCGGATTCTACCGGCCCTGTGAGAATCAGTGCCAGGGAATCCATTCTCAGACTCCGTGCGCGATTCGGTTCGCAGCAGGCCGGCGCGGAATGACGCGCCATGTGCATCGTTCGGGTATGATCTCCGGCCATCTGAACCGGTCACTGGACATGGAAAAACGGAAAATTGCGGTCGTGGGCTTGGGGTATGTCGGCCTGCCTGTTGCCCTACATTTTGCCAGGCGCCATTCGGGAGTGGTCGGCTTCGACATCGATCCGGCCAAGGTCGAACGCCTGTGCGCCGGCAACGACGCCACCCGGGAGATCAGCGCGGAAGAGTTGCATGCGACCAGCCTGCACATGACCTCCGACATGAAAGCGCTTTCTGACGCGGATTTCTACATTGTTGCTGTTCCAACTCCGGTGGATGAAAACCACTCTCCCGACCTAGGAGCTCTGCGAGCCGCTTCACGCACCGTCGGCGCGGTGCTGAAGAAGGGTGATATCGTGGTTTTCGAATCAACCGTCTATCCAGGAGTGACCGAGGACGTCTGTGGCCCGATCCTGGCTCGAGAATCAGGCCTGATCTGCGGCCAGGACTTTCATCTCGGCTATTCCCCCGAGCGCATCAACCCTGGCGACCAGGAGCACACCTTCGAAAAGATCGTCAAGGTGGTCGCCGGCCAGGATGCCGATTCCCTCGACGTCATCGACCGCTGCTATTCCAGCGTGGTCCATGCTGGCGTCCACCGCGCGCCCTCGATCAAGGTCGCCGAGGCCGCCAAGGTGATCGAAAACACCCAGCGCGACCTGAATATCGCGCTGATGAACGAACTGGCGCTTATTTTCGACCGTCTCGGCATCCGCACGCGCGACGTCCTCGACGCCGCCATGACCAAATGGAACTTCTTGCCCTTCGTTCCGGGTCTGGTCGGCGGTCACTGCATCGGCGTCGACCCCTATTACCTCACCACCCTGGCGGAACAGATGGGGGTGCACCCGCAGGTGATCCTGGCTGGCCGCCGGATCAACGACGGCATGGGCTCCTTTGTTGCCCAGAAGGCGGTCAAAATGATGATCGAATCGGGGCTCAGCCCGAAGGGCGCCCGGGCGGTGGTCCTGGGCTTCACCTTCAAGGAAGACGTGCCCGACATCCGCAATTCGCGGGTCCCCGACATCGTCAAGGAACTGCGCGCATTCGGCGTCGAGACCGAGGTCTACGATCCGGTCGCCGATGCCGCGGAAGCTTTGCAAGAGTACGGCGAAACCCTGGCCGAGGAAGGGCGCTTCGACGGAGCGGCGGCGGTGATCTACGCGGTCAATCACGATGAGTTCCGCGGTTTGCCCGAACGCCTGTTCGCCGCCGCCGCGCCCCCAGCGGTCTTCATCGACGTCAAGTCCTGCGTCGACCCGGCTACCGTCCCTGACAGCGTTCGCTACTGGAGTCTCTGATGGAAAGTCCCTACCACACGCTGTGCCGCGAACTGCCGCAGAATCCACGTCGCTGGCTGGTGACCGGGGCGGCCGGCTTCATCGGCTCGAACCTGGTCGAACAGCTGCTGCGCCTCGGCCAGGAGGTGACCGGCCTGGACAATTTTGCCACCGGTCAGCGCCACAACCTTGTCGGTGTGCAAGAGGCCGTCGGCGCCGAGGCCTATGCCCGCTTCCAGTTCATCGAAGGCGACGTTTCCCGGCCCGAGGATTGCCAGCGTGCCTGCGACGGCGTGCGCCACGTGCTGCATCAGGCAGCGCTTGGCTCGGTTCCGCGCTCGGTCAACGACCCTTTTGCCAGCCACGTCGCCAACGTCGACGGCTTCCTCGCCATGGCGCTTGCCGCGCGCGACGCGGGCGCCGAGTCCTTCGTCTACGCCAGCTCTTCCAGCGTCTACGGCGATCACCCCGATCTGCCCAAGCAAGAGGACAAGATTGGCCAGCCGTTGTCGCCCTACGCGGCGACCAAGTTCATCAACGAGGTCTACGCCGCGGTCCTGGCGCGCTGCTACGAGATGAAAACCATCGGCATGCGCTATTTCAACGTGGTCGGCCCGCGACAGGATCCGAACGGACCCTACGCGGCGGTGATTCCGCGCTGGATCGCGGCCTTCATCGCTGGTCAGCAGCCGGTAATATTTGGCGATGGCGAGACCTCGCGGGACTTCTGCCCGATCGAAAACGTGGTCCAGGCCAATCTCCTGGCCTCGGTGGCGGGGCCCGCCGCTGCAGGTCAGGTGCTGAACATCGCCCTTGGCGAACGCACCACCCTGAACCAGCTGCTGGAAATGATCCGTGCGCGCCTGGTTGAGCTCGGCGTGCCCTGCGCCGCCGTCGAGGCGCGTTACCAGGACTTCCGCGTCGGCGACGTGCGCCACAGCCTGGCCGACATTTCGCGCGCCGCCGAGCTGATCGGCTATCAGCCGGAAACCCGCTTTGCCGAGGGCCTGGCGGCCACCGTGGCCTGGTATCTGGCGGCTGGGGACCACGCCCACGGGCAGCTTTCATGAACAACCCGGCGCGTGGCTTGAAGGCAGGGATTCTCTCTGCGCTTGGGGCACGCGGATTCCTGCTCGCCTCGGGTTTCGCCCTCAGCGTGCTGCTGGTCAAGGTCATGACCAAGCCCGAGGTCGGGGCTTTTTACATCTTGCTGCAGACCGTGACCCTGGGCGGTCTGATCTGCCTGGGGGGCACCAACAACTCTCTGCAGAAGTTCCTATCGGTCCAGGCGGGTGAAGAAGCGTGGCTGTCGGTGCGCCAGACCCTGTTGCGTTCGCTGCGCATCCTGGCGGTGGGCTCGTCTCTCTTTTTGCTGCTGCTGTTCCTCAGCTGGGACGGCATCGTGCTGCGCCTCGAGGTCCCCGCGCTCGGCGTACTCTTCTGGCCGGCATTTTTTCTCTGCCTTATTTATGCTCTCGAGGAGCTCGGCTCGGCCTTTTTTCGCGGCACGATGCGCTTCCATACCGGCTTGTGGTTGCGTGGCGTGCCGCAGCAGATCCTCTTCCTGGGGATCCTCTTCAGCTTGTGGATGGCCGGCGAAAAAGAAGACCTTGCGACGGTGGTGCGGTGGCGCGTGCTGGCCGGAGTTGCCGCGATCGGGCTGGCCGCGGTTCTGGTGATCCGCGAAATCGTGCGCCGCGGCGACAACGCGGCGGCAGCTCCGGCGGCGCCGACCACGCGCCAATTGGCGCTGATCTCCATGCCGATGGTGTTCAGCCTGGTCGCTGCCAACCTGCTCGGCACCGTCGACCTATGGTGCGTGGGCCTGTTCAAGGGTGCTGGCGAGGCCGCAGTTTACGGCACCATGCTGCGCCTGGCGCTGTTGCTGGGTGCCTTCCTCCAGGTGGTCAACGGGGTGCTGCCGGCGGTGGTCGCGCGCATGCACCACCAAGGCCAGCGCAAAGAAATGGAGCATCTGCTGCGCCGGCTCGCCACCTTGACCTTCGCCGGCGCGAGCCTGGTGCTGCTGGCCTTCTATTTTTGGGGCCGCGCCTTGATCGGACGCCTCTATGGCGAGGAATTCCTCGACGGCTACCTGGTCCTGATGATCCTGGCGGTCGGACAGTCGGTCAACGTGTGGGCCGGCTCACCCGGCTGGGTGCTGCAGATGACCGGCCACCAGGGCTTGCTGCTGCGCATCACCCTGGCCACCCTGGCGGCCAACCTGGTTCTCAACCTGATGGTGGTCGGCGCCTACGGCGGCATCGGCGTCGCCACCGTTTCTGCTGCCTGTCTGGTGGCGCAGAATCTGGCCATGGTTTACTCGGCGCGCAAATTGGTCGGGGTGACCACCTACGCATACCTGTTCCCGCAGCGGACTCCGCATTCGACTTCTCCATGACCAAGCTGATCATTACCGGCGGTCGCCAGCACCGTGTCCCGAGCGAGCGTCCAGAGTGGAACCGTTACGTGGAAGCCCTGGTCGGCGTGCTCGACACCGACAGCGGCGAGGTCGATGTGGTCTACCGTCACGTTTCTCCGCCCGAGGTCAGGCCACCGATCGGTTCGGACGTATTCAAGTCGGGATCGGTCGCGGGCAATGAAATGTTGGTCGCCTGCCAGACCGAAGTGCTGTCCCTCGAGCTCCCAGATTTCACTTTGCGGGCGACTTATACGCTCCCCACCTTCAACGATCTGCACCACGTGCTGCGCGACAGGGGCAAGCTGCTGGTGGTTTCCACCGGACTCGATTGCATGGTGGAAATGGATGCCGACGGACACCAGGTCCGCTGCGTCAGCTCCCTGGGCGAGAATGTTGAAGAGAAATTCGATCCACAAGTGGACTGGCGGCAGGTCGAGACGACCAAGCCGCACGACTCACACCCCAATTTCGTCTTTCGTACCGATCAAGGGCTGTGGCTGACCCGTTTTGAGCAAATGGACGCCCTATGTCTTGATCAGGACGACCTGCGCATCGATATCGGGGTGGGCAAACCGCACGACGGGCACCTTCACGACGGCCTGGTGTGGTTCACCACGGTCAACGGCAAGCTGGTCGCCGCCGACCCGGCCAGCGGCAAGGTGGTGGAGTCGTTTGACTTCAATCAGCTCGACCCGGGGCGCGGGCCGCTGGGCTGGTGCCGCGGACTGTGGATCGGCGAGGGCCTGGCCTTGGTTGGCTTCAGCCGCATCCGCCAGACCAAGATCCGTCAGAATCTGTCCTGGATCCGCCACGGCTTCCAATTGCCCAAGGACTACCGCAAACTGCCGACCAGGATCGCGGCCTTCGACCTCAAGCGCTCGAAGGTGGTGCGGGAATGGGACCTGGAGGGGGCGGGATTCGGCGCCCTGTTTAGTATTCTCCCGTTCAACTTCTAAGGCATGGCGGGGTTCACGGACAGCAGCAGGGTCGCCACCAGGCCGCAGCATCCAGCTGTGGCAGGGAGTGAGGGGCTATGACGACGCGCTCGCTGCACGATCGTTTCGTGGCGATCCTCCTGGCCGCCTTCTGCCTGAACCTGTTCGTTTTTCTCAACGCCAGCCAGATCATCGAGGCCCCCCCCCTGACCTGGGTGGCTCTGCTGTTGTTTCTTGCCGTGCCGCATATGGCCCGCCTGGGCTATCTGCTCAGTTCGCCCTTGTGCCGGCTTTCCTTTGGCCTGCTATTCCTGGCCGCGTTGAGTGTCCTGCGTCTGGGCCCTGGGCCGATTTCGGAACAAGGCATCAACGACCGCATTCTTTCCATGCTCTTCGCCGCCAGCTGCGTGGCTTTGCTGAGCAGCCGCGGGATCCGGCATGAGTTCGAACGCCTGCTGCCACTGGTGTTCGCGATCGGCCTTGGAATGAACCTGTACGAGGTCCTCCAGCCGATGACCTGGAGCCAGTCCTTTGGTCGGAGTTCTGGTTTTTATCTCAACCCGAACATCTCCGGCCTGGCGATTTCGGCGATCTGTCTGGCACTGATCCTGGGGCCCAGAACTCCGCGAGCGCGGACCACCTATCTGATCCTGGCGACGATCGCCATCATGACCACCTATTCCCGTGGTGGAATCCTGGTGTGGGCCCTGATCTCGATGTGGGTGGTGTGGCAGGCCATCCGTCATCAGGGCGGCCGCGGCATGGCCTGGCCGCTCGCCATTCTGGGCACCCTGCTGTTCCTGCCGCTGATTCTGGCCCAGTATTCCTCTTCATTCGGCGATGTGATCAACCGGGTCAACTTCCTGACCGCAGCATCGATCGAATCAGGCATGCGCGACCCGCGCCTGGATCTGGTCAAGCTTTCCCTGGAGGTCATCCGCGAGCACTTGCTGCTGGGTCACGGACCGGGGCGGGCGACCCTGCTGACCCTCGACAACAAGCTGCTTGGCGCCCATAACCAGTACCTCGCCGTGACCATGGAATCCGGTCTCTTCGGCCTGACCTTGATGTTGGTCTTCTTCCGCAACATGTGGCGCAACGGTCCACGCCTGGTGGTTTTTTTCCTGCTGCTGGAGTCCCTTTTCTTCCACTCCCTGTTCCAATTACGCCCCTTGCTGGTGGTGCTCGCCCTGGTTGAAGCGCGGCGCCTGCACGCCGCCGAAGACGCTCGTCTTGGAATCACTCCAGATGCAATTGAGTCCGATACCCTTCCCCGTCCATGGCCGCTGACCCCGACTCCTTGATCAGCTTGCTGATCGGGCGCCTTGACGTAGGCGGCGCCGAACGCCAATTCACTCGCCTGGCGCTGGGGCTCGCTGCGCGGGGTCACCGAGTGGATTTCCTGACCCTGTTCCGCGGCGGGCCGCTGGCCGCCGAACTCGAGGGCGTCGCCGGCATCCGTTTGCTGCCGCTGTACCAAGGCACCTTTCAAGACGTCATTCAGCGCAACAAGCTGCGGCGTAATTTCCTTTATTGGCGCGCCTCACGGCGGCTGCTTGGCTATCTGCGCGAGTGCCGTCCCGAGGTACTCTACAGCTCGATGTTCACCACCAATTTCCTGGCTGCGTGGCGCGGGCGCCAGGGGGGGGTGCCGGTGGTATGGGGGATGCGTACCGCCGATCCCCGGGTGATGGAATACGAAGGCTTCCCCATCCGCATGTGCCAGCGCACCGCCAAGCGCGTCGACCGGGTGATCAGCAATTCCAGATCGGGCCTCGAGCTGCTCGACCAGCTCGGTTGCGTGAAGTGCCCGGGAGACGTGGTTCCGAACGGCATCGACGCCGAGCGCTTCCACCCCGACGCGGGGCACCGCAACAGCTTTCGCCAAACTCACCGGGTCGGCGATGAAGAGCTTCTGGTCGGCATCGTCGGCCGTCCGCAAGACCTCAAGGGCCACGATGATTTTCTCGCCGCGATGAAGATCCTGATCGACGCGGGCCTGCCGCTGCGGCCGGTGCTGGTGCTTCCCGATTTTCAGGACCCCGGCATGCAACGCATCCGCAGCCTGGCCGAAGAAGCGGGCATCGCCAAGCGCTTGCTGTGGATCGAGGGCGGCAACGCGGTAGAAAAGATCTACCCCGGGCTGGATTTCTTGTGCAGCTCCTCGTGGGCCGAAGGCCTGTCCAACGTCATCGCCGAGGCCATGGCGTGTGCGCTGCCGGTAGTGGCGACCGCGGTCGGGGACTCCGCCGACCTGGTCGCCGACACCGGGTCGGTGGTGCCGCCGCGCGATCCCGTGGCGATGGCCGCGGCGCTGCGGGCGTTGATCGAAGCCGGCCCCGAACACATGCAACAGCTCGGCGCGCGCGCGCGTCAGCGCATTGTGCAGGACTATTCGGTGGCACGGATGGTAGAACGGACCGAGCAGATCCTGCGCGAGGTGGCAGCGCCGCCGAGGGGTGCCTGATTAATCCATCGATGTGCGGCTTCAACGGTTTTTGGGAAGTTCCCGGTCGGGATCAGCAACAGCTCAATGAGCTGGCGCGCGGCATGGCCGACGCCATCCGCCAACGCGGTCCCGACGCCGACGGGGTCTGGAGCGACCCCGAGCACGGCCTGGCGCTCGGTCACCGGCGGCTTTCGATCATCGACCTGTCGGCCGAGGGCAGCCAGCCGATGGTGTCCCACTGCGGCCGTTACGTGCTCGCCTTCAACGGCGAGGTCTACAGCTTCCCCGAGCTGCGCCAGGAACTGGAAGCCGACGGCTGCGTCTTCCGCGGGCATTCCGACACCGAAGTGGTGCTCGAATACATCGCCAGGCACGGCTTGGCCGCCACCCTCGAACGCTCGGTGGGCATGTTCGCCTTTGCTCTGTGGGACCGTCATCAGAATCGTCTGACCCTGGTGCGCGACCGCCTGGGCATCAAGCCGCTGTACTGGGGGGTGTTTGGGTCCACGGTGATGTTCGCTTCCGAGATCGGACCTCTGCGCCGGCACCCCGACTTCCGCGCCGAGATCGACCCCGCTGCGGTCACCACTCTGCTGCGTCACAACTACATCGGTGGCGCGCGTTCGGTTTACCGCGGCTTGCACAAACTCGAGCCGGGCTGTGTGGCGGTGTTCGGGCAGCGCGGCGCGCCGCGGATCGAGCGCTGGTGGAGCGCACGGGCGGTCGCCCTGGCCGCTCGTGAGCAGCCGTTGACCGCCGAATCCGCCGAACTCGACCAGCGCCTCGACCAGGTTCTGCGCGACGCGGTGCGCTGCCGCATGCTCGCCGACGTGCCCTTGGGGGCGTTTCTATCCGGAGGCATCGACTCGTCCACCGTGGTCGCCTTGATGCAGGCGCAAAGCTCCGAGCCGGTGCGCACTTTCACCATCGGCTTCCGCGAGAACGAAGTCAACGAAGCGGTCCATGCTCGGCGCGTGGCCGACCATCTCGGCACGCACCACACCGAAATGGAGCTCACCCACGCCGAGGCGCAGCAGATCATTCCCGATCTGCCGGTGTACTGGGACGAGCCCTTTTCCGATTCCAGCCAGATCCCGACCTACCTGGTCTCCAAGATCGCGCGCCGCGACGTCACCGTCAGCCTGTCGGGCGACGGTGGCGACGAACTCTTCGGCGGGTACGACCGTTTCTTCCTCGGCTCGCGCATCGAGCGGCTGACCGGCAAGTTGCCACGCCCGCTGCGCAAGCTGATGGCGGGCGGCATCCGCGCGCTGCCCGCCGGCGCCTGGTCGGCGCTGGCCCGGCCGCTGCGCGGGCGTAATCGCAGCGGCGAACGCCTGCACGCGCTGGCTGCGGTGCTGTCGCAGCGCGACGAACAGAGCATCTATCGCCATCTGGTCTCGCACTGGAAGACGCCCGCCGATCTGGTGCACGGCGGCTCCGAGGCCGAAGACCTGTTCGCCGACGCGACTCTGCAGAGTGATCTGCCCGGCTTCTTCCAGCGCATGATGCTGCTGGACACCCAGACCTATCTACCCGGCGACATCCTGACCAAGGTCGACCGCGCCTCGATGGCGGTGTCGCTGGAAGCGCGCGTTCCGCTGCTCGATCACCGTGTGTACGAGCTGGCCTGGCGTCTGCCCGACGACTATCGCATCGGTCCGGCCCCGGGCAAGGGTGCGCTACGACGGATTCTCGGCAACTACGTACCGCGCGAGATGTTCGAACGGCCGAAGCAGGGTTTCGGCATCCCGCTCGGCGACTGGCTGCGCGGCCCGTTGCGCGACTGGGCCGAAGACCTGCTTGATGAACGGCGCATGGAGCAAGAAGGGGTGTTGCGCACCCCGCTGATCCAGCGCGCCTGGAAGGAGCACCTATCCGGGCAGCGCCAGGGCCACTACCTGATCTGGGACATCCTGATGTTCCAGGGCTGGTACCGTCGCTGGCACAGCAGTCCGCTCGAGCCGAGCCTGTCCGTCTGACGCAACCGATCAATCGAGATCGGGCACGCGTCCAGAACGCTTCATCAGGAGTAGGTAGCGCTCCAAGACCTTGCGCCACAGGCGTTCCTGTTGGAAGTCCCGTTCCACCCGCGCACGCCCGGCGAGGCCGTGGCGCCGCCGCATTTCTGGGTCGGCGAGATAGGCGGCCAGGGCGGCGCGCAAGGGCTCGGCTTCCCCGGCCGGAACCAGCGTGCCGGCGACGCCATCTTCAAGCGCGTCGGTGCAGCCTGGGATGTCGGTGGCGACCACCGGCAGACGCATCGCCCCGCCCTCGATCACCGCGTTGGGCAGGCCCTCGCGGTAGGTGGGCAGAACCACCAGGTCGAAGGCGGTGTAGAAATGGGAGACGTCGACCACGTAGCCGTCGCTCCAATGCACCTTGGGGTCGGCGCGCAGGCGCTTCATGACCTCTGCGGGCACCGCGTCCTTGTCTTCCACCGGTCCGCCGAGGAATAGGTGCGCGTCGGCGAACTCCTCGCGCAGCGACTGCCACGCCTGCTCGAGTTCGCGGATGCCCTTGTCGCAGACCACGCGGCCGATGAATCCGATCACCGTCGCATCGAGCGGAATGCCCAGCTCCTCGCGGGTGCGCTGGCGCGCGTCGGCGGGGTAGTTCTCGGGACAGTAGCGTCCGCTGGAATCGACCCCGTTGCTGGAGCCGCCGAGGAACACCTGGATCTTGTCGGCCGGGGCCAGCTTCTCCTCGATCGCGACCAGGCGGATCGAATGGCTGACACAGAAGACGTCGTGCGCGGCCTTGCATGCCATCCATTCGGACAGCTTCAGAATGCGTCGCCGCCAGCCGCTGCGCGGCTGAAAGGGCAGCCCGCGGATGTGGTAGATGACCACCGGCACCCGCGCCAGGCGCGCGGCAATGGCGCCGAGCAGGCCGCCTTTGGGGGTGCTGGCGTGCACCACCTGCGGCTTGATCCGGCGCATGATGCGCCATAGCCGCCAGATCGACACCAGGTCGCGCAGCGGGGTGATCTTGCGCGCCATCGGCACGCCGAACACCGGCACGTCGTAGCGGCCAGCGAAATCGTCCAGCAGATAGCCCGGTGACGAAGCGGCGTGCACGGCGAAGCCGTTCTCCTGCATGAATGCCGCCTGTCCCCAGAACGTCCGCAGGCACTGCGGAACCGTGGTGACATAGAGGAGGGGTCTAGCGGGCACGGGGCAGAATGATAAAGGCGCTGGGGCGGACCGATACAATTTCCGCCTTGGACGCACCGCCCCTCGCCCTGGTCACCGGAGCCAACGGCTTCGTCGGCCGGCGCTTGAGTGTGGCCCTGCGCGACCAGGGCTGGAGGGTGCGTGGCAGCGTGCGCGGCGCGGCCGAACTCGACGCCGGAGTCGAGCGGGCGGTGGTCGGGGACCTCGGCACCGATACCGATTGGAGCTTGGCATTGAGCGGGGTGGACAGCGTCTTCCACCTGGCTGCGCGGGTGCATCAATTGAGCGACCCGCATCCTGACCCGGCCGCCGAATACCTGCGGGTCAATTGCCACGCCGCTGCGCACCTGGCGCGCTGCGCCGCCGCCGCCGGGGTGCGCCGCTTGGTGCTGGCCTCCTCGGTCAAGGCGATGGGCGAAGAGACCCGCGCCGACTCTCCCTGGACCGAAGAATCCGCGTGCCGTCCGCCCGACCCCTACGGGCGCTCCAAACTCGAGGCCGAAACCGCCGTGCACGAGATCGCCGCGGGTTCCGCCCTGGAGAGCGTGGTCCTGCGCCTGCCGCTGGTCTACGGACCGGGGGTCAAGGCCAACATGGAGCGCTTGTTCCTGGCGGTACGCGCTGGTCGCCGGCTGCCGCTGGGCTCGGTGCGCAACCGCCGCTCGATGGTCGCGGTCTCCAATTTGTGCTCGGCGCTGATCGCCTGCGCGCAACATCCGGCCGCCGCCGGCCGCACCTACCTGGTCAGCGACGACGCCGACTTCTCCACCCCGGAGCTGATCCGCGCGATGGCCCGCGCCCTCGACACGCGCGCACGACTAGTGCCGGTGCCCACGGTTTTGTTCCGCATGGGCGGCTGGCTTGGTGACGCCGCCGGCTGGGTGCTGCGGCGCGACCTGCCGCTGCATTCGGGAGTGGTGCGGCGCCTGCTCGGTTCACTCGTGGTTGATTGCTCGCGCCTCAGAACAGAGCTAAACTGGCAACCGGTCTGCACTCCGGACCAGGAATTGGCCGCCACCGCCGCTGCGCTGCCGCCCGCTTCCCGGAATTGAGCGCTGCCGTCCTCAAGCTGCCCCCGCTAGGACATCAAAGAACCCTTGGCCATGTCCGCCCTGTGCTCGGCGCTGGTCGCCCTCGCCGTCTCCCTTTTTGTATCGGGCCGCCTGGCCAGGCCTGGCAACCCTTTCGCCACGGTCGAGGTACCCAATGCGCGCAGCTTGCATCAGCAAGCTACCCCGGGCGGCGGCGGCCTCGGCGTGCTGGTCGGTCTCAGTGCCGGTGCGGCGGTCTGGTTCCTGCTTGAGGGGGCCGGCCTGATCCCCGGCTTGTTCGTGACCCTCGGCCTGCTGTTGCTGGTCTCGGTCTCGGCTCTTGACGATCGCCTCGACCTGCCCAGTCTTGGCCGCTTTGTGGTCCATCTGCTGGCCGCTGTGTGTTTGCTCGCCGGCGACCTGCGTTTGGATCATCTGCCTCTGCCGGGGGGACAGGTGTTGGCCTTCGGCGCCTTCACCACCCTGTTGACGCTGGCGCTGGTGGTGTGGATCGCCAACCTATTCAATTTCATGGACGGCATGGACGGCTTCGCCGGCGGCATGGGATCGATCGGCTTCGGTTTTCTGGCGCTGCACGGCGCCCTGGCCGGACACCCGGCCTTCACGGCCTTCAACCTGGTGCTGTCTTTTGCCTGCCTCGGCTTCTTGCGCTTCAACTTTCCGCCAGCGCGGGTCTTCATGGGCGACGTCGGCAGCATTCCGCTCGGTTATTGCGTCGCGGTGTCCGCTTTGTGGGGGGTGCAGCAAGGGGTATTCGTGTTGTGGGTGCCGCTGCTGGTCTTCTCGCCCTTTTTTGTCGACGCCTCCTTCACCCTGGTGCGGCGCATGGCGCGGCGTGAACCCTTCTGGCGCGCACACCGCTCCCACTGTTATCAAAGGCTGGCCGCGGCCGGCTGGGGCCACCGCAAGACCACGCTGGCGGAATACGTCCTGATGGTGTCGATGGGGGGGGCCGCGCTGGCCTTTCCCGCCGCCGGCGCGGCACTGCAGTGGGTCATCCTCGGCGCTACCGCCGCGCTCTATGCGACGCTGATTCTTCTGGTGCGCGCGCACGAAAGAGCCTATCAACAGCAGGCCTCGTGACCGCCCAGACCCAGGCCGTTGGCAGCGCTGCAAGCGCATCGGATTCCGATCTCTACCGGGTGGTGCACGTGATCACCGGCACCGACGTCGGCGGTGCCGAACGGGTTTTGCAGAGCGTCGTGCAGGCGAGCGAGAATCGTTTCAGCCGCAATCAAGTGATCTCCCTGGCGGCGATCGGCCCGATCGGCGAGCGCTTGATCGAAGCCGGCATCCCGGTCCACACCGTGGACATGAAGCGCGGCCTTCCCGGTCCGCTCAGCCTGATGAGATTGAGACGGCTTCTGCGCCGCAGCGACGCCGAAGTGATCCAGACCTGGATGTATCACGCTGACCTGCTGGCCGGATTGTTTGCCGGCGGCAGACCGGTGGTCTGGAACATCCACAACGGCAACCTCGACGCCGCCGCCACCCGCCGCCGCACGCGCTGGGTGGCGCGCCTGTGTGCCCGTTTTTCCGCCCGCATTCCGGCCCGCATCCTGTGCTGTTCGGCGGCCGCGCGCGAGGTGCACGTGGCTTTCGGTTACGACGCCGCGCGCATCCAGCTGCAGCCGAACGGCTTTGACCTGGCTCAATTCAGCCCTGATCCCGATGCACGACGTGCATTGCGCGCCGAGATCGGGGTGGATGAGGACACCCCGCTATATGGCTTGGTCGCACGCTACGACCCGGCCAAGGACATCCCCAATTTCCTTGCCGCGGCCGCGCAG
Organism: Planctomycetota bacterium; assembly: GCA_021776925.1. Lineage (GTDB taxonomy): Bacteria > Planctomycetota > UBA1135 > UBA1135 > UBA1135 > JAJFFB01. Next base: position 33,935 of record JAJFFB010000186.1, on the reverse strand, counting down.
GTACACGCCCAGCTGCCGCAGGCGCGTTTCGTCTTGGTGGGTCAAGGCCTGGAGCCCAGCCACGCCGGTTTCCGTGCCATGGTCGACGCCATCGCCGGCCAGGTGCCCTTGCTCGCCCTTGGGCGCCGCGCCGATGTCGCCCGGGTCTACGCTGCTCTTGACGTCCTGGTGCTTTCTTCGCTCGGCGAAGCGCTCCCCAACGTGCTCGGCGAAGCCATGGCCAGTGAGGTGCCGTGCGTGACCACCGACAGCGGAGACTGCGCACTGATGGTCGGCGACACCGGCATGGTGGTGCCGGTGGGGGATGCCCGCGCGCTGGCCACGGCGATGCTCGCCATGTGGCAGGAAGGGCCCGCCGCGCGGCGCCGCCGTGGTGCCGCCGCGCGCCTGCGCGTGCAGCAGGAATTCGACATCCAGGCTGTGGCTGCCAGTTACGCGCGGGTCCACCGCGAAGTCATTCAGGAGGCGCGCTGAGGTGTGTGGCCTGAGCGGATTGTGGGCGCGGCAGCCGCTCCCGGAAGAGCACCTGCGCCAACGCGTGCAAGCGATGACGGCGACGTTGCGCCATCGCGGCCCCGACGAAGAGGGCGTCTGGCTCGAGCCCGGCGCCGGCCTGGCACTGGGGCACCGCCGCCTGTCGATCCTGGATCTATCTGCACAGGGTGCGCAGCCGATGGCCTCTGCCGACGGCCGTTATCAGCTCGCCTTCAACGGCGAAATCTACAACTACCTCGAACTGCGCCAGGAGCTCGAAGCGCTCGGCCATCGTTGGCGCGGGCACGCCGACACCGAGGTGCTGCTCGCCGGCGTCGTTGAGTGGGGCCTGCAAGCCACCCTGCAGCGTTGCAATGGCATGTGGGCCTTCGCCTTGTGGGACCGGCACGAGCAGGAATTGTGGTTGAGCCGCGACCGGGTCGGCAAGAAGCCGCTCTACCTCGGGCGCACGCGGGACGGAGCGCTGGCGTGGGGTTCGGAGCTCGCCGCCCTGCGCGCTTGTCCGCATTTGGATGACGCCCTCGATGCCGACGCGGTGGCCCTGTTCCTGCGCCACAAATGCGTGCCCGCGCCGCGTTCGATCTTGCGCAGCGTGGGCAAGCTGATGCCCGGCACCTTGCTGCGCCTGACCCACGACGACCTGCGCGCTGGGGCGGTGGCCGCCGATCTGATCGCCGCGGCGCAACCCTACTGGTCCGCCGCTGCGATGATCCGTGAAGCGCAGCAGAACCCTTATTCAAGGCCCTTCGAGGAGGCCGCCGACCACCTCGAAGAACTGCTGCGCTCGGCGGTCGGCCTGCGCATGCTGGCCGACGTTCCGGTGGGCGCCTTCCTGTCGGGCGGCGTGGATTCTTCCCTGGTGGTGGCGCTGATGCAGGCGCAGTCGACGCAACCGGTGCGCACCTTCACCATCGGCTTCGAGCAGGCGGACTACAGCGAAGCCGAGCACGCGCGCGCGGTGGCGCAGCACCTCGGCACCGACCACCGCGAGCTCACCGTGACCGCCACGGAAGCGCAAGCGGTCATCCCGCGCCTGGCCGAGATCTATGACGAACCCTTCGCCGATTCCTCCCAGATCCCGACCTTCCTGGTCAGCGAACTGGCGCGGCAAGACGTCACCGTCAGCCTCTCCGGCGATGGCGGCGATGAACTCTTCGCCGGCTACAACCGTCATGGCTGGCTGCCGGCGATCTGGAAGCGCTTCGGCCGTGCCCCACGAAGTCTGCGAGGTCTCGGCGCGGCCCTGTTGCGCGGACTGTCGCCGCGCGCCTGGGATCGGCTCTACGCCGCCACCCGCCCATTGCGTTCCTCGCGGGGGGGGATGGTGCACGCCGGGGACAAGCTGCACAAGCTCGCTGCGGTGCTTCCCTGCACCGATCCCGCGGCGATGTACCAGCGGCTGGTTTCGGATTGGAACGACCCTCTGCGGGTGGTCCCCGGCGCTCAGGCCCCCCCCCACGGCTGGGGCTGGCAGGCGGGCCTGGCAGAGGATGATCTGGGCATCGCCGAGCGCGCCATGGCCATGGACCTGGTTGGCTATCTGCCCGACGACATCCTGGTCAAGGTGGACCGCGCGGCGATGGCGGTCAGCCTGGAAGGGCGCAACCCCCTGCTCGACCACCGCGTTGTGGCTTTCGCCTGGAGCCTGCCGCTGAGCTACAAGCGCAACGCGACGGCCAGCAAACGGGTGCTGCGCGAGGTGCTCTACCGCCACGTGCCGCCGGCACTGATCGAGCGCCCCAAGCAGGGCTTCGGCGTTCCGATCGGGTCCTGGCTGCGCGGGCCGCTCCGGGATTGGGCGGAAGAGCTCCTGCGGCCGGCGGCGCTCGAAACCGACGGCCTGCTGCACGCCGCTGCGGTGACCAGGCTGTGGGCCGAGCATCTAAGCGGGCGGCGCTCCCACGAACACGCATTGTGGAACGTCCTGATGCTCCAGGCATGGCGGCAGCGCTGGTACAATCCGGCCGCGAAACGGCTTCCACCCATTTCGTGCCCCTGATGTTCACTCCCCTTTCTCGGCGGCAGAAGCAGCTGGTCGTTCTCGGCCACGATCTTCTTATTACCGCCATTGCCCTGCGCCTGGCTTTTGTACTGCGCCTCGGGAGCTGGTCTCCTGATATGCAGGGAAGCTATTGGTGGGTTCTTGGCAGTATTGTCCTGGTGCGCACCCCGGTCTTTATCCGCATGGGTTTGTACCGGGCGGTCCTCCGACAGTCGGTTGCCGAGATCACCCGCATTTGCCTGCGCGGAACTGTGCTGGCGGTGTTCGGTACCGGCGCCATCGCCTTTTTCTTCGCGCCGGAATTCCTGCCGCGCTCGATCATCCTGATCGAGGCCGCGATCTCGGCCTTCTTCGTGATCACCTGTCGCGAAGCGATCGCCCACTACCTGAATGCGCGCACCCGGCGTCGCAGCGGAGCCACCCCGGTGCTGATCTATGGCGCCGGTGGCGCCGGGATCCAGCTCGCCAAGTCTCTTGGCTCCGGGCACGAATTCTGGCCGGTTGCCTTCCTCGATGATGAACCGACCAAGTGGGGATTGACCATCGGCGGTCTTCAGGTTCATCCACGCCAGGCGATCGAACGGCTGGTGAAACGCTATGGAGTCACCATGGCGCTGCTGGCGGTTCCCTCCCTGACGGTCAATGACCGTCGTCGGCTGGCCAAGCATCTGGAAGGCAGTGGCCTGAGGGTCAAGCAGGTCCCTGGCGTGCTCGACATGTTGCGCGGCAAGATGGACCTCAACCAGTTGTCCGATTTCAAACCATCGACCCTGCTTGGCCGCGGCACGGTGATGCCGGATTCGCAACTGTTTCGCAAGGTGGTGCCGGGCAAGTCGGTCATGGTGACCGGAGCAGGCGGTTCGATCGGTTCCGAGATCTGCCGCCAGGTCGCCGCGCTCGGGCCGAAACATCTGGTGCTCTTCGAGCGCAACGAGTTCGCGCTCTACCAGATCGAAATGGAGATCGCCGAGAGCTTCCCCGAAGTCCAGATTTCGGCGGTCCTGGGCTCGGTACTCGACCGTGTACGGCTGGGCCAGACCTATCGGCGTTTCCAGGTGGCTTCGGTCTACCACGCGGCGGCCTACAAGCACGTGCCGCTGGTCGAACAGAACCCGCTGGCGGGGGTCAACAACAACGTTTTCGGCACCTTCATCGCCGCCGAAGAGGCCCTCGAGGCCGGCGTTCGCACCTTTGTCCTGATCTCGACCGACAAGGCAGTGCGGCCGAGCAACGTGATGGGTGCCTCCAAGCGCCTGGCCGAACTCGCCTGCCTGATGCTCAGCGAACGGTCCGAGGCGTTGTCGAGCTCCAGCGGCCAGTCGCACACCCGCTTCGTGATGGTGCGCTTCGGCAACGTGCTCGACAGCGCCGGTTCGGTGGTGCCGTTGTTCCGCAAACAGATCTCGCGCGGCGGCCCGGTCACCGTGACCCATCGCGAGGTCACCCGCTATTTCATGACCATTCCCGAGGCGGCGCAGCTGGTGATCCAGGCCAGTGCGCTCGGCAATGGCGGCGGCGAAGTCTTCCTGCTGGACATGGGCGCAGGCATCAAGGTCTATGACCTGGCCAAGCGCATGATCGATCTGGCCACGCTCGATCCAGGCCAGGAAATCCAGATCAAGTTCACCGGCCTGCGCCCGGGCGAGAAACTGGTCGAGGAACTCCTCGTCGATCCCTCGTGCAGCAAGGCCACCGACCACCCGAAGATTTTCAAGGCGGTCGAGAACGGGCCGTCCGCCGGAGTGGTGGGTGCCACGCTTACCCGCTTGAGCAGGGCGGTGGAACAAGATGACCTCGCTTCGGTCTACCGCCTGCTGGCCGAAGTCGTCGAGGGCTATCGGCCGCCCAAGCACCAATTCGACGTTTTGCACCGCCCCGATGCGCCGCCCGCCCTGGTGGTTGACCGTGGCAATGGCGCACTTGCCAAGGCCGATCTGGGCAAGAGCGACCTCGGATAGAATGCCGCGGTGATCGAGCAGTCCAGGCTGGTTGAATTGATTCCTCGCGCCCTGGAAGGGCTGCGCGGCTGCGGCGGGGCGGGCTTTCCGACCGATTTCAAGTGGCAGGCGGTGCGCCAGGAAGACGGCCGCGCGGCCGGCAAGGTGATTCTGTGCAACGCCGATGAAGCCGAGCCCGGCACCTTCAAAGATGCCTGGCTGTTGCGCGGCAGCGAGGCGCGCCAAGTGCTGATCGGCATGATCCACGCCGGCCGTTTTTGCGGCGCCGAGCGCGGTTTCGTCTACTTGCGCGCCGAGTACAGCGACCAGCGCGCGCACCTGGTCGGCCTGATGGAAAGCATGGTCGAGGAAGGGCTGTTGTCGCCGGGTTCCGGGCGGGTGTGTTACGGCGCCGGCTTCCCGGGACGCAAGATCGACGCCCACCACGGCGGTTGCGACGACCTCACCTTGAGCAGCCTGGCGTGGCACGTCGGGCACGGCGCCTACGCCTTCGCGCCCGAGGGCACCGCCGCGCCCGAGGGCCGCGCGCTGCCCCAAGCCGAGGTCCCAGCCATCGCCCCGGCAACGCAGACCGGGGAGCCCTTCCTGCTCGAGATCTGCGTCAGCGGCGCGGCCTATATCTGCGGCGAAGAAACCGCGCTGCTCGAGAGCATGGAAGGGCGGCGGCCGCAGCCGCGCCATAAGCCGCCCTTTCCGACCCAGTCCGGATTGTGGGGGCGGCCGACCCTGATCAACAACGTCGAGACCTATTGGTGGGCGGCGCGCCTGATCGGGGCCGCGGACCAGGGCCGCGAGGCGGGGTCCGGGCATCAAGCCGCCGAGGCCGCCGCCGGCAGCCGGCGCTTGTTCTCACTCTCCGGAGCGGTGTGCAAGCCCGGGGTTTACGAGGCCGAGGTGGGCATCCGCGCGCGTGACCTGATCCAGGACCATGGGGGGGGGCTGGTCGAGGGCGCCGAAGTCAGCTGCTGGATTCCGGGAGGTGCCGCCACCGGCATCCTGCCGCCGCAGGCTCTGGACACACCTCTCTCTCCCGAAGGACTGGCCGAGGCCGGCACCGCGATGGGGACCGGCGGGCTGGTGGTGTACGCGCAGCCGACCACACCGCGCGAGGTCGCCGGCTGGATCATGCGCTTTTTTGCCCAGGAGTCCTGTTCGCAGTGCACCCCGTGCCGTCAGGGCTGTCTGGCCTTCGCCGACTGGCTCGAGGGCCTGCGCAGCTGGGAGGACCAGACCTCGCGCCGGGACTGGCTCGAGGCGATGGAAGAGGGCTCCATCTGCGGCCTCGGCTTCACCGCGCCGGCCACGGTGCGCATGTTGGAAGCCTTTGGTTCTTCTTGACGTGGCTTGTGTCCATTCCATGGCTTCCCGTGGCTTGGTTCTGGCTGTAATCGTGTTGAGTGCCTGCCAAAGCAACCAATCGTCGATCCAGCCATGGACCCGGGATCTGGCTACGGCGCCAGGGACCTTGGCGCATGACTTCGGCCACGTGTATGGAGACCCGGTGATCTGGGCTTGGCTCGGTGACGGCACCGGGCTCTTCCTTCTCGCTGGCGGGGCCTACCTCGGCGCGCGGCTGGCCGCTGCACCGGAGTTGTACGAGGATTCCAAGCGCGCCATGCGTGCGCTGTCGGTGACCGGACTGAGCACGCTGGCCCTCAAGTTCGTGATCGACGATCCACGGCCGGACTCAGGCAGCTTTACTGGATTCCCCAGCGGTCACTCGGCGATGAGCATGTCCTTCGCCACCTCGGTCTGGGAGAGCCAGGGTTGAAAGGCCGGTGTGCCGGCGGTCCTGCTAAGCCTCGGCGTGGGCTTGCGAACCGGTGGCGGCCTGCATGATGCGGACGATCGCCTGCTCGACCTCGGCAGCGACCGGGGCCAGTTGCGGCTGGGCGAACATCATCAGCAGCAGGCTGGGCTTGATCGTCGATACGCAGGTCACGCCGTCGCGCACGAAGACCGAGATGCGGCACGGCAGCGCGGTCGAGATCTCGAGTTCGGCTTCGAGCACCTGGGCGGCGTGGGCTGGAGAACACACTTCGATCACCCGCACCGGATGGGGGAAGGGAAAGCCCTTCTGGTTCAAGGTGGCGTGGATGTCGATGTCACCCAGCACGCCGTATTGCTCGGCGGCAGCGGCGGCGAGGATGGCGTCGGCGGCAGCGGCAGGATCGAGGGAACTTTCGAGGGTCAGGACGGCGTCGTCAAACATGCTTCGATTGTGGGGCGGCCGGGGAATCCGACCGCTTAGAACTCTTTTAAGCCCTGCTTCAATTGTGGCCACTGTTCGGCCAGCAGGTGATCACAGGCGGGGTAGAGGATGCCCTCTTCCTTGACGTTGTGCTGCTGCAGCACCATCAGCAGGGTGTCGCCGAGGTCGAGCGCAGCCTGCGCCTTGCCGGCGTGGAGGGTGGCACGGATCTGCTGCAGCAGACCCATCAGCTGCTGGTGCTCCTGGCGCATGACCGTGGTCGGACCGCAGCCCATGTTGCCGCTGGCAGCCTCGAAGGCGGGGAAGATCACCTCTTCTTCCATGCGGAAGTGGCGCAGCAGCCCGAGTTCGAAGGTGGTGAAGGCGGCGGCGCCGGCCTCGAGGTCGCCCTGGTCGAGGACCTTTTCGACCTCAGCCCAGCCGGAGTCGCAGTTGCGGTGGTCCTCGATGAAGAAGGCAGAGAGGGTGCTATGGGTCGGAGTGGTGTTCATGACAGGCGGTTGCTATCGATCGATATCTTATGATATCATACGATCACTACGGAGTCCAGCCTTGCGTCTGCCCACCTCCCAGCGCCGCGCTCAGATCGTCGATTGTGCGCTCGAAATGCTCGCCGTCGCCCCGGTCGCGCGTTTGACCACCCGCGCCCTGGCGCGCCAGGTCGGCATTTCGCAGCCGGCGCTGTTTCGCCATTACCCATCCCGCGACGCGATCCTGGCCGCGGTGGTGGCGCGGGTGCGCGAGACCTTGCAGCCGGTGATCGCCGAGGCCCTGCAGGCGGGGGGAATGGACGGAGTCCGTGTCCTGGTGGCCGGCCTGTTCCGCACCGTGGAAGAAATGCCCGGGCTGCCGCGCCTGCTCTACCACGACCTCGCCGTGGCAAGCGAGAAGCAGGGATTCGGCCGCGACCTGCGCCTGCTGGTTTCGATGCAGCGCAATCTGGTGGCCGAGCTGGTGCGTACCGCGCAGACCGCGGGCGGTCCGGAGTCTGGGTCTCTTGCAGGACAGGGCCCAGCTTTGAATCCTGAGTTGGATCCGGAGCGTTCGGCAAGGCTGCTGGTCGCCCTGGTGCAGGGCAGCCTGCTGCAACGCCGCTTGTTGCAGGACGCTGCCGCCGACCACACGGCGGCAATGGAGTTGGTCGATTTCTGGTGCGCTGGCCTGGCGGCGATGGACTCTGCATCCGCTGCCCCGGACCCAGGTGTTTCAACCGTGCCTGGATCAAGAGGCGTAGGCAACGCCCTGCAGGAACTTGACGTGCGTCCGCTGCTGGACGAAGGCACCGATCCCCTGCAGCACATCCTGCAGCGTCTGGACTCCCTGCCCAGGCAGGGGCTTCTGCTGCTGGTCGCCCCATTCCGCCCCGATCCATTGCTGGGCGTTTTGCACGGGCGCGGCTTCCGCACCCTGGTCAGGGCCGACGGGCCGCATCTGTGGCGCATCGAAATCCAGGCACCAGGGTGCACGCTGGTTGATTTGTGCAACCTCGAAGCACCTGGTCCGATGGAACGTATCCTGCTCCTGTGCGCTGGCCTGGAAGCGGGTCAGAATCTGCTCGCCCGGGTGCCACGGACACCGCAGTTGCTTTTGCCGCGGCTTGCCGAGCGGGGTCTGCAGTGGCGCTTGTTGGACTGCGGCGCTGGCCAGGCGCTGATCCTGGTCCACCGCCCGCCCATGGATGCGTGCGGGCCTGAAACAGCCAACCAGACACCATGAGCGGCTTTCCGTCCAACGGCGGCCTGTCGCTGGAACAAGCCCCCCCCCTGGCCGTACCGGCGGGCTTCTTCCTGACCGCGCCGTGGGCCATCGGCGTCGCCGGAGCGCTGTTGCTGGAGGGGGGATCCGAGCTACTGCTCAGCCGCTGGTCGCCGGCGACCATGGCGTTGGCCCATCTGGGAACCTTGGGTGTGGTGGGCATGGTCATGCTCGGGGCGCTCTACCAGATGGTGCCGGTGGTGGCGGGTGCTTCGGTGGCACACATCCGCCTTGGCCATCTGGTTCACGCGCTGCTGCTCGGCGGCCTCGCTTTGTTCTGCCCAGGACTGCTGGCCGCTCAGCCAGACATGATCGGCGTCGGCGCGGCGTTGATCGGCGTGGCCATGCTGCTATTCCTGGTGCCGGTGGGGGGGGCCCTGCTGGGCGCACCCACTGTGACCCATACGGTGCACGGGATGCGCCTGGCGCTGCTGGCCCTGGCGGCGGTGGTCGCCCTCGGCCTGTGGGCGGCATTCGGCCTGGCCACCGGGCAACCGGGCGCCGGACGCGCGGTGCGCCTCGAGGTCCACCTCAATCTGGCCCTGCTGGGGTGGATCGGTGGCCTGTTGGTCGCGGTGTCCTGGCAGGTGGTGCCGATGTTTTATCTGGCGGCGGCTTGGCCGGCGCGTTTCAGCGCGACCCTGCTGGGCTTGCTTGGAACCAGCGTGTTGCTGTTGCTGCTCGGTCAGGCGGCGGATCTGGCTGGGGTCCGATCGCTGGCACCGCTTTACCTGCGCCTGGCGTGCTTGCCGGCGGTGCTCGCGGTTTGGATCATGCACCCGCTCTCGGTGATGACGCGACTGGCACAGCGGCAACGACGGCGCAGCGACGCCAGCCTGTTGTTCTGGTACGGCGGCATGGTGACCGCGCTGCTCATCGCCGTGGGCTGGATCCTGTGGGCGTGCGCCCCAGGTCTGTTCGGCGCCCGCGGACCGGTGCTCTTCGCCTGGCTGGTGCTGTGGGGCTGGGCCGGCCTGGTGCTCCATGGCATGCTCACCCGCATCGTTCCTTTCCTGGTCTGGTTCCACCGTTATTCGGCGCGGATCGGCCTGGAGGCGGTGCCATCGATACGCGAACTGCTGCCGCAGGGGCGCATCCGCGCTGGCTTCTTCGTCCACCTGGCGAGCCTGGTGGTGGGCGGCATGGCGATCTTCAGCGGCAACGACGTACTTGCGCGCCTGACCGGCCTGCTGTTGCTGGCGGTAGCGGTGATGTTGTTCAGCGCGCTGGTACACGTGCTGCAGCGGCGGCCGGTGACCTCTGGCCAGGCCAGCTTCGCAACTGGATCGGAGCGCGACTCGATGATTTAGACTGGGGCTTCGATGACCGAGGCTCGCATCACGCTGGACGGACGTACCCTCGAGGTGGCCGAGGGCGATACGCTGCTCGACGCCGCCCGCGCCGCCGGCATCGAAATCCCGACCCTGTGCCACGACGACCGGCTCGACCCTTTCGGCGGCTGCCGCATGTGCCTGGTCGACCTCGAAGGAACGCGGCGCCCGGTGCCGGCGTGCAAAACCACCTGCGCCGACGGCATGGTGGTGAACTGCGGCGGCGAACGTCTGCAGCGCGTGCGCCGCACCATGGTCGACATGCTGCTCGCCGATCACTACCAGGACGTCGCCGTCAAGGACAACGAACTGGAACGCTACGCGGTCGAGTACGGCGTCGAGCAGCCCTCCTTGCGGTTCGATCGTCGCGGCGCCTATGACGACCGCAACCGCTTCATCGGTTTCAATCCCGGCGCCTGCATCCTGTGCGATCGCTGCGTGCGTTACTGCGACGAAGTCATGCAATGCACCGCGCTCGAACACGCCGGCCAGGGCGGCAACGCGCTGGTGCAGCCGACCCAGGGCAAGAGTTTCCTCGACACCACTTGTGAGTTGTGCGGCGGCTGCGTGTCGACCTGTCCGACCGGCGCGCTGTACGAAAAACAGGCCACCCGCAACGGCGCGGTCACCGAGCAGGAGTGCGCCAAGACCAGCACCATCTGCACCTATTGCGGGGTGGGCTGCAGCCTTGATCTCAACGTCAAGGACGGCCGCGTGATCAAGGTCACCGCCGAGACCGGGGTCGGCGCCAACGACGGCCACCTGTGCAACAAGGGTCGCTTCGCTTTCGACTTCATTCATCATCCGGACCGCCTGACCGAACCGCTGCTGCGCGGCGACGACGGTGAGCTGCACCCGGCGAGCTGGGAAGAAGCTCTGGCCCGCGTTGCCGACGGTCTGGGCGCAGTCAAACAGCAACACGGGCCCGACGCGCTCGCCTTTCTCGCCTCGAGCCGTTGCACCAACGAAGACGTCTACCTGTTGCAGAAGCTGGCGCGCGCCGCGGCCGGTACCAACAACGTGCACAGCTGCGCGGCGACCTGACACGCACCCACCGTATACGGCCTGGTCAGGTCGTTGGGCGCCGGAGCGATGACCAACTCGATGGCCGAGATCGAGGACACCGAGTGCATGTTCGTCATCGGTAGCAACACCACCGAAGCGCACCCGGTGTTGGCGCTGCGCATGAAGACCGCGCTGCGCCGGGGCGCGCAACTGATCGTCGCCGACCCGCGCCGCACCTGGCTGGCCGAGCGCGCGCACATCCATCTGCAGCTGCGGCCGGGCACCGACATCCCGCTGCTGCTGGCGATGTCGCAGGTGATCTTGAGCGAGGGGCTGCAGGATCGTGCCTACATCGAGGCGCTGACCGAGAACTTCGACGAATTCGCCGCTTCCACCGCTGCATGGTCGCCTGAGCGCGCCGCGGAGGTGTGCGGGGTCGGCGCCGGTGACATCCGCCGCGCCGCGCGCATCTACGCGCAGACCGAAAAGGCGGGCATCTACTACACGCTCGGCATCACCGAGCACGTGTGCGGCGTCGACAACGTGCGCGCGCTCTCCAACCTGGCGCTGATCACCGGCCACATCGGTCGCGAGGCTTCGGGTGTGAACCCGCTGCGCGGTCAGAACAACGTGCAGGGCTGCAACGACGTCGGCAACAATCCGGTCTACCTGCCCGGTTACCAGGAGGTCGCCGACGCCGAGGTCCGCGCCAAGTTCAGCGCCGCGTGGGAGACCGAGCTTTCTGCGGTGCCCGGCTTGCGCCTCGACCAGATGATGAGCGGCATGCTCGATGGCAGCGTCAAGGCCTTTTTTATCATGGGCGAGGACCCGGTGCTGTCGGAACCCAACGCGGCCAAGGTCAACCGCGGCTTCGAGCAGCTCGACTTCGTTGTCCTGCAGGACATCTTCCTCAACGAGACCGGGCGTCTGTACGCCGACGTGGTCCTGCCGGCGAGCTGCTTCGCCGAAAAGGATGGCACCTTCACCAACTCGGAACGCCGCGTGCAACGCGTGCGCAAGGCGCTCGATCCGCCCGGCCAGGCGCGCACCGACTTGTGGATCCTGCAGCAGGTGGCCAAGGCGCTCGGCAGCGACTGGGGTGAACAAAGCCCGGCGCAAGTGTGGGATGAATTCGCCGATCTCAGCCCCAAGTTCCACGGCATACGCTATGACCGCATCGAGGAGCTCGGCATCCAGTGGCCGTGTCCCGACCGCGACCATCCTGGCACCCGCTTTCTGCACCAGGGTGCGCCGATCCGCGGCAAGGGGCTGCTTTATGGACTGGACCACGTGCCGCCGTGGGAAGAGACCTGCGCTGAATATCCCTTGCTGCTGACCACCGGGCGCACCCTCTACCACTACAACGCCGCCACCCAGACACGGCGCAGCGAGGGCCACAACGAAAAACAGGGACATCCCTTTGTCGAGGTGTCGCCCGATGACGCGCGCGCGCTCGGTCTCAAGCACGGAGACCGTCTGACCATGGCTTCGCGCCGTGGCGAGATCGAAGTGCGCGCCGAAGTCACCGACCGCGTGCACGCCGGAGTGCTATGGATGCCCATGCACTTCGCCGAAGCCAGTGCCAACGTGCTCACCGGCGACGGCAAGGATCCAGAAATCGGGGTGCCCGAATACAAGGTCACCGCGGTGCGCATCCTGACCTCTTGATAGACCGAAACGCTGACCCTGATCTGCTGAAAGAGACCGCCATGCTCCTGACCACCTTGCTTTTGGCCATGGCACCGCAGGTCCAGGCCGCGGAATTGCTGCCGGTGTGCGTCAGCGGGCGCTGGGGATACGTCGACCGAGACGGCACCGAGGTGATTCCTTTTCGCTATCACCTCGCGCGCCCCTTTCACATGGATCTGGCCGCAGTTCTCGTCGAAGGAAGCTGGCACTACATCGATCCAACGGGGGCGCAGGCCTTCGTCGGCACCTTCGCGCGCGCGCACGACTTCATCGAGGGGCGCGCCGCGGTGGCGCTCGACAGCGACCAGGTGCGCTGGGGTTTCTTGGATCGCGAGGGCGCCTGGGTCGGCGGCGAAGCGCAGTGGACGGAGGTGGGGGACTATTCAGAAGGCATGGCCGCGGTGTTCGACGGCAAGGCCGGCGGATACCTGAATCTGGCCGGCGAGCTGGTGATCCGCGAGGCCTTGATCCTGGGCCTGCCCTCCAGTTTCCATCAAGGCCTGGCGGCCTATGACTTCGTCCAGTTCGGGTTGTCGGCGACCAACTCCTCCTATGCGCGTGCGATCCGTACCGATGGCAAGGAGGTGTTCCGCGTTGACGGCAAGCTGGTGCGCATTCCAGGCGCATTTGCTCACCAGGAAGTCGGGCGCGACGACCACTACCGCATCCTCGAAGACGATGGCCGGCCGCGCCGCGACGAGTGGTTCACGGCGGTCGCGATGCCGCGCGAGGTCGGCCCGCTGGCGGTGCAACTTGAGCGACCCGGGCGGGAGAAAGAACGAGACGATCACGGCGATGGCGATGGCGGCAGCGTCGGCGATGGCGGGAACGACTGGGAAGACGGGGCGGAACCGGGTCGCTGGGCCTATCTCAAAACCGACGGCAGCCTGACGCAGCCCGCAGAACTGTCCGAGGCCTTCGCTTTTCACGGCGGCCTCGCCGCGGCGCGCCGACAAGGCAGCGGCCGCTACGGTTATCTGGATACCCAGGGGAATTGGGTGATCGATGCCGACTTTTCCTACGCTGGCGATTTCGAAGGCGAGGTCGCCCTGGTCAAAATCCGCGACGACATCTGCTGGATCGGCCGCGACGGCCGGCAACTGTGGAACCCACGCCGCTACCCGGTGCAGACCTGGGAACTGGAGCTGGCGGCCGAGAAGGTCGGCAACTCAGTCGGCCAGATCGACCGCTTCATCGCCGATCCGCAACAGATCGAACTCGGTGAGGTTGCCGGTGTTTATCGTGACCGCTTCGAAGCCCTGGCGCGCGCGCGGGCGCATAAGGGTGCCGAAGTAGTCGTCGACAGCGGTGTCGACAGCGAATCCCATTTCGTCTACGCGGTTGAGATTCCGGTTTTGTACGACAGGATCTCCGCGGCCAATCGCGACTTCACTCTGGTCGAGGCCGACGTGCTGGCTGAATACTATTTCGAAGGCGAGCCCGATCTCGGCACCGCCTTGTCGATCGTCAACACCGGCCGCATCCGCGACGACGTGCGTCTGCTACGCATCCTCAATCGCGACATGCCTTCGCTGGCCGGGCGCCTGCGGGTGGATGCCCCCAGTTATTACCAATGCACCCAGTTCGGCGATCCGCTCAAGCTGGAATTGCACGGCATCGGGCCCCACGAGGAGATTCCATCGACCGCCGAAGAACTCCTGCCGCAGCCGATGACAGACGAAGAGGTCGGCGTCACCTTCTGGGATCCACAGACCTTCGACACCGCCTTCGAAGGCGTCTTCCAGGACGCGCGGCCCTTTTCCGAGGGTCTCGCCTCGGTGCGCAAGGACGGCCTCTATGGATTCATCGACCTGCGCGGGAAATGGGTCGTTCCCCCGCGTTACACCAACACCGCGGCCTTCCACGGCGGCTGGTGCGTGGTGCTCGATCCTGGCACCGGACTGCTCGGCTACATCGACCGCGATGGCAAGAGCATGCTGCCGGCGCGCTATGCGGCGGTCGGTGATTTCCATCAGGATCGGGCGATCATCCAGAGCGACGGCCTGTGGGGCTACATCGACCGCAGCGGCGAGACCGTAATCGCAGCCGCCTATGACTGGGCGGGGGACTTCGCTTCCGGCCTGGCGCCGGTGCGCAAAGACGGGCTGGTCGGCTACGTCGATCTCGCCGGTGAGGTGGTGGTGCCGTTGCAGTACACCATGGGTTCCACCCACGTCGAAGGCATGGCCACGGTGGTCGATGGCGACAACGTGCTGCACTATCTCGATGCCCAAGGGCGCTCGGTGATTTCGGGCGAATTCAGTTTCGGCAGCGATTTCCTCGCCGGCGTCGCGCTGGTCCAGGAAAGCGAATCCCAGGCCTGGCGCCTGATCGACAGCGTCGGCGACCTGCGCGCCCCGGTCGAGACGGTTGAATAGCATTCTGGCCGCCCGCCGCGGCCGCTAACATGATGCCGGTATGGGTCTTGAAGGCATTCTGGTCCTCGTCGTCACGGGGTTGCTCCTGTACCTGCTGGTACGGGAAAAAGCGACCCTTGACGCGATCGGACTCGGTGTGCTGATCGCTCTGGTGGCGCTCGGCGAAATCATGCGCCTGGTCAAGCCGGGCTTCGACCCAGAAGAGAGCCTGCTGGGGGTAAACGACGCCCTGACCGGTTTCGGCAACCCGGCGGTGCTCGCCATCGCCTCGCTCTATGTGATCGGCGAAGGCCTGACCCGCACCGGCGCGGTCGAATTCCTCGCCCGTGGGGTGATGAAGTCCAGCGCCAACCGCGAGCGCCGCATGATCCTGCTGGTGTCGTTGATCGCCGGGCTGCTGTCGGCCTTCCTCAACAACACCGGCGTGGTGGTGGTGTTCATCCCGATCCTGATCGGCATGGCGCAAAAGACCGGGGTGGCGGCCTCGCGGCTGATGATCCCGATGGCCTTCGCCTCGATCCTCGGCGGCATGGTGACTCTGGTCGGCACCTCGACCAACCTGCTGGTTTCCGGCACCGCGGTGTCGCTCGGCGAAGACCCGCTCGGCATGTTCGAGATGTCGCCGGTGGGCCTGCCGATCCTGCTGGCGGGGGTGCTGTTCATTGCGGTCTTCGCGCGCAAGCTGCTGCCCGAACGCCAGTCGCTGTCGACGATGATGGCCGGCACCGGCGAGCGCGAATACGTCACCGAATTGACCATCGGCCCGAAGTCGCCGCTGCTCGACCGCCCCTACGACGAGGTCTTCAAGGACACCCGCGCCGAACTGCTGTTCTACGCCCGCCACGACGCCATGATCATGCCCCCATACTCCGGGCACACGATCAAACAAGGCGACGTGATCATGCTGCGCGGCAACGTCGACACGCTGTTCGGACTCCAGGACGAGTTCGGCCTCAAGCTGTTCAATCAGTCGCGTTTCGACCCCAAGTCGATGCAGTTCTTTGAACTCGCCATCGCTCCGCACTCGGCGATCGTCGGGCGCACGGTCGGCGACCTGCATCTGTGGCGCGACTACGGAGCCCTCACCGTTGCGGTGCTGCGTGACGGTCGTCACATCCGCGAACGCGCCTCGGCGCAGGTGCTGCACGCCGGCGACCTGTTGCTGGTGTGTGGTGACGAGAGCTCGCAGGCACGCATCCGCGCGCGCAATGACTTCTTCCTGCTCACCGGCGCGCACGACTGGGTGGTGCTGCGCGGCAAGGCGCGGGTGGCGCTGGGCATCGCCTGCCTGGTCATGCTGCTGTTCAGCCTGTGCTCGCTCGCCCACGTCGGCCACCTGCTGCCGGTGGTGGCGCTGTTCGGTGCGCTATCGATGGTGGCGAGCGGCTGCCTGACCACGCGCAAGGCCTACAACGCGATCGACTGGCCGATCCTGTTGTTCATAGTCGGCACCATTGGTCTGGGCAAGGCGCTCGACCAGTCCGGAGCGGCGCACTGGCTGGCCGGAGGTCTGGTCGACAGCCTGCTTGGTTTCGGGCCCATCGTGGTGCTCGGCGGCCTGCTCACCTTGTGCGCGGTATTGACCAACTTCATCTCCAACCAGGCGGTGGCGGTGTTGCTGACCCCGATCGCGATCAACTCGGCGCGCAGCGTCAGCGATCTGGAGCAGTTGTCGCCCGCCGATGCGGAACCGCTGATGCGCGCCTTCATCCTGGCGGTGGCCTTCGGCTCTTCGATTTCCTTCGCCACCCCGGTCGGCCACCAGTCCAATCTGATGGTCTACGGGCCCGGCGGCTACAAATTCTCTGATTACGTCAAGGCCGGGGTGCCGGTCAGCATCCTGTGTCTGATCATCGCCTATTTCGGCATTCCGCTGCTGACCGGTCTCTCTCTTTGAGCTGAGCGGCCGATTCGCGGTAGAAACCGTCTGAATCTGTTTTAATGGTAGGAACCCGCGCCCTTCGGCCGGGTTGGATAGCCGTCATGGAAAAACTCTCTCTCGCTGCCCTCGTCGTCGTTGGTGGTTTCCTGGGTGGTGCCGTCGGTGGCACCTTGTTCTCGCCCAGCGAGCCAGGCTCCCAGCCCCTCCTCGCCGATGCGCCCCAAACGCAAGCAGACCTGACCCAGATCCAGGATTCCCTGAACGCGATCCAAGGCGATCAGGCGGGATTCCAATCCTCGCTGAAGCTCCTGCAAGGAGAGGTAAAGAGCCTGCAACGGCGCCCGGTCGAGGCCGCCCCGGTCGAATCGGCCGAGGAAGCTCCGCTCCAGGCCAGGATGGCGTTGGAATCTGCAGTTCCCTACAGCGCAGAAGAAGAAGCGCGCTTCACCGCCTACATGGCGCGGTTGGAACAACGCAAGGAAGACGAGCGAGAAGCCGAGCAAGAGGCCCGACGCCAGCGCCGCATGGACGACCGCGTGGCGCGCCTGGCCGAAGAACTGAACCTCGACCAGTATCAGCGCTCGGAAATGGGCCGCGTCCTCGGAGATGCCGAACAGGCCATGACTGACTATTGGGCCGAGGTCCGCGCCGGCGGCGATTTTGACCGCGGCGCGATGCGCCAGGGCATGGAGGATCTGCAGGCGAAAACCAACGAGCAGCTGGGCAATTTCCTCAACACCGATCAGATGACCCAGTACCAGGCCTCGAACCAAGGTGGTTTCGGCCGCTTCTTCGGTGGGCGTGGTGGGGATCGCCCGCAACGCGATGGTGGCGCCTTCGGGGGCTCCGGTCCCGGCAGTGGCGGCGCCCGCAACAACGGCGGCGGCGGCGCGCGCAGCGGCGGCTGATCTGCTAGTCCAGGGCTACCAGCCGCGCAACGGCGGCTGCCCTAGCCCGGTTCCTACCAGCCGCGGACCGGCGGCGGGGTCAGCGCTTCATCGACCTTGTGCGCCAGCATTTCGCTGCGCATGCCGGAGCGCTGGCCGAGCAACACCGCTTCGGCGGGGGTCAGGCCCTGGTCCCAGGCCTGGCTCAGCCCCCACAGCGCCCCGACCCGGTTGCCCGAGCGGCAGTGCACCAGGATGTGCCCCTCGGCGGGCATCTGGGCCAGCGCGTGATGCAGCGCGACCGCGTCGAGCAGGTCGAGGCTGCCGCCGGAGACCGGGATCTGCACGTAGGCCAGGCCGGCGGCGGCGGCGGCGGCTTCCTCGGCCTGGTTGCCGGCTTCGGCGTGGGTCTTCAGGTTGATGATGCCGACGTAGCCGCGCTGCGGCATCGCCGCGACTTGCTCGGGGGTGGGGGCGCCACCGCCGGACACCCGCTCGGAGATGATGCGGAAGTTACGCACCTCGACCGAAGCGGGGAGGCCGCTGGCGGAGAGCATCACCGGGCCAGGGTTGGCCAGCGACGCACCGGGGTCAGCGGGGCCGCGGCTCATCTGGTCCTGGCCGCCCATTGAGCAGGCGCCGGTAAATAGGGCTAGAGCCAGCGGAAGGGAGCGGCACATCATGTCGCGCAGGATATCAGCCCATCGGCTGGAACAGGCTTTGCACCTCGGCTTCGACCGCGGCTTTCAGCTGCTTGCGGTCGCTGCCGCTGAGCGGTGCTGCAAAACGCAGGCGGGCGCGCAACGGGCCGCCGCGGCGCGCCTTGGCGCGGAACACGCGGCGCGCGTGCTGGCTGATGGCGGAGCCATCGTTCCAGACTACGTCGGGCAGGTCGTAGTGGATGGCGGTGGGCACGCAGTCGACGCCCAATTCTGCCGGCGCGGCGAACAGCGGACCACGAAAGGGCAGCAGGCTGCGCCCGTCGCCGCAATAGCCCTCGGCAAAAATACTGAAGCTGAGGCCGGCGGCGAGGTAACCGCGCAGCAACTCGCTGATGCGCTGGGTGTCGCGTTTGCGCTCCTGGTCGATGAACAGGATGCCGGCGCGGGCGGTCAGCCAGCCCATGACCGGGATCTGGCTGACCTCTTTTTTGGCCACCCAGTTCATCGGATAGACCGAGCTGATGACGATGACGTCGATCCAGGAGACGTGGTTGCTGACCAGGAATTGGCCGGGCCTGGGCACCTGGCCCTCGATGCTGAGGCGGACGCCGAGGACGCGCAGCAGGCCGCGCGCCCACAAGCGGATGCAGTGCGCGTTGGCGCGCATGCGCCGGGCGCGGTCGCCGAGCCCCCACACCACCGCCAACGGCAGGGTCAGGCTGCAGAACAGGGTCCAGAGCACGACCAGGCTCAGGCGCATGGCAGGATTCTAGGCGCTTTTCTTCGCGTAGACTGGCTTCATGCGGATCCCGCTCGCCACCACCCTCGGGCTCGCTCTGCTGGCCACCCCCGCGCTCGCGCAATCCCGGTTGCGCGCGAGCCTCGACGGCGCCCAAGAGGTGCCGCCGATCGCGACCACGGCCAGCGGATGGGCTACCTTCGTGATCAATCCGGACAACAGCGTCACCTACCACATGGAGGTGATCGGCGTTGCCGGGATCGCTGCCCACATCCACTACGGCGCCGCCGGCGTCGGCGGTGGCATCCTGGTCGGCCTGAACGGCGGCCCGACGATCTGGAGCGGCACCACGCCGGTCCTTTTGGCCGCCGACATCGATCTGATCCAGTCGGGCGAAACCTACGCCAACGTCCATTCTGCGGCCCATGGGGGGGGGGAGGTCCGCGGGCAGATCCTGCCCTCGCCGTCGCGCTTTGCCGGCATCGCCGAGGGGTCCCAGGTGATGCCGCCGACTACCAGCAGCGCCACCGGCATCGTAAATTTTGAAGTCCATCTGGACCGCAGCGTGACCTATGAGCTCACCACCACTGGCTTGAGCGGACTGAACACCGACGTGCATTTCGGCGCCTTCGGCCAGAACGCCCAGGGAGTGCTGTTCACCATGGTCGGCGGGCCGACGGTCTGGAGCGGCACCTCGCTGCCGATTACCGCAGACGAATACACCACCCTGCAGGATTCGGGCAACAATGTCATCGTGCACACCGCCGCCTTTCTCACCGGCGAGATCCGCGGCCAGTTGTTCCCCTTGTCCGAGGGCTACGGCTTCGGCACCCCATGGAGCGGCGGCAGCGCCACCCTCAGCTCGGTCGGCGCGCCGATGCAGGGGCGCAAGATCGACGTGCTGGTCAGCGGCGGCGTCCCCGGCGGCAACGGCGTGCTGGCGGTCGCGGCCCAGCCCGCAGCCGCTACCCACCTCGGCGCCAACCTGCTGATCCAGCCGCCCACCCTGGCGCAGATTCCGATGGCGCTCGACGCCGCCGGCAGCGCCCGCGACAGCGGCACCCTGCCCGCCGCCGCCACCCTGCTGCCCCTCTACCTACAGTTCTGGGGCGGCGGCGGCCCCGGCGTCTACAACAGCAACGGCCTGCTGATCGAGGTCCAGCCCTTCTAGGCCACGCCGGCCGTTCCAGCACTTTGACCAGGATTCGTGAAACACGGGTCCTGGTCGTTCCTTATGTTGGACATCATGATCTCTTTCTTGCTTGTCGTGGTAACTCTGCTGGGTTCCCATTCTCATGAACCACCCGATCGAATCGGTCTGGGGACCTATCCGATCAATCCAGTGCCTCTGAGAGCGCTCTGCGAAAGCGCCGACCTGATCGCGGTGGTCCAACCGGGTCGTCCCGTGGCCAGAGAACAGCAAAATCAATCGGCTCTCAGTCCCTCCCATGAAGTGAACCTGAAAATCATGGAAATCCTGAAGGGGAATACCAAGGCCGAATCCATCTGCGTCAGCTATTCGGGAAACCTGATCTGTCCTTCACCCGCGCATTTCACTGAGGGGTGGACCCACCTGGTCTTCTTGAGGAAACGCAAAAACGGCGAGTATCAGCCATGCGCGCTGTCTTATGGTTCCAAGCAGATCGAGGGAGAGGAGCTCAAGGCTTACGTCAAGGCGGTACGCAAGTGGAATGCCCTTGCCAGGATCAAGAACAGCGTGGTACGTGAAGTATCCATTTTTAACTGGGTCGTCTCATTGGCCGAGAACCCCTACACGCGATGGGAGGGAGCCGTCGATCTCAACCGCACTCGCTACCTTTCGACCGGATACCGCAAAAAAGAATGGCCCTTGGATAAGACGTCCCTGTCAGCAGCTCAGCAAGAGCGCTTGATTCGGGCTGTGCATATGGCCGAGGAATTTGATTATCCGAACCAGGAATTATTCCAGGTGCTGGAGCAAGTGCAGGACCCGCGCCTTGCAGCCCGAGTCGTCCAGTGGATCGGCGCCTGGGGAGAGGACATCCCCTATTACGCTGGCTATTGGCTGCATCAGGCAGTTCAACGCCGTGGCGGGAAAGGCGCTGTGGATTTCTTCGCCCACAACTGGGCACAGGAAGCCGTGGATGGATCAAACCTGAATTGGGACTTTCAGGGAAGTTCCAAGGACAAGGCCGAGGCAGTGAAAACACTGCTCGGCCTCTTGCGTTCAGAATGACTTGCTTCGCCTGGATGGTTTGTCGACTCAGGTGTCCTTGAGTTCTTCGAGGATGCTGGCGAGGAATTCCTTGCCGTCGCCGAAGCACATCAGGGTGTTTTCGCGCTCGAACAGCGGGTTGCGGATGCCGGCGTAGCCGGGCGACAGGCTGCGCTTGATCATCAGCACGGTGCCGGATTCGTGCGCGTTGAGGATCGGCATGCCGGCGATCGGGCTTTCCGGGTTGTCGATCGCCTCGGGGTTGACCACGTCGTTGGCGCCGACGATGACGGTGACGTCGGTATTCTTGAAGTCGCCGTTGATGCGTTCGAGCTCCCACAGCTGTTCGTAGGGCACGTCGGATTCGGCCAGCAGCACGTTCATGTGGCCGGGCATGCGGCCGGCGACCGGGTGGATGGCGTAGCGCACTTCGGCGCCACGCTTCTCCAGCTCCTCACCGAGTTCCTTGACCACGTGCTGGGCCTGCGCCACCGCCATGCCGTAACCCGGGATGAAGATCACCGACTCGGCAGCCTCGAGGACCATCGCGGCTTCTTCAGGCGAGCTCGACTTGACGTTGGTGTAGTCGCGGCTGTCATCGGCCGCACTGGCGCCGCCAAATCCGCCGATCAGCACGTTGCCGAGCGAGCGGTTCATCGCCTTGCACATGATCATGGTCAGGATCAGGCCCGCCGCGCCGACCAGCGCGCCGGCGGTGATCAGCAAGGGGTTGCCGATGACGAATCCGGCCATCGACGCGGCGATGCCCGAGTAGGAGTTGAGCAAGGACACCACCACCGGCATGTCGGCGCCGCCGATCGGGAGCACCGCGAGCACGCCGATCACGCTGGCGAGTACAGCCAGTGCGATCAGTCCGATCGCGGCGCCGCCGGCGACCCCGCCGAAGCCGGTCATATAGGCGGCGTAGAGAGTGGCCACGCCGATCAGCCCGAGGATCACGTGACGCCCCGGCAGGATCACCGGGTTGCCGCTGATCTTGCCCGATAGTTTGCCCATCGCCACCAGGCTGCCGAGGAAGGTGACCGAACCCACCAGCACCGACAGGATCACTGCGACCGCCCAGATCGAACTGCCGAGCTGATCGCTGAGGCCGTCGGGAATCGCCGCAGGCGCGAAATCCTTGGAGAATGGATTGGGCAGGTACTTGCCCCAGAACTCGGCGCCGGCGACCAGCGCCGAGGCCAGACCGCCGACGCCGTTGAACAGCGCCACCAGTTCAGGCATTCCGGTCATCTCGACGCGCTTGGCCATCCACGCGCCGATGCCGCCACCGACCAGCAGGCCGGCGATGACGATGCGCCAGTCGAGGCCGGCGTATTCGACCAAGGTGACGACGATCGCGATCAGCATGCCGATCGCGGCGTATTGGTTGCCCTTGCGCGCGGTGCGCACCTTGGACAGGTTCTTGACGCCAATGATGAAAAAGGCGGTCGCGACCAGGTAGACGATTCCTGCGAGAGTGCTCATTGCAATTCCTCAGCGACCTTGGTCAGGCCTTTTTCTTTTTCTTGGACGCGAACATGGCCAGCATGCGGTCGGTGACCATGAAGCCGCCGACCACGTTGATCATCGCGAAGACGATGGCGAGGAAGCCGAGCACCTTGGCCGCGGTGCCGAAATCAGCGTTCGCCGAGATCAGGGCACCGACGATGGTGATGCCGGAGATCGCGTTGGCGCCGGACATCAGCGGGGTGTGCAAGGTGGCGGGCACCTTGCTAATCAATTCGAAGCCCGTGAAGATCGCGAGCACGAAGACGAACAGAAAAAGTACGAGCACGGATCAGGAAGCGACCGGAGTCTGCAGGGAATCGCGCAAGACCGCGTTGCGGATCTCGCCTTGGTGGATGGCGATCGAGCCATCGGTGATTTCATCTTCGAAGTCGACGACGACTTGAAGCGGGGGCAGGGTCTCGCCCTCTTCAGCCTTGGGATTGGGTACCAGGTGCTGCACCACTTGCAGCACATTGCGCGCGTAGAGCTCGCTGGCGTGCAGCGGCACGGTGGCAGGCAGGTTGGGCTCGCCGACGATCGAGACTCCGTGCACCTTTACCGTCTTGCCCGCTTCGGACAACTCGCAATTGCCGCCCTGGGCTACCGCGATGTCGACGATGACCGCGCCGTTCTTCATGTTCTCGACCATCGCCGCCGGAATCAGGATCGGCGCCTGGCGGCCGGGGATCTGCGCGGTGGTCACCACCACGTCGGCCTGGGCAACGTGCTCGGCGACGGCTTCGGCCTGGCGCTTCTTGTAGTCGTCCGAGGCTTCCTTGGCGTAGACGCTGGGTTCGTCGGACGTCTCGTCGCTCTCGACCTCGATGAACTTGCCGCCGAGCGATTCGACCTGCTCCTTGACTTCGGGGCGGATGTCGGTGGCCCACACCTGAGCGCCGAGCCGGCGCGCGGTGGCGATGGCCTGCAGGCCGGCGACGCCGACGCCGAAAATCACCACCTTGGCCGGTTTGACCGTGCCGGCGGCGGTCATCAGCAGCGGGAAGAACTTGCCAAGTGTTGCTGCTCCGAGCAACACAGCCTTGTATCCGGCGATGTTGGCCTGCGAGGACAAGGCGTCCATCTTTTGCGCCCGCGTGATCCGCGGCACCAGCTCCATGGCGAAGGCACTGACCCCGGCTTCTTGCAGCGCGCGGCTGGCTTCGGGGTAGAGGGTGCCTTGCAGGAAGGAGACCAGGATCGAGTCCTTGGGCAGGGCCTTGGCTTCCGCCGCGGTCGGCGTGACCACCTTCAGCACCAGGTCGGCGCCGTCGAGTCCGGCAGCGGGGTCGGCGACGATCTCGGCGCCGGCATCGGTGAAGGCCTGGTCGATCATGAAGGAGGCGGCTCCGGCCCCCTTCTCAACCCGGACGCTGAGTCCGAGCTTGATCATTTTGGCGACGGTTTCTGGAGTCGCGGCGACGCGAGTCTCTCCGGAAACTGTCTCTTTAGGGACGAAAACGACGGGCATGGTTGCATAACTTAACTTCCGTGGCGCGATCCGACAGGGACTATCCTGTTTCCGTGCCGGTGTTTTCCCAACCCGCGTGGGCCGATTACGCGCTGCTCGACTCGGGCGGCGCCGAAAAGCTCGAACGCTTCGGCTCCTTTACGCTGCGGCGGCCCGACCCCCAGGCGCTGTGGCGCAAGCGCCTGCCCGATGCAGAGTGGCGCGCAGCCGACCTGAGATTCAAGCGCGAGTCCGACCGCGGCGGCCGCTGGGAGGGGAAGGCACCCAAGGAGTGGGAAGTCGGCTATGGTCAGGCCCGTTTCCTGCTAAGGCCGACGCCTTTCAAGCACATAGGCTTGTTTCCAGAACAGGCGGCCAATTGGGAATGGGTGGAACAGCGCCGTATGGCACTTGCCGGCGCGGTTTTCTCGCCTCAACGAGCCGATCCTGGGTCCGCGCCAGAGCGCAGCAGCGAGCCTCCCCGGCTGCTCAACCTATTCGGCTACACCGGAGCCGCCAGCGTGCTCGCCGCGCAGGCCGGCTGGGCGGTGACCCACGTCGACGCCTCGCGCACCTCGATCCGCTGGGCCGCCGACAACGCGCGCGCCAGCGGCCTTGACGAGCAGGCGGTGCGCTGGATCTGCGACGACGCCGCCACCTTTGCCGCGCGCGAGGTGCGGCGGCGGCGCGATTACCACGGCATCCTGCTCGATCCGCCGCACTATGGGCGCGGGCCCAAGGGCGAAAAGTGGCAGTTCGAAGACGCCATCGCGCCGCTGCTGGAGTCGTGCCGCAAGTTGCTCGCCGATGGCCCCTCCTTCCTGCTGCTGTCGACCTACGCCATCGGTTATTCGCCGCTGGCCTTCGATAACATGCTGGCGGATTTCGGCCCCGGCAAGATCGAGAGCGGGGAACTGGCGCTGCCCGAGGGCGACGGCTCCCGCCTGCTGCCGTGCGGCTTCTGTGCGCGTTACGTGCGCGAGGCTTGAGATGGACGCCCAGCCCGACCAACCGGCCCAGCCCGACCCACCCGGCCCTGCCGAGCGACCCGGCCAGCCCGAGGTTGTGCACTGTGACAACCACGTGCTGGTGGTGGTCAAACCTGCCGGGCTGCCGGTGGTGCCCGACGCCAGCGGCGACCCGAGTCTGCTCGAGTGGGCGCGCGAATGGGTACGCGTGGAGTACGCCAAACCGGGCGAAGTCTTCCTCGGCGTGGTCCACCGCCTCGACCGGCCGGTGTCGGGCCTGGTGGCCTTCGGCCGCACCAGCAAAGGGGCCTCCCGCCTGAGCGCGGCGTGGCGCGATGGCCAGGTGGAAAAGCACTACCTTGGATTCAGCCGCCAAGGCGGAAGCACGGTAGGGGAACACGGTGTGGTCGAGCAGTGGCTGCTCAAGGATCGCGAGCGCAATCGGGTGCGCGTCCTGGCTCCGCCGGCTTCCGGCTCCGCACGGCCGCATACGGATGCACGGTGGGCGCGGACGCGCTGGCGGGTGGTCGAAGCCCAGCCGGGGGCGACCCGGCTGGAGCTGGAGGCGCTGAGCGGACGTGCGCACCAATTGCGCGTCGCCTGCGCCAGCCTCGGTTTGCCGCTCGCCGGCGACCTCAAGTACGGCGCCACCGAGTCGCTGGCCGACCGGCGCATCGGCCTGCACGCCGAGCGCCTGTCCTTTCCCCACCCGACGCGCGACGAACGCTTGGAGTTCCACTCGCCCGCCCCCTTTTGACTCCTATGGCCCATCATCGAAAGCTGGTCCTGGCGGGCGGAAGCGGATTCCTCGGCCAGGCCCTGGTCCACTACCTGACTCCCGAGGGTTGGGATTGCGTGGTGCTGAGCCGCCACGCGAATTCCGAAGCGGTGGTGGAGCCAGTTCTTCAGCCAACACCCGGATCTGACATCGTGCCAGGTGGTCGCGAGGTGTACTGGGACGCCGCCACCTTCGGCTCGTGGGGCGAGGAACTCGAAGGCGCCGACGCGTTGATCAACCTCGCCGGCCGCAGCATCGATTGCCGACCCACGGCGCGCAATCGGCAACAAGTGCTGAGGTCACGCCTGGATTCGGTGGGTGCTCTGGGTGCGGCTGTGGCCGCCTGCGATCGGCCGCCGCCGTTGTGGGTGCAGGCGTCGGCGGTCGGGATCTACGGCGACACCGGCGACGCCGTGGTCGACGAATCCACCCCGGTCGGCGCTCCCTATCCGGCCAGCGTGTGCTCGGCCTGGGAGGCCGAGCTGGCCGCCAACGCCCTCGGAGAGCAACGCGTCGCGGTGCTGCGCATCGGGGTGGTGCTCGACAACAAACTCGGCGCCTTGCCGCGCCTGGCCGGACTTGCACGGCGCGGGCTCGGCGGCCGCGCCGGAAACGGGCGCCAGTGGCTGAGCTGGCTGCACGTGCACGACCTGGTGCGCGTGGTCGAGTGGATCCTGGATCATCCGCAGGCGCAAGGTGTCTACAACGTCTGCGCACCGGAGCCGCACACCAACGCCGAGTTCCAGCGCGTCCTGCGCCACACCCTAGGCGCACGTTTCGGCCTGCCGGCACCGGCGCCGCTGGTGCGCATCGGCGCGTGGCTGCTCGGCAGCGACGCCAACCTCGCCCTGCAGGGTTGCCGCGCGGTGCCGCGGCGCCTGCAGGAGCAGGGTTTTGAGTTTGCCTATCCGGCGCTGCCGGCGGCTTTGAGTGCGCTGCTCAAGGCACGCGCCACGCGCTGACCGTCGAGCGCCGCCGACATGATGCCGCCGGCGTGACCCGCGCCTTCGCCGCAGGGATAGAGGCCGGGCAGGCCCTCGGCTTGCATCGAATCGGTGTCGCGTAGCAGCCGCACCGGCGAGGAAGTGCGCGTTTCTACCCCGATCATCTGCCCCTTGGGGCCGGCGAAATCGTGCAGGCTGCGATCAAATTCGATCATGCCCTCTCGCAGGCGGGTGGCGATGCCCTTGGGCAGGATCTGGTCGAAATCGGCCATGGTCAACCCAGGCACGAAGGACGTCGGCAGGGTCTCCTCGGCGGTGATGCGCCCCATGGCGAAATCGCTGCAGCGCTGCGCCGGAGCGCGGCCGCCGCCACCTCCGTGGTGGGCGGCGAGCACCTCGAGGGCGGTCTGCAGGCGCACGCCGAAGAGTGGGTCGATGGCTGGATGCACCGGCAGACGACCGGCGGCGACGTCGAGCGGCGCGCCGCCGCGCGGGTCTTCGACGACCTCGTGCAGCAGCGGCAGATCGCTGAGCGCCGCGGCGTCCTGCAACAGTTTCGACCAACCCCAGCGCCAACCGCGTTTGCCGCACCAGTCCTTGGGCCGCACTTCGACGACGATGCCGCTGTTGGCGTAGGGCGAGTCGCGCTTGGACAGGCTCATGCCGTTGACCACCAGGGTTCCGGGCTGGGCCTGGCTGGGCACGATCCAGCCGCCCGGGCACATGCAGAAGCTGTAGACGCCACGTTCGTTGGCCTGAGTGGCGAGTTCGTAGAAACTCGGCGGCAGGTCGGCCTCTTCTTTGAGCCCGTGGTACTGAATCCTGTCGAGCCACGCCTGCGGGTGTTCGACGCGCACACCCATGGCGAAGCCCTTGGCTTCAAGCTGGGCGCCCGCGGCGGCGGCCATGCGCAGGGCGTCGAGCGCCGAGTGACCGGTGGCGAGCACTACCGAGTCGGCGGCGATTTCTTCGCCATCGGCGAGGCGCACGCCGGCGGCGTGCCCGTCCTTCACCAGCAGCGCGTCCACGCGCGCCTCGAAACGCACCGTGCCGGCCGCCGACAGCGTGTTGCGCAGCGCTTCGACCACCTGGGGCAGGCGGTTGCTGCCGATGTGCGGGCGCCACGACCACAGGATGGTCTCGGGCGCGCCGTGGGCGACGAGCTCTTCGAGCACCGGGCGCACCTGCTCGCGCTTGCCCGACCGCGTGTACAGCTTGCCGTCGGAGTAGGTGCCGGCGCCGCCCTCGCCGAAACAGTAGTTCGATTCGGGGTCGGCGTCGCCGCCACGGTTGAGTTCGGCGATGTCGCGCCGCCGCGCCTGCACCTGCTTGCCGCGTTCGAGCAGCGTGGTGCGCATGCCGGCGCGCTGCAGTTCCAGGCAGCAGAACAGTCCGGCGGGCCCGCTGCCGACCACCACCACGTGCGGGGCGCTGGCCGTGGGGGGGGGTGGAATCTGCGGACTGTCGGGCGGCGGCGGCGGAACCTCTTCGTCGTCCATCCACACGGTCAGCTGGGCCAGCCAGTACATCGCGTCGCGGCGCGCGTCGAAACTGGTGCGGTCGAGCCGCATCGAGCCGATGGCGTCCTCGTCGCAGCCCAATTCCTGCGCGACCAGAGCAACGAAATCCTCTGGGGGGATTTCGTCCGGGCGCGTTTCGGGCGGAAATCGGAGCGAGAGCTCGCGTGGCATCCCCGTATTGTATGGCAACCCGCTTCCACGGGTTCTGCTCATGGTCTCCAGATCGTGCGTGCACCCTTCGACAGGAAACGAATCCCCGCGCAGCTTCGCCGCCGATTAAGTGGTTTTCGACCACCAAACCGGGCCTGAGGAGCTGGTCAGCCTGCTGGTGATCGATCGTGACGCTGGCACTTTATCGATTCCGCGTTTCGATCTGCACGGGCCGCTGGCCGACGTCTGTTTTGTCACCGAACTGTCACGCTGGGGGCGCGTTTCTGCTCATTGGAGGCGATTGCGACAGGTCGGAATCGTTGCGCGCGAAGACAATGGCTGGCGCTGGACTGGTCTCGGCACCATCGATACGCTGCAGATCGGCGGTCGGCGCAGCGCGACTAGAATCCGTTTTTCCCTCCTCCCTGAACATGACTCCGCTCGAATCCGACATCCGTCTCGCCTCCAAGAAAGCCAACGTGTTCCTGTGGGTGATCGCCTTCCTGATCACGGCGGTGGCGGTTCTCTACCAGCGCGCGACCGGGCCGACCTACCCCATGCGCGGCAGCTATGAGATGGCTGGTGCGGAAGAGGGAACGATGCAGAAGTGGAAGTATGGATTGGTCACCAGCGACTACACCGACAAGGACGCCCTGGTGGTGTTGCCCTCACCTCCGAGCGGGGTCACCGCCACTCTTCTCTGGCGTCGCTATCCGACCAAGGAAGATTTCACCGCGGTGCCCTTCGTATGGGATGCAAAGGTGGAATACAAAGGGGGCGACCAGCCCGGTGCGATGGTCGCGGCGCTGCCCAAGCAACCGGCGGCAGGCAAGCTCGAGTACTACCTTGAAGTCGACGCCGGCGATGGCGCGTTCCGTATTCCCGCTGCCACAGAAGATGGCGACGGCGCTGCGGAGCCGGAGAACATCATCATTCGGTTCAAGGACTACGTGCCGGGGGTCATCCTGTGGCCGCACGTGTTCATGATGTTCTTCTCGCTGCTGATCGGCATGAGAGCCGGGCTGGCGGCGCTGGTCGATCCCGGGCGCATGCGCCGTCTGGCGTGGATCACCCTGGTTGGCATGACCATCGGCGGCATGATGCTCGGCCCGATCGTGCAGAAGTACGCCTTCGGCCACTACTGGACCGGCTTCCCCAACGGCACCGACCTGACCGACAACAAGATGTTGATCATGTGGCTGTCGTGGATCGTCGCCTGTGCGCTGATCGGCACCCGGCCCAAACCCAAGGAGGGGCTGGGGCGCGGGGTGGTGCTGCTGGCGGCGATCGTGATGACCGGGGTCTACATGATTCCGCACAGCATGCGCGGCAGTGAGCTGGATTACGCCGCCATCGACGCCGGCGAGGACCCGCGCTCGGCGGTCGGCACCGGCGAGGAATGAACGCCGCGCAGGTACATCTGATCGTGGTGCACGTTCCCGCGCTGGGATGTGTCTTCGCCACGATCGTGTTGCTCTGCGGTCTGCGCTGGCGCGAAGAGCGCGTGCAGAAGCTGGCGCTGAGCGGCTTCGTGCTGTGCGCGGTCTTTGCGGCGATCTCTTACTACTCTGGCCCGGGCAGCTTCGAGCACATCGAGCAGCTCTATTGGTTCGACAACGAGGTGCGCGCGCAGGCCGAAACCCACGCCCTGTGGGGGCGCGGCGGCTTCATCGGCATGGTGCTGCTCGGCCTCGGCAGCCTGGTGGCGTGGCTTTCCTTTTATCAAGGGCAGCCGCCGGCGCGCTGGCTCAAGCTGACCCTGGTGAGCGGCGGTGGAGTGCTGTTCCTGGTTTTTGTATGGATCGCGCACCAAGGCGGCATCATCCGCCGGCTCGAGATGGTTCACTGAGGCGGCCGGCCTCGGTGGCAGCGATCGCGGTCAGGCGTACCAGGTCGGAAACACCGACCGAATGCGGCTGCAGCATGTGCGCCGGTTTGGCCAGGCCGAGGTAGATCGGGCCGACGGTGTAGATATCCGTCAGCATGTGCAGCATGTTAAAGCCGATATTGGCGGCCTCGAGCGTGGGGAAGACCAGGATGTTGGCCGGTTTCCCGCCCAGGCGGCAGCTCGGGTAGCGCTCTTGCACCAGTGGGTCGAGCGCGCAGTCAACGCGCATTTCGCCATCGATCAGGAAATGGGGCGCTTCTTCGTTGGCGATCTTGACCGCGCGGCGCACCTTGTCGCTGTGCGGATGGCGGGTGCCGCCGAACGAGGAGAAGGAAACCATCGCCACACAGGGATCGATGCCGAGGCGCTGGAATTCTTCTGCCGCCAGGATGGCAATTTCGGCCAGGTCTTCTTCGGTTGGATTGACGTTGACCGCGGTGTCGGTAAGACCGAGCAGGCGGTCGCGGGTGAAGATCAGGTTCATGCTGCTGGCGCGACGTACCCCGTCACGCAGCGGAATGACCTTCAGCATCGAGGACATGGTCTTGCGCGCATCGCGGGTGACACCACAGACCATGCCGTCGGCGTCGCCGTTGCGCACCATCATCGGGCCCAGCCAGCGCGGGTCGAGCATGCGTTCCTGGGCTTCAGCCAGTTCGACGCCGCGGTGGCTGCGCAGCAGCGCCAGGTCTTCGGCGTAGGATCCGGATTTGTGCCAGTGCTCGGGTTCGACGATCTCGGTGTAGCCGAGATGCACCCCGTGAAGTTTCGCCACGCGCTCGATGACCGCCTTGCGCCCGATCAGGATCGGCGTGGCGATGCGTTCCTGCACCAGCGCGCCGGCGGCGATGACCACGCGATCGGACTCGCCCTCAGGAAAGACGATGCGCTTCTTGGCGTGGCGCGCGCGTGAAACGATTTCGCGCATCAGCTCGCGCTCGGCGCCGACGCGTTCGCCGAGCTGGCGCACGTATTGATCGAGGTCGAGCTGGATTCTGGCGACCCCGGTTTCCATCGCTGCTTTGGCCACCGCGACCGCCACCCGCCGGATCACGCGCAGGTCGACCGGCTTGGGAATGATGTATTCCGGCCCGTATTCCAGTTCTTCCATGCCGTAGGCCTGGGCCACCTGGTCCGGCACCGGCTCGCGCGCCAGATCCGCCAGCGCACGCGCGGCGGCGTAGAGCATTTCATCGTTGATCGTCGAAGCGCGCGCGTCGAGCGCGCCGCGGAAGACGTAGGGGAAGCCGAGAACGTTGTTGACCTGGTTTGGATAGTCGGAACGCCCCGTGCCGATGATCACGTCGGTGCGCGTTTTCTTGGCCAGCTCGTAAGGAATTTCCGGATCGGGATTGGCCATCGCCAGCACGATCGGATTGTCGGCCATGCTCAGCAGCATTTCCGGTGTGACGGTGTTGCCCACCGACAGACCAAGGAACAGATCGCATCCGACCATCGCATCGGCGAGGTGGCGGGCACCGGTCTCGATGGCGTAGGGCAGCTTGGTTTCGTTCAAGTCGACGCGGCCGCTATGCAAGACTCCTTTGGAGTCGCACAAGACCACGTTGTCGCGCTTCAATCCCAGGCCGATGATAAATTCGGTGCAGGCGATGGCGGCGGCACCGGCGCCGCTGACCACCATTTTCATATCGGCCAGTTGTTTGCCGGCAACGTCGGCCGCGTTGAGCACCGCCGCACCGGCAATCAACGCGGTGCCGTGCTGGTCGTCGTGGAAGACCGGAATGTCGAGCTCCTCGCGCAGCCGCCGCTCGATCTCGAAGCAGCGCGGCGCGGAGATGTCTTCGAGATTGATGCCGGAGACGGTGGGCGCGATCGCCTTGACCGCGGCGACGATCTCGTCGACGTCCTGGGTGCTGAGTTCGATGTCAAAAACGTCGATATCGGCGAAGCGCTTGAACAACACTCCCTTGCCCTCCATCACCGGCTTGGCGGCTTCGGGACCGATGTTGCCGAGGCCCAGCACCGCCGAGCCGTCGGTGACCACCGCGACGAGATTGCCGCGCGCGGTGTAGTCGTAGACCTTGCTCTTGTCTTCGGCGATTTCGCGGCAGGGTTCGGCGACCCCGGGCGAATAGGCCAGCGACAGGTCGTACTGGGTGTTGGTGGGCTTGGTCGAAACGACTTCGATCTTCCCGGGACGGCCTTCGGAGTGATAATCGAGGGCTTCCTTGCGCGAGGTGCGGACGTTCATTTTTGGAGGGGGGCAGGGCCTGCCTAAGCCCTAGGTTTTAACAGGGCGAGCACACTCTGGTAGAACGTGGGGGTGCTGTGGTCGCTGAGAATTCTGCTCCTGGTGCTTCTTGTCCCGACGGCCCAGGCCGGTGCGGCGCAAGCAGCGGAGTCCGCACAGGCGACCAAGCCTCGGGATCTGTCCCCCCTGCTGCGTCAGGTGACCCAGGAACAGAGGCTGCCCGCCGCTGCGGCGCTGGTCATCGAAGGGGGTGAGATTGCGGCTCAGGGTGTTGCCGGCGTGCGCCGTGCCGGGCGCCCGGAACAGGCCGGCCTCGACGACCGCTGGCACCTGGGCTCGAACACCAAGGCGATGACGGCAACTCCGCGAGGTCACCCTTGAGCAGCTGCTATGCAATCGTGGTGGCATGGAGTCTGCCTTCCTGCACAAGGAGTTGTGGGTGGAATTGTGGCGGCGCCCGGGCGCCCCGACCGAAGAGCGGCGCAAGATGGCGCGTGCGATCCTGGCGCTGGAACCCTCGGTTCCGCCGGGCGGGTACCGCTATTCCAATTGCAACTTTGCGATGGCCGGCCAAATGGCGGAAACCGTGCTGGGTGAACCCTGGGAAGCGTTGATGCACAAGTACGTCTTCGCTCCACTAGGTATGAAGAGCGCTGGCTTCGGCGTTCCGTGGTCGGCGGAACCGGGGTCGGATCCGTGGCCCCATTACGGCCGCGGCCAGGCGCAAAAACCCGGACCGATGGCGGATTATCCACCCTCGATCGGGCCGGCCGGCACGATTCACGTGTCGATGCAGGACTGGGCGCTCTTCGTCGCCGACCACCTGGCCGGGGCGCGCGGTAAGAACGGCAAGCTGCTCAAGGCGGCGAGTTATGCCCGCCTGCACCAGGGGCATGGCGTGGTCGCCAAGGGACCGGACAGCTACGCACTCGGCTGGATGCGTATGCAGCGGCCCTGGGCCAAGGGCAGCGAAGCCGGTGCTGAGGGCCTGGTGCTGTTTCACAATGGCACCAACGGCAGCTGGTTAACCAATCTCTGGATCGCCCCCGAGGCGGATTTCGCGGTGCGGGTGGCCACCAATATCGGCGGCCAGAATGTCCGCCAGCGCTTCGACCAGGTGGTCGCGGCGGTGGTTCAAGACCACGTTGCCCACAGCAAGGAAGGCTCGGAATGAAAAAGACTCTCCTGAGTTAGCTGACCGTGGACAAAGTCATTCCGCCCCACGGCAGCGTCTTTTTCCCCTGGACGGCGTCAGCAGAACCCGCCCCTATCTAAAGATAGGGGCGGAACCAGCTTCCTTGCCAGGGAACAAAACCACTTGCCATGG
>JAJFFB010000185.1 GCA_021776925.1 Planctomycetota bacterium | reverse complement strand
CAGGCCGACCCAGACGACGGTTCGTTTGCCCGCCTCTACCTGGATGTCGGCGGTCCAATCGTCCCCAGCCTCGCCGTACCTCTCTTCGGTGGGCCTCAGGTGAACATCGTCCATGCGGATGATCGGACCCTGAAGAGTGAATCGCCAGCGGCCGGGCTGGGCTGAATAGGCCTCGGCGAATCCGCCCGCCCGTCCGTTGAATTCTCTTGACGCAATTAATCGTGGCGGAAAAGCACCTTCCATAGGATCCAGGTTTTCCAACAGGACCTTTCCTCCGTAGGGAGCATCCTCGGCTTCCCAGATCGCCACCACCTCTCCCGCTTCATCCACCCGGATTTCCACCGCAAGGTGCTCGCCCTCATGGAGAGTGACGCTCGTCGGATGAAGCAAACGCAGCGGGTCGTGAAAATACCACCTGATCTCGCTGGGGAATACCGTCAGCGCGGCGTTTTCCTGCGAGAGGTCCGGGAAAGGCGGGCCATAGATGCTCTCTGAATGGATCCACTCTCCACCCTTATCCCCCAGTTCTCTGCGCTCGACGGTGATGTCGCTCGGATGGGGTGCGCTCTCACCCAAGAAGCCAAGATTTAGCGTGCCGGTGGGAAGCACAAGGTCGATGAACTCCTGCTCGGGAGGAATACTCCAGAGGAAAGACGGCCCAGGTGTGAGCCAAGGATCGGTCTTCATAATCCGGACCTCCAGCAAAGTGTCTGGAACCAAGCCGAAATTCCAGGTTCCGTCCTCTCCAACTTTGAGCAAGGTCGCGAATCCGGCCTCGAAGTCAGTTCCCAGCAAAGCGCCTCCGAATACACGAGGTTCGGGAATGTATCCCCCACTGCGGCCGAACTGTAGGTAACTCCCTCCCAGCGGCTTTCCGCGTGCAGTCAGAGTGCCGCGCAAAGGGCGAAGGCGGCCAAGATCAAACTCGAAAAAGGCGTCCTCCTGCGGCATGACGAAGCGGCCGATGATCGGCTCGTGCAGGAACTCCTGCCCAACAAGTCGGACCGACCAGGTTCCGGGAAGCAACCGCGCTTCCGACTTCCCTTCCTCCAACTTAAATGGAGGGAGAGGGACATCCAGCCCCACCACACGATCCGCGCGCAGACGCAATTCCACTCCGTCCAGGGCTTCAATGGGATCGCACAGCACACGCAGCCGAGCCAGATGACCAGCGTCCAAGGCAAGGTTCAGTTCAAAGGGACCCGGCCCCTGAAGGGTTTCCTTCAGGACCAGGACCTGATCGGATTTTCTCCGTAGGTGGAGCTGAGTCTCCAGACCCTGCCACCCGGATTCGATGACGAAGGAACCGTCTGGCGTGATCGGAAACCAATCGAAAGTGTCGGGGTGGTTGATCGGATCCGGAAGGTGGCGCTCTCCGAGCCACTGGCGCACGGCGCAGGTGGTGGCTTCGTAGTCTTCGGGCGAACCCTCTCCGCTGATCGTGAGGCTGCCGACCAAGGTGCGATAGGGGACCACGAGTTCCATGCCGTTTTCGAGCACCGGCGGAATGGGGCTCGTGCGAATCCCGCCCTGGCAAAAGACAAAACCACGATCCTGCCACGCCACCGCGAAGGAATCGTAGCCCTCTTGAGCCAAGGGGGGGACGTCGGTCCAGCCGTCGGCGTCGGTTTCGGTCAACGCCATCGAGGGATTAAAGGAAAGCTGTGCGCCAGCGAGCGGTGTACCGTCGGCCAGGACCAGGCGAATCCGGAATTCCTGCTGGGGAGCGAGCCAGACCTTCCAATCACCAGGAATGCCGCTCAAATTCACCAGCGAGTCGCGGTACCCCGGCGCGGACACATGGACGAAGCCGGCGCGGATGCTCGGCAGCAAGATCCAGCCGTTTGCATCGCTCGGTGCCAACCCAAGCGGGACCTCCGACCAGGGAGTCTGGTGGAAGAATTCGGTGGCCGGATCGGCAATGCCGTGGACAAGCATGCGGGCGACCGCTCCCTGAATCGGATTCTGATCATCCTGACGCAGGACCAGAAGGTCGCGGCCCTGGACCTGGAGCAAGGTCATGGTCGCGAAACCTGGTTCGAAGACCTGCATATAAGAAATCTCCTTCCCCTTCGCCCAGGCCTGGATCACGCGCGAGTGCTTGCGGCCGAGCGGCCCCTCCAAGGGAATCTCAAAAACGCCCTGGTCGTCGGTCCATACAGGATCATGTTCCCGCCAGGTCGTCACCCAGGCGCGAGGTATACCCAACCCCGCTTCATCCACGATGCGTCCTTTAAGCAGGTCGACCGTTTTTGCAGACAAAGAATCCTCGCTGGACAGTTCGTCGGCTTCAACGCCTTCCATGGCGACGGCTTCTCGCTCTGTATCCAGGAAGTCCCCTCCCGCATCCACCGGTGCCGCCGCCTCCGCTTCATCATCCCCAGAATCATCACGGCTACTCTCAATCCCGGCACCAGGACTGAACAGATCAAGGCCAATAACCAGCAGGACCAACAGCGCCAGAATTGCCAAAACCAGGCCCAGGTTGAATTTGGATCTCATAAGCCGCCCAGCATACCTTGCTGGCCGAGAAATGGATCCAAGGTTTTCTTTGGTTCGGCCGGTCTACCAGATCACCGCCAGGATCAGCAAAGACCTGATGGCGATCGAAGCGGCCCGGCAGAGGGTCGAAGGACTGCCCATCGACATGAAGATGTTGAGCCGTTTGCGCGAATCTGCACGGCTCCTTGCCACCCATCACTCCACCCGCATCGAGGGCAATCGACTCAACCGAACCCAGGTCGCCGCGGTGGTTTCAGGCGGACGCATTCCTGACCGCGAGCGTGATGAAAGCGAAGTGCGCAATTACTACGCTGCCCTGGGCATGGTCGAACGACGACCACGGCCTATCGTGATGACCAGAACGTGATCCGCAAGAGTCGCGATGGCCAGGTCATTTACCTGCCGCCGCGAGCCAAGGACGTGCCTGCCTTGATGATGGCGTTGGTCGAGTGGATCAACCAGAGTCTGTCGGCGGAAGAACTTCCTGCACCGATCGTGGCCGCCTTGGCCCATATTCAGTTCGCCACGATTCATCCCTACCTCGACGGCAACGGACGCACTGCGCGCCTGCTGACCACCCTGATCCTGCATCAGAGCGGATATGGTCTGAAAGGCATCTATAATCTTGAGGAGTATTACACGCGCAATCTTCAAGGCTACTACCAGGCGCTTGCCGTGGGGGAATCTCACAACTACTACGAAGGACGCGCCGAGGCCGACGTGACCGGATTCGTCGCCTTCTTCTGTGGTGGCATGGCCGATTCCTTTGCGGCGGTTTGCGCGCAGGCATCCAAGGCAGCCACCCGTGGTGCGGTCGACCCAAGTGGTCTGCTGCGGAGGCTTGACCCGCGCCAGAGAAAGGTGATGGAGCTGTTCCAGACCCAAGGCACTGCCGCCACGGTGGAAATCGCAGCCAGGCTCGGGCTCAGTCCGCGGACCGTGGCGGGATTGTGCCGATCATGGGTTGAGATTGGGTTCTTGGAGATCCACGATCCATCGCGGAAAAACCGTGCCTATCGGCTGGCTCCGGATTTTGAAGATCGGCTGCTGCGAGGTTGAGAAGGGGAGTCGGGGTTGAGAAGAGGCGTCGGGGGGTTTTTCCAAAATTTCCCTGAACCGAGGAAACCGTTGAGTCGTTTACGCCTATCGACGACTGTCTACAAAGGTAGACGACCTCTGAAAGCGTCCGCATCATGCCCCCCCGCTACACCGAAGATCCGACCCCGGCCGAATGGAAGATTCTCTCCCTGGTGTGGGATGAGGGCCCGTTGGCCGCCCGCGACGTCCTCAGTTCACTTGAGGGCGAAACTGACTGGTCGACGAGCACGGTCAAAACCCTGCTTCGACGCCTGGTCGACAAGGGCCATCTGCGCACGCGCAAGGTCGGCAACAGCTTTCTCTACTCGGCGTCGAAATCGCCCTTGCGCTCCTTGCGCCGCGCCGGCGAAGACCTGCTCGGGCGCGCCAGCGGAGCGACGGTGGCGCCGTTGCTCGCTCATCTGGTCAAGAACAGCGGGCTCGATTCCGCCGAACTTGAGAACCTGCGCGCCCTGATCGACCGCCTTGCCAAGGAGGCCGAAGCATGATCTCGTCCACACTTCTCAATGAATGGGCGGCGAATTGGATGAGCTGGTTGCTGCCCACCGCGCTGGCTTCGCTGTTGGTCTGGTCAATCGTCCGAGTCCTATGGAGCGCGTTAAGGCAACGCTGCTCCGCCCACCTCGGCTACGCGCTATTCCTATTGCCGCTCCTTCCGCTGGCGCTGCCGAGCATGCGCTCCATCGAGTTCGAGGTCTGGCCTGCTGCGAACACCCTCGAACTTCCCGCTGCTTCCCTCGACGCCGCCGCTCCTGGAACCGTGCTCAATCGCTCGGACACAACTTCGGAAGCGGCCGGGCCAACACCTTGGATCCAAAATACAGCGCCAGACCATTCCACCACAACTGCGGCGGCGCTCAGTCCGACCGCATGGGTGATGCTGTTGTGGGGTGCGATCAGCGGCGTTCTTCTGATTCGCTTCCTGCTGGCGCAGTGGCGCACCCACCGTCTGGTCGCCGCCGCCGATACCTTCACGACCGCGGAACAGCAACGACTGTGCGCTGTGGTGCGCCACCGCGCACCCTGGTCCGGAATGGAATTCCAAAGCTCGGATTTCATCCCAGGACCCGCCGCGTGGGGTCTGCTGCGCCGCCGCATTCTGCTGCCCCCACGTCTGCTCACGCGCCTCGACGACGAGCAGCTCGCTTGGGTTCTTCATCACGAATACGCACATCACCGGCGTTTCGACCTCTGGATCAGCGCGCTGCAGCGCCTGGTTCTGATCGCCTGGTTCTTCCATCCGGTGGCGTGGTGGAGCGCCGCGCGTCTCGACCGCATGCGTGAACGTGCCTGCGATGAAGCCGCCAGCGCACGCAGCCGTGCCAGTGGCCAGAGCAGCGCCGCCGCTCTCCTGGCCGTCGCGGCGCAACCCTCCAGAACCGGCCTTCCGCCTGCCCTCCAAGCCCTCAATCACAATCACGAACAAATGGAAAACCGCATCCGTCATCTGATGAGCAAGAACCGCACCGCGCGCAGCGGCCTTGCCCCACTCGCACTGCCTCTGCTACTCGCCGCGGCCGCATTGTGCACCACGTCAATCCGCCTGGTGCAGGCGCAAGAACCCGTGCGTCCGCCGCTCGAAGAGGTGGTCGAGGTTCTGGAGCCGGTCGAGGAAGTGATCGAGGTCCAGGAACCGGTCGAAGAAATCATCGAGGAGCAGGAGCCGATCGAGATCATCGAAGGAGCGGTTGCACCGCTGGCGGCGTCGATCCGTCGTGCGCAGGAATACATGATCAGTCAGCAGCTCGAGGACGGCCACTGGCCAACCGGACCCGGTAGGGAGGAGCCGACCGGCGAATTCAACAGCATCGGCGTGACCGCCCTGGTGCTGCTATCGCTGGAACAAGGAGCCGCGGGTCTACCCGAGCAACGACGCCTCCAGGCAATCACCAGAGGCCTGGACTATCTCGCTGGGTCGGTCGACGAAAGGCACGGGCTTTTCGGTGGCCAGAAGGGGCATCACACGATGTCCAGCCATGCGGTCGCCACCCTGGCCTGGCTGCGTCTGGCTCCGGATGCTCGTCCAAATTCCTGGAAGGCCGTCGCGGAAACAGCCGTCACCACCATTCTGCGAGCGCGCAATCCCTACCTCGCCTGGCGCTATAGCCCCGAGCCCGATGGGGATCAGGACACCTTCGTCACCGGATTGATGGTGCGCGCCTTGGCAGCCGCTACCGAGGCTGGATTCGAGCCCGACAAAGGAGCCATCCAAGGCCCACTGCAATACCTCCACCAGATGACCGATCCGGAATCCGGACGCACCGGCTTCCTCGAAACCGGTTCGGAGGATCCGCGCCTACGTCTCAAGGCAAACGATTTCCCGGCCAGCCACACCGAGATGTGCACCGCGATGGCTCTCGGCAGCCGCGCCGCACTCGGCACCGATCTGACCGAATCCATGATCGCGCTGCGCGGCCTGGCCCTGGTATCCGCCAAGAAACCCTACTGGGGAAGCACCGGCAACAGCGTCGACTACTACTACTGGCTGTTCGGCACCGAAGCGATGAACCTCATCGGCGGACGCTTCGCCGAAAAATGGAATTCCGCATTGATCGGTGCGCTGCTGCCACGGCAGGAGAAAAAGGGCGAACACGCCGGCTCCTGGCCGGGCGTCGACGCCTGGTCCGATGCTGGTGCACTGCTGCACTCGACCGCGGTGGTCACTCTGGCGCTGCAGCAAGTGAAGGATTGAGCACCCGGCGCTGCCAGGGCAGAGCGGTCTAGTTCCCCACCACCTTGACCGCTCCCGCCTGCAGCAGCGGTTCGAGCAGGTTGGCGGCGCCGCCGTGTTCGATGATGCGCCCGTCGCGCACGCGGTCGATGTTGACCACCGTCGCCACCACTACTTTGCCGGTGGCCTTCATGCCCATCCAATCACCCTGATGGGTGCCGCGTGCGGTCACCCGGCTGACGATCCACTCGCCTTCGGCGATCTGCTGCTCGACGCTCAGCTTGAGGTCCGGATAGGTCGCGCGCGCACCAACGATGTGCGCCCGCGCACCTTCAAGCCCGATCTCGTGGCGCACGTTGTCGTGCACTTCGACGTAGTCATCCGAGATGAAATCCTCGAGGCGGGCGAGGTCTCCACTGCTGACTACGCGCTCGTAGTAGTCGCGCACCAGTTGTTTGCGTCGGTCGCTGGCCATTTTTTCGGGTCGGTCGGATCCAGCATAAAGGCGGCGGCCTGATCGAGGGCGGCTCCGGCCTCGGGGACCAGGCCGTCCATCATCTGCCAGCAGTGAAAGACGTGCTCCACTTCGGTCAGATGGGAAACCCCGCCTGTCTGCAGGATCCGTTGATGAGTTCGACGCGCGTCGTCGAGCAGAAGTTCCCGACTTCCAACCTGGATCAAGGTGGGCGGCAGGCCACTCAAATCGGCGTGCACCGGCGACACCATCGGATCGCTGGGATCATGCCCGGCCAGATAGCATTGCGCAAAGCCAGTGATGTTCTGCGGCAAAAACATCGAGCAGCGGCCGGAATTGGCCTGAATGGACTGCCCGCTGCCTTCCATGTCGGTCCACGGAGAAAACAGGACCACCGCCGAGGGCAGCGGCAGTTGCATGGTGCGGATGCG
This sequence comes from Planctomycetota bacterium, assembly GCA_021776925.1. Lineage (GTDB taxonomy): Bacteria > Planctomycetota > UBA1135 > UBA1135 > UBA1135 > JAJFFB01. The sequence continues at coordinate 15,970 of JAJFFB010000185.1, read as the reverse complement.
CTGCATCAAAGCCAGAGCCAGGCCACCGCCGGCGGAGTCTCCGGCGAGGGCCAAACCACTCCCGGTTGCGCCACCGGCCAAGGTCAAGTCGCCGGAGGAAAGCAGCCATTGATAGGCCGCGACCGCGTCGTCCAAGGCAGCGGGATAGGGGTACTCCGGCGCCAACCGGTAGTCGAGGCTGAAGACGCGGAAGCCGCCGCGGCGTGCGAGTCCGGCCGCAATCGGACGGTGGGTGAGCGGAGAACACGCCACATAACCGCCGCCGTGCAGATAGAGCAGAGTGCCCGCGGTTTCCTTGGCCGGCAGCGCCCACTCCCCCTTGACGGGCGCCCCTTCTTCACTCACAAAGTGCGCGCCGCGGCCCTGGCTCCAACGCCACAGGGAAGGCATGCCGAGCACGCGGCGGGCGCGGCTGGCCAATGCGGGGCCCTCCCCCCAATCCTGTCGGCGGATGAGCGCGCGCGCCATCGCGTCGAAGAATTGAAGACGCCAGCTTGGACCCTGGTTGCCTGGGGGCGCGGAGGTGGTGGGCGGCATGATTAATGGGCGGCCAGCGCGTCAGCGTAGGCCATGACTTAATCCCGATCCTGATCCGGACTCGGCGCAGCGCCACCACCCTGCAACTCCTCGATGCGGGCGAGTTCTTCAAGGATGACGTCGAGTTTGAACTCCTTTGGCCCCTGCTCTTGGGCAGCCAGGTCGCGCGCCTCCTCAAGCACCCCTATGGCCAGATCGAATTCCTCCAAATCTGCCAAGACTCCCCCATAGACCACCAGCAGGGAGGACAACAAGGGGTGGCCAGGAGGCAGCTTCTGACGTTGGGTTTCCAAAATGGGCTCAAGCAGTTCGCGCGCTTCCTGATTCCTGCGTTGATCCCGCAAGGCACGGGCAAGGTTCATGCGCAGCTGCGCCAGGGTGGGGTGGTCCTCGGCGCCGTTGATGAGGAATTCTTCGATCGCCTGGCGGAAGCGCGCCTCGGCACCGACCGCGTCGCCCTTCTGATAGAGCAGACCGCCCAGGTTGTTGAGCGAGATCGCGCGGTGCGGGTGCCCCGGGTCCAGCAGCGCTTTGCGCATGGCAAAGGACCGCTCATACACCGGCAGCGCTTCGTCCAGGAGGTCCTGTTCGTGCAGCATTAAACCCAGGTTGTTGAGCGAATTGGACAACGCAAGGTCGTTCTCCCCGCGGGCCAGCGCCTCGTTGCCGGCAACGACCTGGCGCAGGAGCTGTTCAGCGCCCTCAAGATCGCCTAGCGAATAGCGCACGCCGGCGAGGTTGTTACGCGCGGCCAAGGTGCGCTGATGACCGGAGCCGAGGAGTTTTTCACGCACCGCCACCGCCTGTTCAAGAGCAACCGTTGCTGCCTCCAGGGCACCGGAATCGCGTAACACCAGGCCCAGGTTGTTGCACGCGGAAGCCACGTCCAGGTGCTCGGCACCCCAGCGCTCGGTCCACATACGGTGCGCGGCGCGCAGATGTTCCTCGGCCTCGGGGAATCTGCCCTGGGCATAACGCAGTCGCCCCAGCGCGTTGCGGCTTTCGGCGATCTCGACGTGCTCCGGTCCGTAGACCTCGAGGCGCAAGCGGTGCGCCTCTTCCAGAGGCTCGATCGCCGACTGGGTTTCCCCAAGTTCGAGGTAGATCTGTCCGATCGACAACAACAGCGCCGAACGCACCGCAGCGGTCATGCTCTCGTCGCCGCGCAGGCCCTCAAGACCGCGTTCCAGCATCTCACGCGAAGATGGCGGCTCGCCGACGTGTTGACTGGGATCTACCGAACGGAACAGATCGGTGAGGAAGTCAACCACCCGGTGCAGGCTCTCGGCCTCGGCCTGGGCGAAGTCGCGTTCGTCTCCAGCAATCCTGGCCTGGCGGTTGATCGCCAGCGAACCGCCAACCAGCGCCAGGATCAATCCCGCGGTGCCCGAGACCACCAGCTTCTGCCGATGCCACAACTTGCTAAGACGGTAGATCAGAGTTTCCGGACGCGCACGCACCGGCAGCCCGCCGAGGAAACGGTCCAGGTCTTCGGCCAATTGTTCGGCCGACGAGTAGCGTCGTTCCGGCTCCTTGCGCAACGCCATCAGGATGATGTTGTCCAGATCGCCGGCGAGCTGGCGAATGCCGCTGGCCGAACTCGGCGTCGGCGGATTGGACTCGGTGATCACGCGCTCGGCCTCGGGACGCCACGCCGACGGCACTTCATAAGGCCGTTTTCCAGTGAGCAATTCGTAGAGCATGATGCCCAGCGAATAGATGTCGCTGGCGGTGGTCATCGGCTCGCCGCGGATCTGTTCGGGGCTCGCGTACTGCGGAGTCATCGGCCGCCACTCGGCGATGGTGGCGGTGGCCAGTCCGGTGTCCGGATGCACGATCTTGGAGATACCGAAGTCGAGCAGCTTCGGCTCGCCCTCGGCGGTGACCATCACGTTGCCCGGCTTGAGGTCGCGGTGGATGATCAGGTTGCGGTGGGCGTAGTGGGCCGCAGCACAGACCTTGCGGAACAGAGCCACACGCTCGTTCACGCTGAGATCCTGCTCCTCGCACCAACGATCAATCGGCGTTCCATTGACAAATTCAACCACCAGGAAGGGGCGCCCCTCCTCGGTCATGCCGCCGTCGAGCAGACGCGCAATGTTGGGGTGGTCTAGGTGCGCCATCAGCCGGCGCTCGTTGTCGAAGCGCGCCAGCAAGCTGGGGGCGCTCATGCCCGGGCGCACGAACTTGATCGCCACCAGGGCGTTCTCGCGCCGCGTGTCCTCGGCCTTCCACACCGTGCCCATACCTCCGGCGCCGAGGCGTTCGACCATGCGATAACGCCGGATCTCCATACCGGCTTCGATGCCGTCCATCTCCGGCTCTACGGCGAGGTCGGTGAAGGCGTCGTGCGCTGCCTGGTCGAGCAGCGCCGGAGTATTCGAGTCGGAGGCCAGCAACGACTCCACCTCGGAACGCAGAGCGACGTCCGAGCCGCACTCACGTTCCAAAGCATCGATGCGTTGCTCGGCAGGCAGGTCGGCGACCAGCGCAAAGACCTCCTTGATCCGTGCCCACTCGCTCATTTTTGACCCTCGGGATGCGGACCGGTCAACCCTCTTCCCCCTCGTACCCCCCCTCTCCCTCGTCCCCTTTGCGCACCTCGCGGTTGAGCCACGCCCGGGCGACTCGCCAGTCACGTTCAACGGTGGCGTGGCTGAGGCCGATGACCTCAGCGACTTCCTCGATCTTGAGACCGGCGAAGAAGCGCAGTTCGACGATGCGCGCCTGGCGCTCGTCGAGCGCGGCGAGATCTTCCAGGGCTTCATCCAGCGCGACCAGATAGTCATCGCGGTCGGCCACGCCGAGCAGGTCGTCCTTGATCGACACCGGTTTTACTCCGCTGCCGCGTTTCTCGGTCTTGCGCCGGCGGGCGTGATCGATCAGGATGCGGCGCATCGCGCGCGCCGCGGTGGCGAGGAAATGAGAACGGTTCTGCCAAGGCTTGACCCCGCGACCGGTCAGCCGCACCCACGCCTCGTGCACCAGGGCGGTCGGTTGCAGAGTGTGGTCGGATCGCTCACTGGCCAGATAGCTGCGGGCCAAAAGCCGCAACTCGTCATAGACCAGCGGGAACAGGTCAGGCGGAGGATCAGTCAAGGTCACGGATGGCGGCACCTTTCATCCTACCTGCGCGAAAATCCGGGCCCAGCTCCCTCAGGCTCCGATCGAGTTGTCGCACGAACATCTCTGCGTCATCCTGGCTCAGCACCAGCGGAGGTTTGATCTTGATCACATTGCGGTCAGGTCCGTCGACCCCGGTCAAGATTCCGCACCTGCGCAAGCGGTTAACCAGCTCAAAAGCCTGTGCGGGGCCCGGCTCCAGAGTGTGCGGATCGGCTACCAATTCGATGCCGAGAAACAGCCCCCGGCCACGCACTTCGCCGACCGATGGATGCCGGTCGGCCACGGCACGCAGCGATTGGAGCAAGTGGATGCCGAGAGCGGCGGCGTGGGCTTGCAATTGCTCCTGTTCAAGGACGTCGAGCACCGCGAGGCCGATCGCACAGGAAACCGGGTTGGCGCCATAAGTAGAAAAGAACTCGCCGGTCTCGCGGGCGAAACTCTCCGCGATATCGCGCCGCGTGATCACCGCGGCGAGCGGATGGCCGTTGCCCATCGGCTTGCCGAGCACCACCAGGTCGGGAATTGCGCCTTGGGCTTCGAAAGCCCAGAAGGTCTCACCGGTTCTTCCGAAGCCGGTCTGCACTTCATCGAGCACGCACAATCCCCCAGCCGCGCGGACCTGTTCGCACACCAGGCGCAGATAATCCTCAGGCGGGATTACCTGCCCACTACAACTGAGCAAGGACTCGCAGAAGAAAGCCGCCGGAGGTCTTGGCATTGTTTCCATGACTTGGAGCGCGAGCGCGGCGTAGGCGGCGCCGGTTTCCTTGTCCTGCCCGCGCAAGCGACCACGGAAGCCGTCGGCCAGCGGTAGCGGATGGACCCACGGCGGCGAATCCGCATTGCGCCCGAGCTTGTACGGACTGAGGGCCACGGTGGCGGTGGTGTGTCCGTGATAAGCGCCTTCGACCACCAGAACGTCGCGGCGGCCTGTGTGTGCGCGCACCATTCTCAGCGCCAGATCGTTGGCTTCGGAACCGGAATTGACCAGATAGCACGTGTCAAGCGGAGCCGGCAGCGTCGCGCATAAGCGCGCGGCATATTCGTTCATCAAGTCATGAAGATAGCGCGAATTGGTGTTCAGACGCGCCATCTGCCGCTGGCCCGCAGCGACCACGCGTGGATGACAGTGGCCGACGTGGCAGACGTTGTTGTAAAGGTCGAGGAGCGGCCGTTCTCGGTGGTCGAAGAGAATCGCACCCCTGCCCCGGCTGAGACTGACCGGCTCCTGGTAGCTGAGGCTGAGGTTGTCGGCAAAGTGCTGCTGGCGCTGGGTCAGTGCGGTTTTGTGCTCGCCCACCCGATCGCCAAAGGGGATGGTTTCTTCTCCGGCCTGTTCCTGGCAACCAGTTTCCCTCCTGCGGCACGCCCCCCCCCAGAGATCGGCTGCGGTCAGAGGATCGGTGGCGAGCAGCGTTTCCAGCAGCTGCCAGGCGGATTCCTCGCATGAGAACCAGCTGCTCCGCTCCGGGTCGATGCGCCGCCGTTGCGCCGCGATGGTGACCGATACCGCCAGACGCCCGCAGACCAGGGGGTACAGGACTTCGAGTTCCGCCGCCGACAGGGCGCGCCGTTGTTGATATCCGATTACGATCTCGCCGCCGCGGCTCCACGGATCCTCAGCATCCATCAGCGCGTAGGCCATGGCGATCGCGAGTTCACAGACCAGCGGATTGACCAGGCAGTCACCAAAATCAAGCAGGCCGGTGATGCGGTCGCCATCGACCAGGATGTTCTCGCCGTTCAGGTCGCCGTGAATCAGCCCACGCGGCAGCTGCTGCAGACGGGGAGCAGCACAGGCGGAGTGGAGGAAGAAAGCGCGTTCCGCCAGCACCTGGCGCGCGTCTCCTTCAATCAGCGGGATTGCGCTGCGGTGTGCGCCGGCCGCGGCCAGGTCCCAGCGATGGGTGCGTTCCGCGGCGGGGTGCTGGACATCGGCCAAGGCCCTTGCAGTCGTTGCCGCGAGCGAACCCAGGGCGCGCAGTCGCTGCGTACTCGGTGCTGCGCTGCGGGCCCACGACGTCCCTTCGACAAAACGCAGCAGCCGGGCCCGGCCCTGCACATCTTCCAGGTCGACCTGACATTGCAGCGCACCCGAGGTGGTCGCAAGGGTGAGCGGAAGGCCCAGCCCGGGCTCGGCTGCCGCCAGCGAGCGAATGGCTTCTTCTTCCAGGCCAGGCACCCCGGCCTGATCGGTGGCCGCGCAGATCTTGAGCACGTAGGTGCCGTCCTCGGCGCCGATCCCGCCTGGTCCGCGGTCGACGCGGTCGACGTGGTCATCCCTGTCCACTCGGTAGTTCAGGTTCTCCCCGGGAAGCCGGGTGAGTCTGCCCGACACTCCGTACTCCCGCTGCAGAAGCTGATGCAGTGCCTGATTCAACACGCCCGAAAGACCCCGCAGCCATCAAGCCCGGCACATGAACGGAAGCACGCCCCCGTTCACGCCGGCGAAGAAAAACAGATCCATCATGAGACCTCCGGCGGCCCGAAACCGCTGCGGTATTGGCGCCGCACGATCGTGTCGGTGGCTTCCTGATGATTGCTGAAGGCGAGTTCGGCCTTGTTCCAATGCAGTTCCTGGCCGGGGAAGCGCGTCGCCTTGACGGCAAGCAGCGCGGCCTCGGTGATGCGCACTCCGTCGGCGAAGGGCGTGCGCAATTCGGTCTTCTTGCCGACGATGTTGTCGACCCACGCGTGCCAGTGGTTGAGCGCTGGGAATTCAGGCAGGCCGGGCATCGCCAGGCCGTCGATCTTCTTGCCGTCGCGCCAGATCTCGAGGCCGCCGCCGGCGGTCAACGACAGCACCCCCCCCTCGCATACCACCACGGTCATGTTCGAGTCGGGCCACGGCCCCGGCGGCAGGCCCAGCGCCGCGCGCGAAGGCGTTTGTCCGCGATCGTAATAGTGCAGCGGGAAGAACTTGCGCGCGAAGCGGGGCGAGTCGACCGCGTAGGTCAGCGTGGACTGGCACGGATAGGCGTGGAAGCGGTCGGCTGGCGCCGGCGCGTGGGTCTTGACCGAGAAGGGCGTGACCAGTTCGTCGTAGCCGAAGAAGATCACGTCGAGCACGTGCACTCCCCAGTCGCCGAGGCCGCCGCTGCCGAAATCCCACCACGAGCGCCAGGCCAACGGGATCAGGTGATCGCGATAGGCCTGCTCGGCGCACGGACCGAGCCACAGGTTCCAGTCGATGTGGTCGGGGGCCGCTTTCTCTTCGCTCAAGACGTGATCGAAATTGAAGTAATGGCCGCGGTTCGGTGCGCCGGTCCAGGCGTAACCCTCGATCGCACGACCGAGCACGCCGGAGCGCAGGATCTCGACCGCTGCGCGGCGTCCTGGATAGACCATGCGCTGATTGCCGACCTGGGTCACCAGGTCCGGGCGCGCGGCGATCGCGCGGTCGATCAGGACCAGTTCCTCGAGCTGGTGCACCAGCGGTTTCTGCCCGTAGACGTGCTTGCCGTGCTGCAGCGCGGTCAGCATGATCGGCGCGTGGCTGTGGTCGGGCACCGCCACGATGACCGCATCGAAGCGGTCGGCGTATTCGGCAAAGGCCTGGCGATAGTCGCGGCAGACGAAAGCGTCGGGGTGATCGGCCTTGGCCTGTTCCAGGTAGTTCGCGTCGACGTCGCACAGGCCGACGATCTCGGTGGCTTCGTGCCCCGCGATCTGGCGGCGGTCGGCTCCGCCGATGCTGCCGACCACTCCGATCGAAAGCACCTGCACCTTGCTGTTGGCGTCGACCCGCGGGGGGATCCCCATGCCGAGGGTGGTCAGGCCCATGCCGTAGGCGCCGCTGCGCCGGAGAAAATCACGTCGGTCCATGTTCATGTTGCGCTCCCGGTGGCAGGAAGCACCAGCCTAGTGACTCCGCGGCTCCCGTGCGGCGTCGCCAGCCCGGAATCTGGGCGGCAAAGAAACCCAGGCCGGTTTCCTAGAGGGTGAACACCAGGCTGCAGCAGGTCAGCGCGCCTTCGGCTTTGCGCAGCTCCGACAGGTCGAGCGGATGCACCTCGATCCCAGCGTAGCGCAAAGTTGCGGCGGTCTGCGGGCAGTCGTGGGCGTGCAGCACGGCCCCCCCCACCCGCACAGCGTTGGCGCACTCGGGCTCGTCTGCTGCGGCCACCAGCAGACGCACTCCCGGCCACAGCGAGGCGTCGGCCCAGTCCGAGCGCACCAGCAGCGTGTCGGCGGCCACCGCCGAGGCGGCCGATTTCAGGTGCAGGCAGCCGCGCACCGGAACCTGATGGAAGGTGTAGCCAAATGATTCGACCAGGCGGCACAACTGCTCCAGACCCGCCGAGTTGCTGCGCGTAGAGGCCCCGGCAAAAACCCTGCGGCCGACGACGATGACGTCGCCCCCGTCGAGGGTGCCCGGAGCGCTGATCGCGTGAACGATTCGATGGGGCTGCAGCGCCGCCTCGATCGAAGCCCGCTCACCTCTTCGGGAGGGCGCGCCACTGCGGGTCAGGAGCGCGCACTCGTCGAGCACCACTGCCTGATCCTCGACAAAGACCGCGTCGGGCATGCCCGCTGCGGCCGCGAGCTGCTGCACCACGCAACCGAGATCCTCAAGAGCTCGTTGATAGCGCCGGTGCTGTTCCGAGGCGCGCTCGAAATCGATCGGCTGCCGCGTCAGGTGGGTCAGTTCACAGTCGACGATGTCGGCGTTGAGTTCCCGCGTAAGGGCATGATAGGCCGTGCTCACCGTGACAGGGCGGCGTATTCCTGCGGCCGACGATCGCGCAGGAACAGGCGCCGGGCGTGCGAGTCCCGCGCCCGCTGCAGATCGAGGTCGTGGATCAGCACTTCATCAGTGCCGAGGCCCGCACGCGCCACCACGCAGCCATTCGGATCGCAGATGAAGGACTCGCCGGAGAAATCCAGCAGCTCTTCCTTGCCGACCCGATTGCACAGCGCGGTGAAGTAGCCGTTCTGAAACGCCGCCACGCGCATTTCGGCTTCGTACAAACCGTCGGGCCATTCGTCGACCGCACCGGCCTGCGGAATGACGATGACCTCGGCGCCGGCCAACGCCAGCGCGCGGGTGTACTCGGGGAAATGCCGGTCGTAGCAGATCGCCACCCCGACCTTGCCGGCGGCGGTGTCGTAGACCGGCGCGCCCTGATCCCCGAGGGCGTAGTAACCGCGTTCGTGGAAACAGTCGTAATCGGGCACGTGCACCATGCGCGTCTTGCCGAGGATGGTGCCGTCGGCATCGATCACCGGGGATGTGTCATAGGTCTGCTCGCCGTCGTGTTCGAACAGATTGAGCACCAGGACCATCGAGTGCTTGCGCGCCAATTCGGAAAATGCGGCGGTGGTTTCGCCGGGGATCTCTTCGGCTAGCGCGGCGACGTCGGCCGGAGCCTGCCGCTGGGGATAGAAGGGCTCAAAGGCGAGTTCGGCGAAACAGGCGAGCTGCGCGCCTTGAGCAGCGGCTTGCTCAACCGCGGCCATGCCATGCGCGCGGTTGGCGGCGCGATCAGGAGTGGCGTGTTGCTGGATCAGGGCGATTTTCATGGCAGCGGGCTCTTTCCTGCCCCGAATCAAAGGCTGGGAACTCCTTCGGGCCATCCGGCGACCGTCAGGATGGCCCGTGCCACTTCTGCCGCCAGCGCCGCCGAGCCCTCGGCGTGGAAATGGACGTTTTCAGGCTGCTGGATCTCGCTCAAGCGTGGCAAGGCGAAAGCGTAGAGGTCGTTGATTGGCACACCGGCCTTGTCCATCACCTCGCGGGCGATCTGGTTGAAAAGCACCGCGTCGGCGGGCTCTCGATAGGGGCGCAGGTTCCCCTCGGGCACCGGCGTGGTGGTGGCGTAGACCAGCCTCGCGCCGGTGGCCTTGAGGCGTGCAGTGATCAGGGCGAGCTGATTGCGGTAACGCTCGGGTTCGGCCTGATGCGGGTCATCAGGATTGTTGGAATTGCGCCCGCTCTGTGCATCGACACGCTTCAAATCATGCAGGCCGAAATTGAAATGGATGACGTCCCAGTCGCCGTCATCCAGCTCCAGCCAGCGGCCCAGATGGAGCAATCCGTTGTTGGTGCCGGCACAGTTCTCGGCTCCGCCCTGATCGCGCAACGGCCGCACCACCCGCGCGGTATCGGCCAATGCATGCTGAAGGCCCTGGTGGTAGCCGATCGAGATCGAATCTCCGAGCACCAGTACGTGCAGCGGAAGTGCCAGTGCTTCGACCGCTTCGGCTTCGGCGTGCGGGGCATTGCCCGAGCAGGAGACCACCGCCGACAGCGCCAGCGGCACGACCAATCGGGATGGAGAGAATCGTTTCATTCCTTCGACTTGGCCAGCAGCAGCGCGCCGCCCACGCCGCTGAGCAAAGCAAAAAAGAGCGCGTACTTGGTGGCGGCCGGGGTACCGGCCTCGAGCTGGAATCCCCCCATCATTTCGCCGAGCCCGGTGGATTGCTGCATCGACCGCATCGCTTCAATGTTGCTGGCGTTGCTCTGATAGCGCTCGTAGGCGACGAAAAGGCAGATGACGCAGATCACCAGGCCGGCGATACCCATCATCTTCATCTGATTTTTTTCCATGGTTATTTGTGCTCGGGGATTCCAATGGCGCTGTGATCGCCATAGGAAAGGCGCAAAGCGCCCAGTTGCTCGGCCAGGGTAGCGGTCAGGTCGTGGTAGGCGGCCTGTCCAAATAGGTTGTGGCGCTCGTCAGGGTTGGATTCCAGGTCGTAGAGTTCCCATTCTCGGGTCTGATAAAAGCGTATTAGCTTGTATTGACGCGTGCGGATACCGTAATGGCGCGCAACCTGATGGACTGCCGGGAAGCCGTAGTAATGGTAGTAAATGGCCTGGCGCCAGTCCGGCACCACCTGTCCGCGCAACAGCGGCAGCAGCGAACGGCCCTGCATGGCTCCAGGAATCTCCGCTCCGGCGAGGTCGAGGAAGGTCGGTGCGTAGTCCAGGTTCTGCACCAGATGGGTGTCGTCAGAGGCTGGTTCGATCACCCCCGGCCAGCGCACGATCAGCGGCATGCGCAAGGACTCTTCGTACATCCAGCGCTTGTCATACCAGCCGTGGTCGCCGAGGAAAAAGCCTTGGTCTGAGGCGTAGATCACGATGGTGTTCTCAGCCAGACCGCTCGTGTCAAGGTAGCGCAGCATGCGGCCGACGTTGTCGTCGACCCCCTTGATGGTGCGCAGGTAATTCTTCATGTAGCGCTGGTATTTCCACCGCACCAGTTCCTTGCCGCTCAACTTCGCCTGACGGAATGCCGCGTTCTCGGCGGCGAAGGCCGCGTCCCAGGCCTGCCGCTGTTGCGGAGTCATCTTGGCCAGATTGCGAAAGCCGGAACCGTCCAGCGCCTTGCCCGCCCGCGGATCCCAATCTGCATCCGGCTCAAGAAAGAGATCGTAGACCAGGTTCATGTGCCGGTCGATTTCCATCTCCTGATTGCGCGCCGGGCTGGCGTTGTCGGCGAAGTCGTCGAATAGGCTCGCTGGCTCCGGCAACTGGACGTCGTCATAAAGATCGAGATGGCGCAGGGCCGGCATCCAATTGCGGTGCGGCGCCTTGTGCTGGCACATGAGCATGAATGGCTGCCCTTCTTCACGCTGCTGCTCGATCCAGCCGATCGCCATGTCGGTGACCAGATCGGTGCAATAGCCTTCGACCTGGCGCCGTCCCTCCGCGCTGATGAACTCGGGGTTGTAGTAGTCCCCCTGGCCGGGAAGGATGTCCCAATAATCGAATCCCTGCGGCTCGCTGCTCAGATGCCACTTGCCGATCAGGGCAGTGCGATAGCCGGCCTGGCGCAGCAGTTTGGGAAAGGTGACCTGGTTGCCATCGAAGCGGTTGCCGTTGGCCATGAAACCGTTGACGTGACTGTGCTTGCCAGTCAGGATCACCGCCCGGCTCGGCCCGCAGATCGAGTTGGTGCAAAAGCTGTTGCGGAACACCATGCCCTGCTGTGCCAGCGCATCGATGTTCGGCGTCGGGTCCAGTTCGGCGAAACGGCTGCCATAGGCACCAATCGCGTGCGGCGCGTGGTCATCGGTAAAGATAAAGAGGATGTTCGGCCGCTGGGTGGGGCTTGCATCTTGGGCGGTCAAGGCCGCTGCCGGCCAACCCACACCCAGAAGCGAGCAGACGATCAGCGCGGCGGGGCAACGTAGCATGGTTGCAAGGGGGGCCTTAGGGCTCAATTGTCTTCATCGCTGGCACCCTCGATCGGGCCGGTGCGTTTGATCGCCTTACCGAAGTAGAGGGCGTTGCTGAACAACTTGTTGGTGCCGTACCACACGCCACGGAAATTGGGGTTGTCGATCATGCAGATGACGCTGCCAGACCCCAGGCGCTCGGCGCGCACCGCCGGAGTCTCGGCCACCTCCGCCACCCTCTTGTCCGAGGCGTAACCACTGAGCAGTGGCTCTTTCGAATAGCGCACCGGCATCGCAAAGGGGTCGTTGCCAGGAGCCAGCACTGCGGTGGAGTTACGGAACACCGGCAGGTGGTCACCAGTGAAGCCAAAGCACAGCGGGTGGGTCAGGTCGAGGCGAGTCTGGAAGATGGTGCCGGCAATGCGGTCCACCGCGCGCATCTCCTCGTAGTCCGCATAGGCCGGCGGCGCCTCTTCGGCGTCCTCCGCGTTGTCAGCCTCCTCCTTGGTGTCGGCCTCGGCCTCTATTGCTTGGAGCAGTTCTTTCGCCGCCCAGGTGGCCGCGCTCTTGGTTGCGATCAGCACCCCGCCGCCACGCACCCAGTCACGGATCTTCCCGGTCTCGGTTTCGTCGAAACCGGAGGCAGCACCGTTGACCAGGATCAGGTGGGTGTAGCGCGCCAGGTCCAGACGCCCGAAGCCGTCTTTCTCGGCCATCGTCAGCGTCAGCCCGAGGCGTTGGTCGAGCAGGTGCCAGACCTCGCCCGCCTCGTAGGAAGAAACCCTGGAGCCGACCAGCATCAGCGGTTTCGGATCATCCAGCGTACGGAAGCTGCCACTGCCCAGGTCGACGCCATCGGGGGTGAGCCCACTGGTGGCGGCGTGGATATGGACTCCGGTCTGCGCGGCCTGGTGCAGCAGCTTGTTCAGTTTTCCGGGATCCAACTCCTGGGTCCCAGCGGCAATCACCACCGAACCCAGCGCGAACTCACGCACGCCGCGGGAGGTTGCAGTGGAGAAGGATTTGGTCGAGACCCGAGCGCGCACCCCCCCCTCAAGCAGAATCTGCAGCGCCCGCGGAGCCGCGTAATCATGCCACTCAAACACCCAGGCCACCGCATCCTGACCCGCGCTGCCAGCGGCGCGATCCAGGCCCGCCGCCGGATTGGGCCTCGCTGCCCACACCGGCCCGAGCAGACCCCGGTCATATTCCACCGCGCCGAGGCCACGCACCGAGAGATTGAAGGCCAGCGGCAGGGTCCAACTCGAAACGTCGTAGAAGGTGTTGTCGTCCCAGCTGGTGCGGGTCTCGAAGAGTGCCCGGATCAGGCGGAACTGCGGCTGCACCAGGGGCACGACCAAGGCCTGGTCGGCGGAAAACGCCGGGGTACTCGCACCATCGGCGTCGAGATCACGGCCCAGGCGGTGTACGCGGATGTTGTGCTGGTCCAGGATGCTGGCGAATTCTTCCAGGCGGGTGGTGTCGCCGGGCGCGTCGACCACGTAGGCGCGCACGCCGTGCTGAGTCGATTCCTGCCCGGCGGTGCGGTAGAACTCGCGCTGATAGGCCCCCAGCTCCGCGCGCATTTCATCGACCGCGCGCAGCGTCGACAAGGACGCGGTGAACTGGTTGCGAATGGCGAAGGGAAAGGAAATCCCTCCGAAGCTGTTTTCCTGCACGTGCCCTCGTGCGCTGGCCTGCTCGAACAAGATGCCCACTGCGCCGTGCAGATCTGGATAGGTCGATCCCTTGCCGTAATAGAAGTCGTCGAAACTCTCTTCGGTGTAGTAAAGGCTGCCGATCTGGTCGAGCGCCTTGGAGTGATAGGTGGCGATCTTGCGCGTCAGCTCAAGGTTGCCCGCCGGGGTCAGCGGGTTTTGGCGCGTAGGGATTCCCGGCTGGAAGAAATAGGTCGAGTCCGAACCCATTTCATGGAAATCGGTCAGCACCTGCGGCATCCAGTCATGGAATCTGGCCAGACGGCCGCGCGACTCCGGGTGGGTCAGCAGCAGCCAGTCACGATTGAGATCGAACCAATAATGGTTGGTACGGCCACCGGGCCATGCCTCGTTGTGCTCGCGGTGGCGCGGATCCGCCACCAGCTGCCGGCCCTTGTGCATGTTGGCCCATTGCGCGAAGCGGCCCAGGCCATCGGGATTGAGGCACGGATCGATCAAAACAATCGTATTGCGTAAAAAGGCGTCGATCTCGGCGCCTTGTGCTGCCGCCAGGTGATAGGCGAGCAGCAGCGCGGCGTTGCTGCCGCTGGCCTCGTTGCCGTGCACGGAATACCCCATCCACACCACAGCGGGACCGTCGTATTCCTCGTCCCCAGACAGCACTGCCTGCAGGTGCGCAGCACGGATCTCTTCGATGCGCCGCAGGTTCTCCGGCGCCGACACCGTGGCCAGCAACAGCGGCCGCTGCTCATGGGTGTGGGCGTAAACCTCCAGGGCCAGGCGCGGCGAGGATTCGGCAACCCGTTGGTACCAGTTCACCAATTGGTCGTGGCGCACGTGCCACTCGCCGACCTGCCAGCCCAGCACGCTGTCCGGCGTGGGGAAGGCAGAGTCATAGACCACGCCTTTGGGCAGATACCAGCCCAGGTCGCCTTCGGTTGGCTGTGTTCCCGGACTCGGTGACGCGCCTTCAGCTTGTTGAACTCCGGCACCCGGTGGCGTGCCGCCTTCTTGCTGAATGCCGCCCTCAAGCGGAGCGACGCAGGCGAGCAACGGAGTCAGGATCAGGGCAGGGAGCAGGTGCAGCACGGCGGGCGGGAGGTGCAGGGGGGCAACGGGCAGGATTCGTCCGCAACGCATCCTGGCAATCCCAACACGCTAACACACCGACCTGACCCTCGCCGACCTGTCCGCTTGGTCTGCCCTAACGAGCCGCGGCGGCTTTCAGCTTGCGCGCGCGCAACTCTTCCTTGACCCGCTCGCGGGCGTTCTGGATCACGCGCTTCGGCACCCGCTTCAGATCCCAGGTCAGCCGTACCTTGGACAAGGACCACACCATCCACTTGGTCGGATCGAAGTGGAACCAGCTGATGCCATTGCGGTAATCGTTGGCGAAGCGGTGGTGGAAGTTGTGGTAGCCCTCTCCCATCGTGACCAATGCGGTGATGAAGGAATCACGCGCAGAATTGGCCAGCGAGTAGGGCCGTCGGCCGATCATGTGCGCCACCGAGTTCACCGAGAAGGTGCTGTGCCACTGCACCACCAGGCGCAAAAAACCGACCACCAGGAGCGCGCCGATCGGGTCGCCCCACAAGAAGCCCAGCCCCAGGGGCAGGATGGCGCTGGAGAAAATCGCCAGGAATAGATAGTGGCGGTGCTGCCACATCACCAGGCGGTCCTTTTTCAGATCCGGCACGTTGGCGTAATCGGGTTCGGGTGCTTGCCGCAGGACCCAGCCGATGTGCGCCCACCAAAAACCTTTTTGGATGTTGTAAGGGTCTTCCTCGCGATCGACCTTGCCGTGGTGGATGCGGTGGTCGGAAGACCACTTCAACGCCGAGTTCTGCACCGATGCCGCGCCGAAGAAGAGATAAAGAGCGCGCAACACACCATGGGCGCGGTAGGTCGGGTGGGCGAACAGCCGGTGATATCCGGCGGTGATCGCCATGCCGCAGACCCACGAGTAGAACAGGCCCAGGCCCAGGCTCCACCAGGAGAATTGGACCAGACACATGTGCAGCACCGCGACCACGGCGAGAATGTGGGCGGCAAGGATGAAATAGGAATTCACCTTGGCGAACGGACGGCGTTGGGGCATGTGAGACTCTAGCCGGATCGGGGATTCGAGTACCCGAATCCAGGAGGCTGCCGCAGCAAGCGGCCGCAAATGCTACCGGTTTGCAGCCGCCGTGAAAAGGCCGAATACTCTGCCGGAGGTCTCCCTTAGGATGCCCCTCTCCACCTCTCAAACCCCATCATGTTGCCGCGACCATCCGCACAGGCTATCCAGATCGGTGTCAGCGGCTGCATCCTCGGCGACGAAGTGCGCTACGACGGCGCTCACAAACGTGATCGTTTTGTGACCGAGGTCCTCGGCAGCGCCTTTCAATTCGTGCCAGTGTGCCCTGAGGTCGAGGTGGGCATGGGAGTGCCCCGAGAAACGGTGCACCTGACCGGCAGGCGTGCGGATCCGCGCCTGGTCGGAACCACCAGCGGCA
>JAJFFB010000184.1 GCA_021776925.1 Planctomycetota bacterium | reverse complement strand
TGTTTTGTAGGGGCAGTGTGTCCTGAATGAAGGATTTTGGATTGATGAAGAATAAACTTCTCAATCCTAGGCGGTGGAAGTACGTGAATTCGCTAGTAGATGGGGAATTGGAGCCGGATTTCGGAGTTAATCAGAGTTTCCCTAGTCCTAGAAATCTACCAAGCATAATTTCAACTACCCGGACTTGAGCAAAAATGCCGTTCCAAAGAAAGGACATCCTACAGAACCTGGAGAAGGCCATCTCCAATCTCCTATCCCATGACCACAGATAGGTTTCATGATAACCCCCACCGATGGAGCCATGCGCTCTCGCTCTGAGGATTTGGTTTTGTGGCAGTCATTTCAAATGACAGCCCTCCAAAGGCTAATTCCTCAATGCAAGCGTTGAATTCAACCCCACTCTTAGGGAGCCAAGGCATCTCTTTCAAAGAAGAGAAAAGAGATTCTGCATCTTGAGACTTTGGAAGTACCCGCGACAACATCTCCAAGGAAATGTTCGGATAGTCGTTTTCGTGCACACAATTCGAAAATCCTTCACTAACAATTGCTCCAATTACATGATCCCAATTTTCCTTCGCCAATCGTTGACGTGAGTACTCTTGAAGTTTTTCTGATACAGCATTTACTCGAATCTTCAATTGTCCCTGAGCCTGATTCAATTTTTCTTTCCTCCGGATCGTCTCAATCGCCTCACCAGGCTGGAGCATCCACTTCAATTCTAAAATAAGAAGGTGGCTATCTCCAGGCTTCCAAGCAGATAGATCGATTTCATGGCCGGAGAATTTATGGTTCTTTTGAACCTGGTAGCCATTCGCAATAAACAAGTTGGCCACTCGTTCGGTCATTTGCCCCTCAAAAAACTGGCTTTGCCTGTTGAATTCACGGTCATCGATACGAGCCTGGAGGACAAGTAGGTTTCTTTCGAGATTGCCGCTTAGAAAAAGTTGGGGCAATAGTAAAGCGTTGTCCTCCCCGAAAGAGATAAGTGGTTGAAGTGCTGGGTCTGGTGAATTGACCTCAACACCGTAACAAATTTTCCTTAGAAATTGGAATGTTCTTTGGATTTCAACTCTGCTTACGGATGACACGACTTTACACAACTTGTCGAATGAAATGACAAGTGGAAGAAACCGTATGGAGCTAAAGACATCCTCAATTTTTTGGGTCCTCGGAATGGTCCTCGCTAAGTGGCAAATGCAAATAGAAGTTAGAACCCAAAGGCACATCACCGCTTCACTTCCTGATAATCCAAAAACATTCCATGTCGAGGGGATTAGCCTTGGTGGGTTATTGATTCTCCTATTGACTCTAGCAATAACCGATTGCTTAAGAGCTCGCTCAAAAACTCCTTTGTCATTGAAACTCATATTTTTGAATTTTGGAAGTACTTTTGCCATTTCTCCGTTGCCTGAAAGCCAGTAAATCAACCTATCGGAGATAGGCCTGTGTGAAATGCTCCCACAGTTCCCTGTCAGTCTTTCAAGACATTGATTCCTTAACTCACTTTCTGGAATTACGATTCTGTAGACACCTTTGTCAAATTCAATTCTCCCCTCCTGACAACGGACAATCGAACGCCCAATCATGGCCTGTTCGTAGGCATTACATTCTTGCAGTAGGTCTTGGGCAGCGGAAATTCTGGCAAGTTGATTTGAAAAATTTTTCTTTCCAGGTATTTCCCCAATGGCCAATGGAAGCTTTAGTGCTGATCGAAGATCATACTTCAACTGGTCACTTACCATTCCAGATGGTATGGAATTTGAAACAATCCTGGACTTTAGAAGTTCATATTCCACACACTCTGCTAAATGTGAAAGGGTAACTCCCCGCTTAGCGGTGTCCTCATTTAGGCGAGTCCATGCTTGGTCGACAGCTCTCTCAAAACCAACAAGCACTTTCGTAAACCGTTACTATGGGATTGTGATTTGGGAATGGCCTTAGCTTACAGTGAAAATATTGAAAATCCAAGTGCCTAGTTGGTCCGGAACTGCACTTGATGGCTGGATGAAAACGGCAGTACATTTCCAATACATTTTTTCGTTCCTTTTGCAACTCGCCGAGTGATTCCACCCTACATCGACTGAACCGTTGGCGATCGGCTCCCTTCCAGTCGATAGATCCGAGAGAAGAGTAACCACCTCAAAGCGGGCGCACTAGACTCGGTGCGGCTGGGGGCATCCCCGGCCGCACCTTTTTCATGTTGCTGACCCTGCTCCTGCTTTCCCCCCAGCTCCAGGTCGACGGACTCAAACCCGGTGAGTCCTTCCAGGAAATCGCACCCGCGACCTTGGCCGACGCTGGTCGCTTCGTCACCTCGCCCAATCTTGGCTTGTGGTCGGGCCGGGTGGTCGACGCCTTTAGCGCTCGCCCGGTTGCTGGCGCCACCATCGACCTTTGGTCGGAAGAAATCGATGAAGTCCACCATGGCTTTTATCGTTATGACGAGAGCACCAGCGACGCCGACGGCCGCTTCTGGATTGACCACCGCGAAGCTGGGCGCCAAGCGGAAAAAGCCCGTGTTCGCGCTCCCGGATACCTGAGCCTGAGCCTGGCGGCGGGAGAATTGCGGGGTGGTCTGATCGAACTTTTTCCTGCTCCGGAGTCACCTACTCGCATTCGCGTCGTGGACAGTGCCGGCCGTCCCATTGAGGGCGCCCTGTTCACCAGCACCTACACCTGTTCGCATGATGTGCCCGGTTTCTCGGTGCGCACC
This sequence comes from Planctomycetota bacterium, assembly GCA_021776925.1. Taxonomy (GTDB): domain Bacteria; phylum Planctomycetota; class UBA1135; order UBA1135; family UBA1135; genus JAJFFB01. The sequence goes on along the minus strand of JAJFFB010000184.1, from coordinate 15,010 downwards.
AATCCCGTCGGCGTAGCGCTGCTGCCTGAATTCGGCTTGCAGGAATCGGTCCAGGATCTGCGCCTGCGCATCCCGGGTTATGCCTCGGTCGAATACCTCGACGGCGAGCCGGCCTTCACCACAGCTCCAACCTCCTCTGATTACACCGTGGTGCGCCCGCGGATGCGGCCCATTCGGGCGCGCCTCTACGACCGCAACTCCGCTACCTTGAAGAATCAGGCGGTCCGCATCATCGACGGCGAGGGTTACCACGTGCTTTATAGCGATGAGTTCGGGCGCATCGAGGTGCCGTGGCCGTACAGCGGCAGCGATGCCTCCTTCCACGTGATGCGGCCGACCTACTCCAATATCGGCGCCCCCTCCTTGCCTGCAGGGCGCGAGTTCAGCCTGCGCGTGGGGGCTCGATTGTGGGAAGGGCAAGTCGGAACCGGAACGGTACGTATTAGCCTGCCACCGATCGACGAGGAGCGCTGGCTCAACCTCGAACTCTTCCACGAGGGAGGATGGCACCTCGACCTCAATAACCCGGAAGAAGGCATCAACGAAGTCGCCTTTCCACGCGGCGACGGCTTTCTCCTCGTCGGCGGCGCCTTCAGCGGTTACCGGCAGCAGATCCTGGATTTCAGCCTCGAGGAGGAACAGGTCTCCGAACTGCGGCCCTTGCTCGAGCCCGAACCCATGATCCGGCTGCAATTTCCGGAAGAGGCCCGCGACCTATGGATTGAGGCAGGTGAGGACTCGCTGACCAGGGACAGCGGTGATTTGCCAGGAGATGATTTCTTCCCCGTGCCGGCGCAGCGCGAGATCGTGGTGCATTTCCGCCACAGGAATCAGATCCACCTTCACAACCTCGGCGAGGCGGTAGACGGCAAGGTCTATGACCTGATCCGGACCCAACCGCCCTCCCCGCTTACGCAGACCACCATGCACCTGGTTCTTCCCGAGCCCCCCCCCAAGGACTTCGACCTGCGTCTGGAGTGGCCGCAACAGGGTATGACTCTGGAAGCGGACGCGGATCAAATTGGGCTGTATCACGTACGCGGTCCAGCGGGCAGCCCCTTTCTGGTGGAGATTCGCGGTCAGGGATGCGTGCGCACCTGGCACCGGGGGCGACTGCCGTGGGTGGATACCAGCATCGCCAGCACCATCCTGCATACGGTCCAAGAAGCCGGCCTGCGCTTCGAGAGTGCAGATGGCCCAGAACTCGAAGACGCCGTCATCGAAGGAATGGGCGGCACCGAGTTTTCCCACCTGCACCCGGGGCCGTTGAACCTGGTGCTGCGCCTGGCCAACGGCGAGCGCTTCGGATTCACTCTGGAATTGAAGCCCGGAGAGCAGCGGGTGCTGCGGCTGGACAACTGATCTAGATTTGCATTCCATGCTGTTGAGCACCCTCATTTTTGCCCTCCAGGTTCAGGTCGACGGGCTCCAGGTTGACGGACTCAAACCTGGAGAGACCCTGCAATCCATTGCATCGGCGAAACGCTGGTCACCATCCGGATTGGAACCGAATTGGGAAATGTGGCCGGGCCGGGTGGTCGACGCCTTCAGCGGTCGCCCGGTCGCCGGCGCCAGCATTGAGACCTGGTCCGAGGAGATCGACGAGGTGCACGGCGGTTTCTACCGTTACGGCCACACCACCAGCGACCTCGACGGCCGCTATTGGATCGATTTCAACGAAGCCGGTCGCCAGGCGGCGAAGGCCAGAGTGCGCGCGCCTGGTTACCTGAGCCTGACCGAGGCCGCTGGGTATCTGCAGCAGGGGATTGTCGAACTCTTTCCAGCGCCCGACACGCCGCCGCGCATCCGCGTGGTCGACAGCGCAGGCTTACCGATCGAGGGGGCGCTGTTTACCAGCACCTACTCGTGTCCTCACGACATCCCGGCATTCGGCGTGCGCAGCAATGCTGCCGGCATCGCGGTGCTGCCGGAATTCGGCCAGCAGAGGATGGTTCCGGAGCTGCGCCTGCGCATTCCCGGCTACGCCTCGGTCGAATACCTGGACGCCTTGCCCACCTTGCACGCCGACCCCAGCGCTCCGGTGTACACCATCGCGCGACCGCACATGCGCCCGGTCCGGGCTCAGCTCTACGATCGCGATTCGGCCTATCTGGCCTTTGAGCCGATCTTCATTGTTGAAGGCACTGGCTTCCACGTCCTCACCACGGATCAGTACGGACGCATAGAAATCCCGTGGCCTTACAACCACGATGAGGCTTCTTTCAAGGTCCTGGACCCAGGCGAAGGAAACCACTACCTCAGCGGGAATCACTTTCCCTCTGGACGCGACTTCACCATGCGTCTCGAAGACAGGAATTGGGAGGATGACTCGGATCACGGAGTCATCAAGCTGATCCTGCCGGAAGTGGAAGATGGCGAGCGCTTGCGCTACCAGCTCTTCCATCAAGATGGATGGAGTGGCAATTGGAACAAGACTGGCGAGCGTAGCTACGAGATCGATTTCCCTACTGGGGATGGCTACTTGATGATCGGGGGTGCCTTCAGTGGTCACCAGCTCAAATTCCATGACTTCCATCTCGAATCCGGCCAGACCCTCGATCTTCATCCGCTGCCGGTGGCTGAACCCAGAATCAGCCTGCTGCTGCCGGAAGACGCGGAGGACCTGTGGCTCGAGGCCGGCGAGGATTCGCTGACCGAGGACGGAGTACCGCTTCCGCTGGACGAGGAATTCCCGGTTCCGGCGGATCGGGAGCTGATCGTCCACTTCCGTTTGCACGGCCAGTTGCACCTGATCCCACTCGGCAAGGCGGTGGACGGCGCGAGCTATGACCTGCGTTCCTCCAAGCCGTGGTCCGCCCCTACCACGGATCTCGAAACCAGCGTGCAGCTGATCTTTCCCGGCCCTCTCCCCCCCGGCCTGAAGGTAGAGCTTGAACGGCCGCGCGCCGGGGTGCGCATGGCTCCCAGCGCGGAGCAAGGCGGCACCTTCCAGGTTCATGGTCCGGCGGGATCTTCCTTTCTGGTCAAGATCCGCGCCGAAGGCTGCGTGCGCACCTGGCACCGCGGGCGTCTGCCATGGGTCGACACCAGCATCGCCAGCACCATCCTCCATACCGTGCCGGCAGCCAGCCTGCGGCTGGAGGGTCTGGATGGCGCCGAGGTCGAAGGCATCGACGCCGAGGACCTGAAGCATCTGCACCCGGGGCCGTTGAACCTGGTGCTGCGGCTGGCCGACGGCAGCCGTTATGGCGTCACTCTGGAGCTGCAGCCGGGGGAGCAGCGGGTACTGCGGCTGGTCTTGCGCGGCTGAGCTTCTTCTCATGCAGCAGCCAGAACACGGTTGGCACCACCACCAGGGTGAAAGCGGTCGACGCGATCAGGCCGAAGATCAGCGCCCACGCCAGGCCTGAGAAGATCGGATCCAGCGTGATCGGCCACGCCCCCAGCGCGGTGGTGGCGGCGGTCAGCAGGATCGGGCGCATGCGCACCGCGCCGGCGGCGTAGATCGCATCCTTCAGCTTGCTGCCAGAGGCGAGCTGGTTCTGGATGAACTGCAGCAGCACCAGCGAATTGCGCACGACGATGCCGCCGAGCGCGATCATGCCAATCATCGCGGTGGCGGTGAAGAAAACCGAATCGTGATACGGCCCGACGCTGCCGGCGAAGACGCCGTTGAGCATCCAGAAACCCGGCATCATGCCGATTGCGGTCAGCGGGATCGCCATCATCACCAGCAGCGGCAGCACCAGCGAGCGCGTTTCCACGGTCAGCAGCAGATAGAGGAAGACCAGCGCCGCGAGGTAGGCCAGGCCCATGTCGCGGAACACGCGCAGGGTGATCTCCCATTCGCCCTCGCCGGCCCAATCGACCTCGATACCGGGCGGCAACGGGTTTTCCGCCACTTCCCCTTGCAGCGCCAGCACCGCCTCGCCGGGAGCACGCCCGACCATTTCGGCGGTGACGTAAACCACGCGCCGCAGGTCCTTGTGGTAGATCACCGGATCGTGCGCGCTGCGTTCGAAGCTCCCCACGCCCTGCAAGGCGACCAGGCTGCCATCGGCGGCGCGCGCCTGCAGGCGGCCGAGTTCGTCCAGGCCGGAGCGCTGCGCCAGCGGCAGCAGCAAGCGCACCCACAAGGGCTGACGCTCGCCCTCCTGGCGCAGGGTGGCGACGCGATCGCCGTGAAGCGCGAGGCCGACCAATTGAGTGACCTGGTCCTCGCGCACGCCGTGGATCGCCGCCTGCTGGCGGTCGAGGGCGTAACGCGCTTGATCGTGTGCGGCGACCGACATCACCTCGGCCTCGCGCAAGCCGCGCTGTACTTGCATGCGCTGCTGCAGGTGTCCGGCCGCGCCGACGATCTCGTCGTAGCGATGGCTCTCATCGCCGTAGACCTCAGCCACCACCGTCGCCAGGACCGGTGGCCCAGGCGGCGTTTCGACCAGCCGGATCATCGCCCCGTGGGAGTCGGCCAGCGCCTGCAGATTGTCGCGGATACGCAGCGCGATCGCGTGCGACTGCATCTTGCGCTCACTCGAATGGGCGAGGTTGATGCGTAAATCGGCGAGTTCGGGCGCCTGGCGCAGGTAACTGTGGCGCACCAGTCCATTGAAATCCATCGGCGAAGAGGTGCCGACGAAGGACTCGACGTCGACCACCTCGGGCACCGCGGCCAGCGCGGCTTCGAATTCTCGCACCACCGCGTCGGTGCGCTCCAGGGTGCTGCCCTCGGGCAGGTCGACCATCAGCTGCAGTTCGTTCTTGTTGTCAAAGGGCAGCATTTTCAGCGGCACCTTGCCCAGCAATGGCAACGCCGAGGCGCCGACAAAGAGCAGCACCATGATTCCTACCAGACCCCAGGCACGCTTACGACTGCGCATCCACGGTGCGATGAGGCGGCGGTAGAAACGCCGCAGCCAGGCCGGGGTCGGGTCTTCGGTTTTTCGTGGGGCGCTCTGCTCCTCACTGCCCTTTTCGGCTCCATCCACGGCGGAGATGCTGCGCGACCGCGGCTTGCGCTTGCCGAGCAGGCGCAAGGCCAGCCACGGCACGATGGTGACCGCGGCCAGGGTGGAGAAGGTCACCGTCAGTGGCACGTTGGCGGCCATCGGCGCCATGTACGGCCCCATCATGCCGGTGATAAAAAACATCGGCAGGAAGGAGACGATGATCGCCAGCGTGCTCATCACCACCGGCGGCAGCACTTCCTGCACCGCGTTGAGTACCGCCTGACGTGGTTTCCCCTTGCCCATGCGCAGGTGCCGCTGGATGTTGTCGACGTTGGTGATCGGATCGTCGACGACTAGACCCAGGGACAGGATCAAGGCGAACAGGGTGACACGGTTGATCGAATAGCCGAGCAGGCCATTGACCATCAGAGCCAGGGCGAAGCTCACCGGCACCGAGATCGCCACCACCAGGGCCTCGCGCCAGCCCAGCGTCAGCCACAACAGCAGCACCACAGAGGCCAGGGCAAAGGCGATCGAACCGAGCAGACTGTTGACCTTTTCGTCGGCGGTTTGTCCGTAGTTGCGCGTGATCCGCAGCTCCACGCCGTCGGGCAGCAATTCCTGGCGCAGGCGCTCGGCTTCTTGCAGGATCGCCTGCGCCACCTTGGTGGCATCGCTGCCTTTCTGCTTGGCCAGCGCCAGCGTGACCGCGGGGTAGCTCTTCGTACCCCGCGCGGCCGCGCCCATAGTCGCCTCCACGCCACTGTCTGCGCCGCCCCGCAAGGTGATGCGCGTGTAGGCGGTGGCCTCGGCGGCGCCGTCGACCAAGGTGGCGATGTCGCGCAGGTGCACCAGGCTGTCGCCGCTTCCGGCAAGCACCAGCGCGGCAAGGTCCTCGAGGCTGCGGAAGCCGCCGCCGACCGAGACCTCGATATGTTCGTCCAAACGCTGGAAGGCGCCTACCCGAGCGGAACGATCCGCCGCCCGGATCACCGCGGCGACCTCGGTCAGGCTCAAGCCACGCGCGTGCATCGCGTCACGATCGACCTCGATGCGTACCTCGCGCGACAATCCACCGACCAGTTCGCTGCGCGAGATCTGTGGCAAGGCATCGAGCCGGGCCCTCATCTCCTCGCCGAGGCGGCGCAACTGCAGCGCGTCCTGGCCCTCGCCGTACAGCGCCAGGGTCACGATCGGCACGTCGTCGATGCCGACCGGCTTGACGATCCAGTCCTGCACCATCGGCGGGATCAGGTCCAGATTCTGCTGCAAGCGGTCGCGCAGCCGGAGCAGAGAATCCTCCAACCGTTCGCCAACGTGAAAACGCACCGTGACCAGCGCGCGGTCGCGCTGCGAGATCGAATAAACGTGCTCCACCCCCTGGGTGTGCCACATCAAGGCTTCGAGAGGTGTGGCCACCAGGCGTTCGATCTCATCCGCTCCGTAGCCGGGCGCCGACACGTGCACGTCGGCCATCGGCACAACGATCTGCGGCTCCTCCTCGCGCGGAGTGGCGAGCACCGCGGCGATGCCGAGGGCCAGCGCCAGGCCGAGCAGCAGCACGGCATTGTGGCCTTCGAGAAAGCGTGCCACCAGCCGCGTCAGCATGGATGCCGCGCGCGGTGGGTCAGCGCTCGGCGCCGGCCCGTCGGAGTGGTGGCCGCCACTCATTGGTTCCAGCCGATTCGTTCGCCCGCAGCCAGGCCGCTGAGCACTTCGATGCGGCCATCCCGCAGCGGCCCGACGCGCAGCGCACGGCGGCGCCAGCCGGCACCTGGTACCTCAACCAGGATCAGGGCCAATTGACCGCTTCGGGTGACCGCCTGGTGCGGAACCGCCAACCTTGGACGCGTGCCGATCTGGTAACGCAACAGGCCAAAGCTGCCCGGAGCGAGACCGGCGAGGAATTCGGCGCCCTCCTCTTGCAGAGCGAGGCGCACGCGCAGGGTGCGGCTGCGCGGGTCACTGCTCGGCGCGACCTCGCTGACCGCGGCGCGCGAGACGTGCCCCTCCAGTTCCCAATCCAGCAGCGTTCCCAGCGCCACAGCGGCACGGTCCTCAACCGGGACCTGCGCCTCCAGCAGCAGGCGCGCCGGATCATAGAGCGAGTACAGAGCCTTGCCCGGATAGGCCAGATCTCCGGCGCTCAGCCAGCGCGCCTCGACCACTCCGGCCAGCGGCGCGCGCACCTGGGTGCGCGCCAATCCCTCGGCGGCCACCGCCAGATCGGCGGCGGCGCGCTTCCACAGGCTGACCACGGCTTCCAGTTCACGCGGCGGCGCGACCTTGCCCTCGACCAGGCGCTGGACGCGCTCCTTTTCGGATAGAGCGAGGTCGAAGGCGGCCTGCGCCGCGTCACGCTGAGCGGTCAGCACCGAGGCGTCGAGTTCCGCCAACAACAGGCCCGCCGCCACGCGGTCGCCGACCTCGGCGGTGGTGCGCAGGATGCGCCCATCGACCTCGGCGGCGACCTGGAAATGGTCCAGCGAACGCACCGTCGCCGCGACCTCGCGGTTGATCGGCGCAGGTTCCGCCGCCACCAGCAAAGTGTGGGCAGGCTCTGCAACGCCGCCACTGCGGTCGCTGGCAGGCGCTTCGTCCGCAGCGCCACAACCGAAGAGCGCAGCGAGGAGCCCACCGATCACCAACAGGCGGTACATGGTCACACCCTCCGCTGGCAGTGCGCGTGGATGCACTCGAGCAGGTGGATCAGTTCGGGCCGCTCCAGCCGGTAGTACACCCGCTGCCCCTCGCGGCGGGCGGCGAGGATTCCGTGCTGGCGCAGGGTGCCCAGATGCTGCGAGGTGACCGCCTGGGCGCCCTGGGTGGCACCGACGATGTCGCCCACACAAGCTTCGCCGTGCTGCAGGAAGTCGATGATGCGCAGGCGCAAAGGGTGGGCGGTGACCCGGATCAACGGGGCGGCCTGTTCCAATTGCTCAAGGGAGACGAGAGGCGTCCAACTCATTATTCTTATGTATATACCAATATACAGATGTTTCAAGGGCAAAAAAATCAGCGACCGAGAATCCTCGATCGCTGACTTCCTTTTCCCCTTGCTACGGTGCCAAGGATCGCCATCCCCTGCGACCACCCAGCTTGGAAGAGAACCCAATTCGTAGCAGTATTTACATCGGGAGCTGCGCTCTGGGACTTGAGCTTTTTTTGAAAAAAACGCCCTATTTTCTAGCAAGCTCCTAATGCGCGGCTGTATGCCCTCCGGCTGGCGCGATATTCAGCCGCGCGCCAGCGTCCGTGACGATGCACGCGATCGAGAAGCAGGCCGGCACTCTCCATCGCGGCCAGCGTGACACCCTCGTTGCGGTCCATGAAGCCGCCGACAAAAAGGCGCGCCCCCGGCTTGCACAGGCGCGACAAATCGCTGGCATGGGTCTGCAGCAGTCCGGATTGCAAATTGGCCATCACCGCGTCCCACTCCCCCGCCACGCTGTCCAGGGTGCCACGCCAGAAACAGCAGCGCGGATAGACGTGGTTCAAGCGTGCGGCGGCACGGGCCTGATCCGGGCTGGTCGGATCAGGATCCATGCCGACCGCGAGGCCCGCTCCGAGGATGGCCGCAGCCACCGCCAGGATGCCGCTGCCGGTGCCCACGTCCAGCCAGCGCTGTGGCTGGTCCTCTTGCCACCAGCGGCGCAGCACGCGCAAGGCCATGCGCGTGGATGGGTGACCGCCTGTGCCAAAGGCAGAGCCGGTGATTTGACGCAGGGGCAGGTCGGCGGGTCGCGTGGTGAGGGGCAGGTGGAAGCCTGCATGGATCACGAAGCCGGCGCAGCGGAAGGCGGGCCAGCGACGCTGCCAGCAGCGCTCCCAATCCTCGGCTGGGAGGTGCCGAAGGTCCATTTGCCACGCCCCCGGGGCCCAGCCGAAAACGAGCGCCCACCGCTCCAGCGCAGGGCCCAGAGCGGCGCTGTGGCCGGCTTCCAGGACCAAAACGACTTCCTGCGGTCCGCCTCCGCAGCCCTCTTCGTCGTCCAGCTGACCGGCCGGAAAGCCCTGCTCGACCAAGGCCGTACCCCACCCACCCTGCTGCAAGGCCCACACCACACTCTCCTCCCACCCGGCAGGAACGCGCAGCCGCACCTGCTCCAGATCGCCAGATTCTGAGGACGGGATGCTCATGCGCGGGCAGAGGGTACCACCCAGGCAGCTGGCTCCTTTTGGGTCCTAGAATCCTGCCATGGCCGCTGCCCCCATCCCCCGCAAGCGCAACGCCTCCTTTCCGGCCCGCGAATCGCGCGCCGAGCGCGGCGTCCGCGCCCAGGCGGTGATCCAGGCCCTGCGCCTGCACTACCCCCAGGCGCGCACCGCTCTCGACTGGGTCGACCCGCTGCAGCTCCTGGTTGCCACCATTCTTTCAGCGCAGTGCACAGACGTGCGCGTCAACCTGGTCACCCCGGAGCTCTTCCGTCGTTTCCCCGATGCTCAGCGCCTCGCCGCGGCCGGGCAGAAGGAACTGGAGGAGGTCATCCGCAGCACCGGCTTCTTCCGTAACAAGGCCAAGAACATCCGCGCGGCGGCCCAGCGCATCCTCGACGTGCACGGCGGCGAGGTGCCGCGCACCATGGACGAGTTGCTGGCGCTCCCTGGGGTGGCGCGCAAGACCGCCAATTGCGTGCTCGGCGCCGCATTTGGCCTCCATTGCGGGGTGGTGGTCGACACCCACGTCGGCCGCCTGGCGCGGCGCATGGGCTTCAGCCGCGAGCACGACCCGGTCAAGGTAGAGCAGGACCTGATGGGCCTGTTTCCGAATCCGGACTGGGTTTTCCTTTCCCATGGCTGGATCGAACTCGGGCGCGAGTTCTGTACCGCCCGCAGGGTGCACTGTGCGGCCTGTCCGCTGGCTGCGCTGTGCCCACAACGGGTCGCGACCATGGCGGGCAGAAAGAACTCTTCTGCCAGTTGACGCAAACTGGCATTTCGGGGTAAGCTTTGGCCGTGACCGAGGCCAATGGCAACCCCGCTGCCAAGACGGGCTGGGACATTGCCCAGCTCGCCACCGCTGCCGGTGTCAGCAGCCGCACCATCCGCTACTACGGCGAACTTGGCCTGCTGCGCGCCGAGGGGCGCGGCCCAGGCGGTCGCCGCCAATTCGGCCCTGATGCCCTTGAGCGGCTGCGCTTCATCGGCCGCCTCAAACACCTCGGCCTGACCCTCGAGCAGATCGGCGCACTCAACCGCGCCTTCGACCGCGGACATACCCCCGCCCTGCTCGATCAGCTCGAGCACATGCTTGACCAGCGCCTCGGCGAGATCGAGCAGCGCAAACTGGAATTGGAGCAGCTCGACACCGACCTGCGCAGCTACCGGCACCGCATCCAGCGGCGCCGCCACCCTGAAGACTGAATCCTGCCATGTCACCGACCGCGATCCGCGCATCCGGCTCCTCTCAGCCCGAATTTCAGACCCGCCACCGTCTGCGTTTCGTCACCGCAGCTTCGCTGTTCGACGGGCACGACGCCGCCATCAACATCATGCGGCGCATCCTGCAGCAGGAGGGCGCAGAAGTGATCCACCTCGGGCACAACCGATCGGTCGAAGAGATCGTCGAGGCCGCGATCCAGGAAGACGCACACGCCATCGCGGTGTCGTCGTACCAGGGCGGGCACATCGAGTTCTTCCGTTACATGGTCGACCTGCTCAAGCAGCAGGGCGGCGAGCAGATCAAGGTCTTTGGCGGCGGCGGCGGCACCATCACCGACGCCGAGGTGCGCGAGTTGCACGAAGCCGGCGTGGAGCGGATCTACACGGTTGAGGACGGCCGCGGCATGGGCCTGATCGGCATGATCCGCGACATGATGGAGCGCTCCGACCGCGCCACCATCGATCTTGAGGAAGCTCTCCCCAAGGGTTTGTTCCAGCGCCAGCCACGCGAGGTGGCGCGCACCATCACCCTGCTCGAAGGCTGCCATGGTGCCTCTATGCAGCAGCGCCTCGAGTCCATGCGCGCCGAAATGCTCTCCAAGGCTAAGGGCGGTCCGCTGGTCCTCGGCATCACCGGCACCGGCGGGGCCGGCAAGTCGTCGTTGACCGATGAACTGGTGCGCCGGCTGCTTGATCAGTTTCCGGACCGTAGCGTCGGCATCCTTTCCGTCGACCCGACACGGCGGCGCACCGGTGGCGCGTTGCTTGGCGACCGCATCCGCATGAACGCAGTTCACGGACCGCGCGCCTTCATGCGTTCGATGGGCACGCGGCGCGCGCACCTTGCCACCGCCGGCGCGGTCGAAGACGCACTGCTTGCCTTGCGCGCAGCGCATTATGACCTGGTCATCCTCGAGACCGCCGGCATCGGTCAGTCCGACAGCGAGGTGGTCGACCTGTGCGATCTCAGTCTTTATGTGATGACCCCTGAATTCGGCGCGCCGTCGCAGCTGGAGAAGATCGACATGCTTGACTTCGCCGATGGCGTGGTGCTCAACAAGGCCGACAAAAGCGGCGCCGACGATGCCCTGCGCGACGTGCGCAAGCAGTACCAGCGCAACCGCGGAGACTTCCATGGCGATCCAACCGCATTGCCAGTGTTCCTGACTTCGGCCAGCCGTTTCGCCGATCCAGGCGTCGACGAGCTGTTCCTGTGGCTGGCGGCGCAGCTCGAAGAGAAACAAGAGCGTGCCTGGCAGCCCGCTCCGCCGCCGCCGCGGGTCTCGGAGACACCGACCGTGGTGCCCGGCGACCGCACCCGCTATCTCGCCGAAATCGCCACCACCGTGCGCACCTACAAGCGGCGCACCGAATCCAGCGCCGAACTCGCCAGCCGCGCCGATGGACTGGCGCGCAGCCTGCGTGAATTCGGCGACCAGCCACCGGCGGTCGATCAGGACTACACCCCTGAGCAGCTCGCCGACGACCGTTGCGACTCCACGGTGCTGGTCCTGCGCCAGCGCTACCACGAGATCGTGCAGGACCTCGACCCTGCCTTGCGCACCCAGCTCGCCCAATGGAAAGAGCACTGCGAAGCCTATCGCGCCGATGAGTTCTGCTATCAGGTACGCGACCGGGAAGTGCGCGTGCCCACCCACCATCAGACGCTGTCGGGCAACCGCGTGCCCAAGGTCGCCCCCCCCACCTTCCGAGATTGGGGCGAGCTGGCGCGTTGGGCCGGTCTCGAGAACTTCCCCGGGCAGTTCCCGTTCACCGCCGGCGTCTTCCCATTCAAGCGCACCGCCGAAGACCCAACGCGCATGTTCGCCGGCGAAGGCACCGCCGAGCGCACCAACCGCCGCTTCCACCTGGTTGCTCGCGGGCAGCCGGCGGCGCGCCTGTCGACGGCCTTCGATTCGGTCACGCTGTACGGAGCCGACCCGGCAGACCGTCCTGACATCCGCGGCAAGATCGGCAACTCGGGCGTGTCGGTGTGTTCGCTCGACGACGCCAAGCGCCTGTATTCAGGCTTCGACCTGTGCGCACCGACCACCTCGGTGTCGATGACCATCAACGGTCCGGCGCCGATGATGCTGGCCTTCTTCCTCAATGCGGCGATCGACCAGCTGGTCGAAAAGCGCCTCAAGGACAGCGGCCGTTGGCCCGACGCGCAGGCCAAGATCAAACAGTGGTGCGGAGAGGAAGTGCCGCAATACCGCGCGGATCTTCCCGCCGGGCACGATGGCCTCGGTCTGGGCACTCTCGGGGTCAGCGGGGACCGCTTGTTGCCGGCCGACGAATACGCCGAATTGAAAGCCGAGGCGCTGCGTACCGTGCGCGGAACCGTGCAGGCTGACATTCTCAAGGAGGATCAGGCGCAGAACACCTGCATCTTCTCGACCGAGTTCGCCCTCAAGATGATGGGTGACATGCAGCAGTACTTCATCGACAACGAGGTGCGCAACTTCTATTCGGTTTCGATCTCGGGCTATCACATCGCCGAGGCCGGGGCCAATCCAGTCACCCAGCTGGCCTTCACCTTGGCCAACGGTTTCACCTTCGTCGAGTACTACCGAGCGCGCGGCATGCACATCGACGCCTTCGCCCCCAACCTGTCTTACTTCTTCTCCAACGGCGTCGATGCCGAATACGCGGTCATCGGTCGCGTGGCACGGCGCATCTGGGCGGTGGCGATGCGCGACCTCTACCACGCCGGCGATCGTTCGCAGAAACTGAAGTACCACATCCAGACCAGCGGGCGATCGCTGCACGCGCAGGAAATTGACTTCAACGACATCCGCACCACGTTGCAGGCCTTGTACGCGATCAACGACAACTGCCAGAGCCTGCACACCAACGCTTACGACGAAGCGATCACCACCCCCACCGAGGAATCGGTGCGCCGCGCGCTGGCCATCCAGCTGATCATCAATCGGGAACTCGGGCTGGCCAAGAACGAGAACCCGCTGCAAGGCGCCTTCATCATCGAGCTGCTCACCGATCTGGTCGAAGAGGCGGTGCTCGACGAATTCGTGCGCCTGGCCGATCGCGGCGGCGTGCTCGGCGCCATGGAGACCATGTACCAGCGTGGCAAGATCCAGGACGAGAGCCTGCACTATGAAACGCAGAAGCACTCGGGCGAACTGCCGATCATCGGCGTCAATACATTCCTTAACCCGGCGGCGACCAGCGGCGCGGTGGTCGAGACCGAACTGATCCGGTCCGGCGAGGAGGAAAAAGAATCCCAGGTGCTGCAGGTGCAGCAGGTCACGCGGCGCCACCAAGCCGAATCGGAGGGCGCCCTGATGCGTCTGCGTCAGGCCGCCCTCGCCAACGACAACGTTTTTGCCGAACTGATGGAGGCGGCCAAGGTGTGTACCCTTGGCCAGCTCAGTCAGGCCTTGTTCGAGGTCGGCGGTCAGTACCGCCGCAGCATGTAGTCGTTACTGAACGACTTCCGCGAGCGAATTGGTCAGCGTGCCGAAGCCGCCAGCAAGTTCCACCGCCTGGGTGTAGACGGTTTTGCCGGTGGCGCGGATCGGTACCGAAACCACGGTCGACGCAACACCGGTCGGATCCGCGGTCAGCGGCGGGAGCTGGGTGATCGGCGGACTCATGTCGACGTTGCCGTAGATGGTCGCGGTCGGACCGGGACCGGCCAGCGAGTAGCCGATGATCACGGTCGCGGCCGGGGCCACGTTGCTGACGGTGAGCGTGGCGCTCTGACCGCCGACCAGGTTGGCGATGGTGTAGCTCGGACCGAACTCGGCAGTCGCAATGCGGAAGTCATCGAAGTGGAAACCGGTGGTGAGGCCATCCCCCGACGAGAACTTGATCTCGTTGAAATGGATATCGGGCATGGTCTGGTCGATGTCCGCAGGGGTGGTTGGGAAACGCACCCCAGGATTCGCCCACACCTGCACGCGGTCGTCACCGGGCAGGAAATCGATGCGCGTAACCATGGTGTTGACCGCATCGGCGTCGGTGCCAGGGATCGTGGTCGAACCCGTCACCCAGGGCTTTTCGATGCCGAGTTCGTTGGAACCCCATGGGCTGCCGATGAACAGCTGCTCAGCATTCCATTGCCAGTTGAGGACGATGCCGCCGTACTGGTCGTCACCAAGGGCGCGCTGCAATGTGATCTCGACCCACACCGTGGTGCCGTCTTTACCCAGCGTGCCGCCGTCGGTGATCGGGCCGAGCACAGAGGTGTCGATCAGCGCGTAGGAACCCTCGTGCTCGATCGCGCTGGTGAGCATGCCGCCGACGCCGTCGAGGCCCGGCATTTCTACCACGCCACCGTCGTTCGAAGGGCCGGACCACCATGAGCCAGTCCAGCCGAAACCACCGGAAAGACCGCCGATTGGGCCAGCCGGGTAGTCAAAGCTGTCGGTGACGATGTCGACGTTTTGGGCGGAGGCCGGCGCGGCCAGCGCCACCAGCAGTGGAAGGAGGATGAGGGGAGTCTTGTTCATGACGAGGATGAGGAAGGAGCGTGGCGGATTCCTATTGATTAGCCTACCACTTACAACATCGGAGGTGTATTTCCTGGATCTGGCTACCAGGTGAAGGGCAGCTTCAGGTACTGGATCAGCGGCCGCGCGTTGGCGAGGCTGACGCCCTCGGTCTTGGCGTCGATCTCGAAGCGCACCCGGTAACGGATGAAACGCACGCCCTCGAGGTCGGCCAGATCGCTGGTCCAGGTGGTCGGATCGGGA
>JAJFFB010000183.1 GCA_021776925.1 Planctomycetota bacterium | reverse complement strand
TTTCCCGAAGAAGGCAATTTCCGACTCAATGTACGGGCAGCTGGCTTCGTAGAGCAGCAACAGGCTTTTCACCTTGGCCAGGCCGACCTCGAGGTCATCATGCACGCCAACGCGGCCCTCATAGGGTCCATTCTGCTCGACGCAGATCTTGCTGCCGATGTACTGCAATGTACGGTTGTTCAGGGCCGCAAGCGGACCAAGGTAGATTTGACCGGCCGGGAAGGTGACTACCAGCTCCGCTTCGAGAGTGCTTCCGAAGAGGATCTCAGCCTCATGATCACCACCCACTTGGACGAGCCCCTCCTTGAGTTGGACCGGATTCTGATGACCCGTGGCCAAGAGGCCGCACCCGCACAAATCAACCCCTTGGATCTGCAGGGTCGCCTGCAGGCCTATAACCTCGAGGTCACCGATCCACTGGGCGAGCCTGTGTCCGCTGGACTGGAGATCGGAGGAGACCGATTATTTCAACGAGACGGTCGTTTCCATCTCGGCCTTCTCGCTTCCTCCGCTCCCGCCCGCATCACCGCATGGGGCTATCGACCGCAGGAAGTGGAATTGCTTCCAGGCGAAACCTCGTTGGTGATGGAGAACGGGATTCCGATCCAGATACAACTCACCGGAGAATTCCGACTTCCATCAGGCGGGGGCTTGGGAGTGCACCTGCGCACCGATCTCGATTACAACACCGCAACCATGAATGAGGGCGGACTGGCGACTCTATCCCTCGGAGTTGCAGGGGACTTTCAGCTTGAATGGGCGGCCTCGGTCTTCAGGTCAAGCGGCGGATCAAGCACTGTTGTTGGTTCCGATCGCCGCATTTTGGTTTTGGACCAATCCGAGTTGCAGATCTTCACTCTGCAGCTTACCCAGGACGAAATCGATCACATCTTTGCTTCGCTTCTGGACTGATCCAGAAAGGAATTAATGACGCGCTCGCCTTCGACCGTCACTCGGGCTCACTCATCAAACGGCCGCGCGCCAACTGCAAGGCCAGATCCAGATCGGGGTCGCGCCCTTGCAGGAAATCCTCGCGGGTCCACAGCACCGGGTGGTCGGGGCGGATGCTGTGGCCTTCGATGAAGCCGCCGGCGGGGCCGTAGACGCGCTGGGTGCAGAAGATGATGCTGGCGCCGGTGGCGTCGAAAACGAAGGGGCGCGGTGCACCGGTGCCGGCGCCGTTGGGGCGGCCGATGAACTGGACGTCGGGGTGGGTGTCGCGCAGGCACACGGCGAAATTGTCGGCGGTGCTGTAGGTGCGCTCATCGATCAGGCACAAGATCGAAGCCTTGGAGGGTGCCTGGTCCGAGGGTCGGACCGGATGGCTATGGGGCCCACTCCAGCGGCCGAAGGCGCGTCGTGCCGACAAACGGAAATAGGTCGTGTCCTGGGGCAGCAACATGCCAGCGAGTTCCTGACCGAGCAGATCGGTGCCACCGGGATTACCGCGCAGGTCGACGATGAGCACCTCGGCTTCGGCCACCGCTTCCATCCAGCCATGAAACTCTGCGTAGCGGTCGGCCAGGATCTCGTCGCGCTTTTCAGGCGGCGCCCCGGACCAACCCGAGCCTGGCGAAGCGCTGAAGCCGCCCGGCCGCAGGTAGCCGATGCCGTCCTCGAGCATGCGCGCGCCGATTTCTGGGAGAACCTCACGCAATTCCGGCGTCGGGGTCCAGACCGGTGGGCAGGGCAGCTCGACCTGCTCGGCCTTGCTCTTGCCTTGCGGCAGCACCGCCAGGCGCACGCTTTCCAGGGAGGTGGCCCGCACAATCCAATCGAGGGCCTGCCGTCGGCGGGACAGGTCGGAGGAAGCGAAGACCATCTCTTCGGCTTCCTTCACCCACGACAGCAGCGGACGCCCGTTGACCGCGAGCAGCCGATCCCCCACTTGGAGCGTCGTCTCGATCCTCTTGCTGACGCCGCCGACCAAGATGCCCTCGCGCGTCTGCACCAGGCTGACCGGCCACCGCCGGGCGCCTTCTCGCTTCACCCCCGGCACCGCGACCCAGGCGTGTCCGTCTTGCAGCCCCGCCACCAGATAGGTCAAGGCGATGTGCAGACTCTGGGGGCTCGCAACTTCGCCGAGCAGACCGCGCGCGTGGGCAGCGCGGGCCTCCAGATCCAGCCCGGAGCGTTCACGGCGCATTTCCAGGTAGGACCACTGCGTGCGGATCGTGCCCAGCGCCTGTTCGAAATCCGCCAAGCACTCGGCGCTCTTCGTTTCCTGGAGGGGTGCCGGCAACAGCGCAGCGAAAGCCACCAACGCCCCGAGCACGCTCACACTTCCATGCCCTCTTCCGGCACGTAGACCTCGCCGCCTTGCTCGGCAAACTCGGCCGACTTGTCGGCCATGCCCTGCTCCACCGCCTGGTCTTCGGCGTAACCGTGCTCGGCGGCGTAGGCGCGCACCTCTTCGGTGATCTTCATCGCGCAGAACTTGGGGCCGCACATCGAACAGAAATGCGCCACCTTGGCCGAGTCGGACGGCAGCGTGGCGTCGTGATAGGCACGCGCGGTGACCGGATCGAGCGCCAGGTTGAACTGGTCCTCCCAACGGAACTCAAAGCGCGCCAACGACAGCGCGTCGTCCCAGTCGCGCGCCTGCGGATGGCCCTTGGCCACGTCGGCGGCGTGGGCGGCGATGCGGTAGGTGATCACCCCCTGCTTGACGTCGTCGCGGTCGGGCAGGCCGAGGTGCTCCTTGGGAGTCACGTAGCACAGCATCGAGGTGCCGTACCAGCCGATCTGCGCCGCCCCGATGCCCGAAGTGATGTGGTCATAACCCGGCGCGATGTCGGTGACCAAGGGTCCCAGGGTGTAGAACGGCGCGCCGTGGCACAGCTCGCGTTCGAGATCCATGTTCTCCTGGATCTTGTCCATCGGCACGTGGCCGGGGCCCTCGATCATGACCTGTACGTCGTGCTGCCAGGCGATCTTGGTCAGTTCCCCCAGCGTTGCCAGTTCGGCCAGTTGCGCCTGATCGTTGGCGTCGGCCAGACAACCCGGGCGCAGTCCGTCGCCGAGGCTGAAGGTGACGTCGTACTTCTTCATCACCTCGCAGATGCGCTCGAATCCGGTGTAGAGGAAGTTCTCCTGATGGTGCGCCAGGCACCACTTGGCCATGATCGAACCACCGCGCGAGACGATGCCGGTGATGCGCTTGGCGGTCATCGGCACGAAGGGCAGGCGCACTCCGGCGTGGATGGTGAAGTAATCCACCCCCTGCTCGGCCTGTTCGATCAGCGTTTCGATGAACATGTCCAGATTGAGCCTGGCCGGATCGCCGTCGACCTTCTCCAGCGCCTGATAGATCGGCACGGTCCCCACCGGCACCGGCGCGTTGCGCAGGATCCACTCGCGCGTCTCATGGATGTTCTCACCGGTCGACAGATCCATGATCGTGTCGGCGCCCCAGCGGATCGCCCACTGCATCTTTTCGACCTCTTCCTCGATCGAGGAGTGGGTGGCCGAGTTGCCGATGTTGGCGTTGATCTTGACCTTGAAGCGCTCGCCGATGATCACCGGTTCGAGCTCCAGGTGGCGGCGGTTGGCGGGGATCACCGCGCGCCCGGCGGCGACCTCGTCGCGCACGAACTCGGCGTCGAAGCCCTCGCGCGCGGCGATGAAAGCCATCTCTTCGGTGACCATGCCGAGACGCGCGTAGTGCATCTGCGAAGCGTTGCCGGCACCGTTCTCTGCACGCCGCGCCACCCACGTCGCGCGCACCTTGTCAATGCCCTTGATCGGATCGACGCCTTGCGGCCCGGTGGTGTCGTAGACGTCCAGGCGCTCACCATTGCTCAGGTGAATGCGGCGAAACGGCACCTCCAGCACCGAGCCGCTGCCCTCGTGCACCACGGTGTGGGTGACCTTCTCACTCGACGGCAGGCACTCCTCGAAGGTGGGGATGCGGCGCAGCTCTCCGACGCCTTGCTGTTTGCGGTTGCGGGACTGTTGCATGGATGGCTCGGCCCGGAGGAATCCGGTACCTCAGTCTAGGCCAGCCTGGAGGCCGCCCCAAGCCGCTCCTAAAATGCGCCTCCCCGAGTTGATGAAATCTCGCCCTCGCCGGCTCCTGACTCCAGCCCTGGTCGCCGCCTTGATGGCAGGCGCCCTGATGGCGGGCGCCTGCGGCGAGTCTGCTGCGCCCTCTTCCGGCGACGGAAATGCCAGCGACAGGAATGCCAACTCGGCGGTGCAGTTGCAGCTTCGACCGATCGGTGCCGCGCGCGCCCAACCGCACCATTTCCGCCTGCTGCGCTTTCCTCCCGGACTCACCGGCCTCACCCTGGAAGTGTTGCTGGAACATCCTGCGGTGCAGCGCGGCCGCCTTCGCCCGTGGAGTGAAGCACTGGCCCCCATCCACCTTCCGCACCAGGCGGCCGGCGACGACCTGCGCTGGATGGTGATCGCCTACGCTCGCCAGTCGCTCCAGGGTTTCGCCCTGATCAGCGCCGACCTGGAAGAGATCGTCTTGGGTGCCAGCGCTCCGTTGGTACCCGTGGCGGCTGGCCAGCCACTCGAAATCGCCCTTCCGCTGCGCCCGCCCCTGCGCTTGCTGCCCGCTACGGGCCGCCCGCCCCCGCCAGGCGGCAGCCGTTTCAGTCTGCGGGTGCAGCCCGCGGAAGGGCACGCACGCAAGGCCCTCGGCCGCTGGCGCGCGGCCGGCGCCGATGCCGCCACCGGCACGGCCCTGCCTCTGCTCAGCCCTTTGTGGAGCGAAGCTGTCATCACCTTGGTATTTCTGCGCGACCCGCTGCCGCAGACCCAGCGCCGCGAGGCGCGCCTGGCGGCCAAGAGCGACGCCGACGGACACCTGTTCTTCCAAGTCGACGCCTTCCCTGCCGAAGCCCCGCTGCGCGTGAAGCTGGCTGGGGCATCCCCCCCCGGCGCCCCCTGGAGGGCCGCCGGACTCGCCATGACCACTCCTGCCGGAGAGGCCGGGGTGGTCGACCTCACCCCCTGGATCGGATCCGACTCTGCGCCCGGTGCCGGCCCCGGCTCTGCGCCCGGTGCCGGCCGCGACTCTGTGTACTTGCCGGCGTTGAGCAAGGGCGACTACTTCCTGCGTGTTTGGGTGGGTGATCACCCCTACTCCGCCCGTTTTCACCATCCCCCCGCCCAGGTGCAAGCCGCACCCCCCCCCATTGGGGTGCACGCGCGGGTGCCCGAGCTGAAACTCCACCCCGAGGGCGCACCCGTCCCGCGCACCTTGCTGCTGCAAGGGACCGAGGAACTGCCCGGATGGGATCCCGACAGCGCCGACGAAGACCCCGCTCCCGAACCTCTACAGGTCGAGTTGGAGGTAAACCACCGCGGCATGCTGCTGACCACGACCACCGCGGCCAGCGCACGCAGCGAGGTCCTGCTGCCCGCCGACCTGCCTATCCACTTGCAGGGCAGCGCCTCGGCCCACGACTCCGACACCGGCATCACCACCGTCTGGCTGTTCCGTCCCGCCGCACCACAGGGCGAAGCGCTGGTGCTGGCGGTCGGTGAAACCAGCGCGATGGTCGACGGACCCGAAGAGGAAACCGATTACCAGCTCCGGCTGCGCCGCATCCACGGGGGCCCGGCCTTTCCGCCCACCCAGATCCAGGTCGATCCGCGCGATTTCACCCGCCAAGATTGGTGGGGCGTGCCCTTCCGTGGCAGCCTCGAAATCCACGGTCTTCCGGAGGGCGAATACGACGCCGAGGTCTGGGGCTTGGACGACCTCACCGGCAAGTTTGACCAGCTCGACTTCACCGTCCTGATCGCCGACTGACCGGTCTTCCGAATCGGGGCATGGCGGCATGCCCGGCGCCCGCGATGGGCAAGCTGGCCGCCCCTAGAATCCGGCGCCTTCGTGCTGGCCGGGGGGGCCGCCCCTAGAATCCGGCGCCTTCGTGCTGGCCGGGGCGCAGCAGGCGCAGGTAGGAAACGCACTCGACCACCGCGCACACGTCGCCGTCGCGATCGATCGCCTCGACCTGGTTGCGGTGCACGGTCGTTCCAAATCGATCAAGATTGTCACGCGCGCGTTGCAGGTCCGCTTCGCTGATGCTGAAGTGGTACTCGAGGCGGCTGCGCGCGGGCTTCTTGTAATCGGCGCGCCCCTCTTTCAACCAGCCCTGCAAAGCCAGCCCTTCGCGCGCCAGCGCCTGCCAGTACAGGATCGGAAACCACGGATCCGCGGCGCTGTAGATGCTGCCGCCAAAGGCCGAGCCATTGAAATTGCGCGTCAGCAAGGAGCGCTTCAGATACACCTTGAGCCAGCGATACGCCGGGTCGACCTCGCCCACATGGATGCGCTGGAACAGGTTGGGCGGATACCAGTTGAGGATCAGGCGCAGCTTGCGCGGGCTCCACAAGATCGGCTGCGACGACGGCACGCGGCATAGGTTAGCAGCGCCCCGCGCAGCTCACTCCTTGCCGTCCGGATGGCACTGCAGACAGGCCTGGCTGGCGTAGACGTAACCGGACTCGCCCTGATGCTCTTGGTCCATGTCGCTCTTGTTGTGCTCGTGGCAGTCGATGCAGGAGAAACTGGCGTAGTTGCCAGGCACCAGATGGCAGTCGACGCAATCCAGGTTCTTGTGGTCCCCTGAAGTGATCGGGAAATCGTGATCAAAGGTCGCGCCCTGCCAGGTATTGGTGTTGTGACAGATCTCGCAATCCTGTGGGAAGCCCGCCGCTTGATGGTTCGGGTCGTTGGTGGCCTGGAAATCGTCCAGGTGGCAGTCGACGCATCCACTGGTGATGCCCTGGTGATCAAAGTTGGCAGGAACCCAGGTATTGGTGCGGTGGCAGTCGGCACACTGCTGGGAGAACCCGCTGGCGAGGTGGTCCGGATCGGTGGTTGCCTGGTACTCAGCCAGGTGGCAGTCGACGCAGTTGCTGCCGACCCAGTAGTGATTGAATTTCGCCGGCAGCCAGGCGAAGGTTCCGTGGCAGCGTTCGCAATCCTGCGGGAAGCCGAGGCCGGGGTGGTCGGGGTCGAGGGCCAACTGGTAGTCCTGATCGTGGCAGGCGAAGCAGTCGGTCGGAAGTGCGCTGAACACCCCCCCCACGTGGCAGGCTTCGCAGTCGACGACGAGGTGCTGTCCGGTCAGCTGGAAACCCTCGTGGCGGAACCCGGCTCCTGTCCAGCGCGTCGGCAAATGACAGGTCTCGCAGTCCTGCACCCAGCCCTGGGCCAGGTGGTCCGGGTTCTGCGCACGCGCCAGATCGTCCTGGTGGCAGCCGGCGCAGTCGATGCTGAGCACCTCGATCGCCCCCGAACCGATACCAGGATGACAGCGCTCGCAGGTGGTCGCCGCGTGCGCCCCCAGCAACGGAAAGCGCGTCTGCTGATGCTCGGCGATCTGCCCCTGCGGCCTCCAATCGTGTTCCTCGTGGCAATTGCGGCAGTTGCCACCGAGCTGTCCCTGGTGCACGTCTTCATGACAACCGGCGCAGCCGCGTTGGGCGAAGACCGCCACCGGACCGCGGTCGTTGTGACAGCGCAGACACTGCGCCGTGCTGTGCGCACCGGCCAATGCGACTCCGGTCTCGACCGCGTGGTCGAATTGGAAGTCCTCCTTCAGCGTGCGCCAATCGCGGGTGGTGTGGCACAGCGCACAATCGGCGGGGAAGTTTTGGTGCGAGATCACCGGTCCCTGCCCGGCCCACCATGTGTTCGGCAAATGCTGTGGGCCGCCCACGCACGCCCAGATGGTGATCGACCCCGCCAGCAGCAGCGGCAGCGCCACACGCAGACCTCGGTTCAAGAAGGGAGAAGCGCTCATCAAAAACTCCGTTGCAGGAAGAAACCGAGAGAGGGGCTGTCGATCTGGTCACCGAAACGGTAGCCGGCGTCGAGGCCGAAACTCCAGCCAGCGGCCGAACCCTGGTTCCAGGACAGGCGCAGATCGTGTTCGAGCAGGTCGGTGTCCCCGCCCACCGGGGTGTAGTTGGCGCTTTCCCAGTTGAGCCGCCAGCTGCCCCAGTCGTTGGCGTAACTCTGTCCCAAGCGCACGCCGGTCACCTCGGAGAAACCACCGCTGCGCAGGAACAGCGCCGCGCTCGAATGCAGACCGCTGGCGATCAGATCGGGCCAGTCCAGACGCACCTCGCCACCGCCGCCGCTATCGGCGTTGGAATTCCAGCTGTCGGCGCGCAGGCTCAGGCGCTGGCGCCCGCTGAAGCGCGTCCACCAGCGGGCGTCGACGCGCGAGGTGCTGGCGTTGAGCAGCTCAAAGTTGGTGAAACTGCCGGCCTGATAGCGCAGCAACTGCGGGAAGCGCCACTGGCGGAATCCCACCGAAGCGCCGCTGTCGGACCAACGCCAGCTGGCATTGCTGTGCAACAAGGTGACCTCGGGTCCGTCGCCCTTGCCGACGTCGGCGGCGTCGTAGAAATCGATCCACGCGCTGGTGCGCCAACGGAAGCTGGTCGACGGCAGGTACTCGGCCTTGAGCAGCAGCAGATCCCGGTCGGCGCTGCCGTCGTGCCAGGTCTTCTGTGCGCCAGCGGTCAGGCGCAGGCGCTCGTCCTCGTCAGCGACCCAGCGATAGAAGGCCGACACCTGCAGGTCGTCGCCGGTGCGGTAGTCCTGGCCGGGCTCGGGCATCAGCCCGAAGCTGCCGCCGAAGCGGTCGCCGGAGTGGACGCGATAGGACACCTCGGCGCCGTCGACCACGCCGAATTCAGGCACCCCGTATTGCAGGAAGCGGCCCGCCTGCCAGCGCAGCGCGTGGAAGCGATCGCCGCCGTGGGTGTAGGACAAGCGTTCGACGCGCGCTGCGCTGTCGCTTTCGCTGGCCAGGCCGTCGGCGGAAAAGGAGCGCAGGTCCAGATCCAGGGCGAAGTGCATGCGGCCGCCGGCGCCGAAAGGGTTTTCACCGCGCAGGTCCAGACCCATGCGGCCGAAGGTGCTCTGACTATCGAGTTCCTCCTGCTCCCATACGCTGTCGGCGGACAGGTAGACGCGCCCGCTCCACAGGCTCGGCCGCTCTTGCGGCTGCAAGGGATCCTCGGCCAGCAACGGCCGTGCCGAGTCGAAGGGGGCGTCCTTGCGGCTCCAGGCCGGCGTGGTGCCGGGAACTCCGGCCCCATAGTCTCGCGCTGCGCCCTGCCGGCGCCCCGGAGGCAGCAGCACCTCGACCGCCACGCCCGGCTCCACCGCCGGCGCGGCGCGGTCCAGGCGCACCCAGGAGGCACGCCCTTCCACCGTCTCGACGCGGCCCGTTACCGGCGGCGCGCCGATCGGCAGAAAGCGCGCGCGGTCGCCCGGCTGCACCCCGGCCTGACTGCCGAGGTCGATCTGCACCTGTTGCTGGGCTACCGCAAGCACGCGGCCCTCGCGCCGCTGCCCATCGTTCCCTTCTTCTTGGAAAAATGCCGGGCCACCCAAATTTGCTGCGGGCGTCGCCGATAGGGCTGACGCGGAGGCCGCAGCGCAACACGCGAAGACCGGCGTGCACAGCCACACGGCGAGGGTCCAGAAACTAGATCGGCGGCGGCTCATCGCCCCCCCCCAGTGCCTCGCGGCACGACGCTGTGGCAGTCCTGGCATTTAATTCCCAGAGGCTTGTAGCGCACCGCGCTGCCGCCGCCCTGCAAAGGCCACGCCTGGTGGCAGGCGGCGCAATCCAGCCGCGCGTGGTCCTGGTCCAAGTGGAAGGAAGTGAGACGGTCATGGTCGAAATCCTCGATCTCGAACTGGTCGCTGGCGTTGCTATGACAGCGCGTGCAGTCGGTCTGCGGCGAGGCTGCCGCGGCACGGAACTGGCCGACGTGGGGATCGGCGTGGCAATCGGCGCAGGCACTGCCAGGCGCACGCGCGGTGCTGCGGCCGAGCGCGTCTGGGCGCGGCAGCACCGCGTGACAGGCCACGCATTCGGCCTCCGCGTGGGCGCCTTGCAAGGGATAGCGCGTCCAGCGATCGTGATCAAAATCCCCCAGCGAGGCGACGCGGAAGGTGTTCTGCTGATGACAGCGCGCACACCCGTTTGCGCCGTTGACGCTGCGTGGCAGCAGTGGGCGGCTGAAAACGCCGCCGTGCGGATCCTGATGACAACTGGCGCACAGCGCCGGGTCACCGCGCGCGTGGTCGGCGGCCAGTCCCAGGCGCCGCGGCGGCTGCAGCGCCTCGCCGCCGGGATGGCAGCTGTGGCACTGGGCCTGGCGGTGCGCGCCGGCCAGGGCGAAGCCGGTCCACAGTCGGTGATCAAAGGGTGCACCGGCGGCGAGTTGAAAGGCGCGGGTGTCGTGACAGCGCGCGCAGCCTGAGGCACCCTCAACCGTCAGCGGAAGCCCGTCCTGATCGAAGCTGCCCTGGTGAAGGTCGGCGTGGCATCCGGCGCACGAGTCCGGATTGCCGGGGAAGTGCTGAGCCACGCGACCGAAGCGGCGTCCGCTCGGATCGGCGACGACGGCGCGCGGGTGGCAGGCTTCGCACTCCGCCTGCAGATGGGCGCCGGTCAGTGGATAGGCCGTCCAGCGGTCGTGCTGGAATGCGCTCGTTGCAGGGTGAAAGGCCTCGCTGGAATGGCAGCGAGCGCAATCTGCGGAACCGTCTGCGACGCGCAAATCGGCAATGCGGTCGAAAGCTCCCTGGTGCGCGTCGTCGTGGCAGGCGGCACAGCTCGAGGGAGTGCCGTTGAAACGGCGACACTCCACTTGGCCCCCCCCCATGGAGGCGGCCAGCATCTGGTCATGACAGGTGTTGCACTCGGCGGATCGGTGGGCACCCTCGAGGGCGAAGGAGGTCAGCGCGTGATCGCCGGCTTCGAAGGCGTGCGGGGTGAACTGATGACGCTGGTGGCAGCTCAGACAACCCTGCTCCTGATAGGGCGGATGATCGAACTGGCCCAGGTGCGGATCGGCGTGGCATACGCGGCACTGATCGGCCGCGCGTCCCGGGTAGCGCGTGGCGAAAGAGGTTCCCGCGGTGTCCGCATGGCACTGCGCACATTCCAATCCAGCGTGCGGCGCGTCGAGGCCGAAGCCGCTGGCCGCGTGCTGGCTGGCCTCCAGTTGCGCCGCAGGCCGGCGGAAGTCGGGGTGCTTTTCCGAATGACATTCGGAACACGCCTGGTCCTTCCAGGAGCGGTGCGGAGACTCGTGACAAGCTACACAACTGCGCCACGGGAGCTGCGCATCGGCATCGCTGAGTGCCTCCACCGATCGATCGCTGTCGCTCTCGTGGCACTCCGCGCACGCCAGCCCACCATGCGAACCGTGCAGCGGAAATTCTTCTGTGTGAAGGAAATTTGCCAGGTCGGCGAAGGGGTGTTCCTGACCGTGGCAGGATTCACACGAGCGCTGCATCGCCCCGGCGTGCGGATCATCGTGGCAGGAGGCACACGACTGGACCTGCCCCAGATAGCGACTCACCCCCGCCGGCAGCGGTTGGCGGTCGGCGTTTGGATGGCAGGCGCTGCACTCCAGGGTGTCGTGGCGACCGTCCAGAGCGAAGTCGGTGTGGCCGTGATCAAAGCCAATCGGCCCCTCCAGTCCGGCGAGGCGGAAACTGCGCGCGGCGCCGAGTTCGACGGCGTCGCCGTGGTGTTCCTGATGGCAGGTGCCGCATGCGGCGACCTTTTCGGGCGTCAGCCCGCCGTGGATGCCGCTGGCCGCCTGCAGCTGGGAGGCGATCGCCTGGTGGCAGGCGGTGCACGCGCGCGCCATGTCCTGTGGGGATTCTCCGTGGCACAGATCGCAGGCGCGCCCGTCGCTCAGGTCGGCGAGTTGCGCGTGCACCGTGGTGATCGGCCCCGGGCTCGGATCGGCCAGGTCGAGCAGCACCAGGCTCACCACGGCGACGGCGGACAGCATGGCGATCAGCAGTCGTCCCGCTTTGTTCATGGCATCCCTCCGAGGCGCGCGTAACGCAACGCCATCCACACGTGGGCGGCCACCAGCAGGACCACCAGCAAGGCCACCCAGCGGTGCAGATAACGCCAGCTCGCCAGCAGCGTGCGCAGGTCGGCGAGATGCGCCACCGCGATCGAGTTGCGGTGGGCGCTGCGCGCTGCGGCGACCACTTCGCGCAATTTCCGCGGGTTGACGTCGTAGGGTGCAGCCAGGCGGCGCAGCCGCGCCAAAGTACGTCGCAAATCGCGCTGGCTGGTCAGCAAGCCGTACAACTTGCCGAAGAAACCCTGGCGCCAGCGGGTGCGCTCGATCAGTGCAAACACCTCGTGGCGCGCGCTCTCGACGAAGTCAGGATGCACCCCGTGCAAGGACTGCAGACCGGTGTTCATCTGCTGCTGGACCTCTTCCAGCACCATTTCACGGCCGTTGGCGGCGCGCGGCACAAAGGAGTAGAAGTAACGGCCAACCCCGCCGGTGGCCACCAGCAGATACAGGCCGAGCAGCGCGTGGCCGCCGAGGGTGTTGCCGCCGGCGAAACCCGCGTGGAGAAGCGCCAGCAGCAAGGCGGCCACTCCGGTGCCGACGTGCGCACCCATCCAGCGGCTCAGGCTGCCGAACCAGAAGGGAATGCGCTGCGAGCGCCGCGCCAGATAGGCCAGATTGGCCAGCATCATCGTCACGGCGGCAATGCCCCCCGCGAGTCCCAGGCCGCTCGCCGGGCGCAGCAGGGAATGGCGTGGGTCGTCGATGCGTTGCGCGTCGCTGAGGGCGTAATAATCAGCGTGCAGGAAGAACCACGCCGCCAGCGCCAGGCCCAGCAGAAATGTCACTCGCAGCGCGGCAAGCAGGCCGGTGCCGCGCTCAATCAGCGGCGGCGGGGCGTCGGTCAGGCTGAGGTCAAAGGAAACCCCGGCCGCCTCGAGCAAGGGGAATGGCGGCACCCCTCCCGCCAGCACCAGGACGTCGTCGTTGGACAGCGGAAACTCATCGCGCGCCTCGGGCTGCAAGCGGTTCAACACCACCTGGTGGTCCTCGATGCGCACCACCTCGGTGGCGAAGTGGGCACGCACACTGCCATCGCCGACCGCCTTGTGGATGCGGTCCTCGTTGCGCGGCTTGAGGCGGAAGAACTGCTCCCTGCGGTAGGACAGATGCACCTGGTTGCCGGGCTGCTCGCTCAGACCCAGCGCCGCTTCGACCGCGCTGTCACCCCCCCCCACGACCAGGATCGAACGCTCCTGCATCGCGCGCGCGTCCTGCAGCGAGTAAATCACCTTGTGCGACTGCTCCCCTGGAACTCCGAGCTTGCGCGGCGTACCGCGGCGGCCCAGGGCCAGGCACAAATGGCGCGCATAGTGGACATGATTGGGCGTGAACACCGAGAAGATGCCGTGTTCATCGCGCGAGATCTCGAGCAGCACCTCGCCCTCCAAGATCGGCAGCTGATGCTGATCGGCGAGTTGCAGCCACAGCTCGACCAGCTCTTCCTTCAGATAGCTGGTCTTCTTCAGCCGGCCCGCCAGCGGCAGGTCCATGGGCTGGGTCATGACCAGCTTGCCGCGCGGATATTTGGCCACCGTGCCGCCAATTTCGTCCTGCTCCAGGGTGACAAAATCAAGTCCCAGGCGGCGCGCCTCGAGCGAACAAGACAAACCCGCCGGACCGGCGCCGACGACGACCAGATCGCGCACCAGGGTCGAACGCGGCCCGCCACCCTTGGCCCCGCTCGGATCGCCTTCGGCGAGGCGGCGGGCGACTTCCGCGGCGACCCGGCGCCCGTGGTCGACCGCGGTCTGCACCAGCGCGTAGCCGGTGACCTCGCCGGCCAGGAACAGGCCAGGCTGGCCGATGGCTTCCAGCTCTGCGGTCAGCGCCGGGATGTCCTGGCGCGTTTCGCGATCGGCCAGGGTCAGCGCCACCGCGCCGACCGGGCACTCGCTGGCACAGCGGCCGTGCCCGACGCAGCGCGATCCGAAGACCACCTGTGCCTGTCCGTGGATGACCTCGAGCACACCCTCTTCCGGGCACGCTGAGACGCAGGTGCCACAACCGATGCAGCGGCTCAGATCGATCCAGGGGTATTGCAGCCGGGCACGGTGGCGACCGCCGCTCTTGGCCTGCTGCAGTGTATTCAGGTCCTGGCGCAGTCGTGAGTGCTCAGCCCGCCGCCACTCGACCGCGGCCAGAGCAAGGCCGAGGACCACCAGGATGAGGAGCAAGGGAAGACTGGCCATTTGCGCACGCAGCGGCGTGTTCAAGCTAGCGCTATAGACCCTGTGCGTGCCTCACCCCCCCCCGGATTGGGCGGTGATAATCCTGTCATCCGGGCGCGGACTGCGGCCAGCCAGCCGTTAATCGCCGAAGCCGTACTCGCGCCAGCGCGCCTCGACCTGTTGCTGCATCGGTGCAGACATGGTGATGATTTCGGGCCAGTCGCGCTGAAAGCCCTCTTCAGGCCATTTGCGCGTGGCGTCGATGCCGACCTTGGAGCCGTAGCAGGCGGCGCGGCTGGCGTGGTCCAGCACCTCGATCGGCCCGAGGGTGAACTCGAGATCGCGTTGCGGATCGATGTTGTTGAGGACCCGCCAGGCCACTTCGCGGTCGTCATGGATGTCGCAGTCCGCGTCCATGACCACGATCACCTTGGTGAACATCGCCTGCCCCAGACCCCAGATCGCGTTCATGATCTTGCGCGCGTGGCCGGGATAGGCCTTGCGGATCTTGAGGATCATCAGATTGTGCGCCACCCCTTCAAAGGGCATGCGGTAATCGAGCACCTCGGGGAACTGCTTCTGCAGCACCGGCAGCAGCAAACGCTCGATGCCCTCGGTCATCCAGCAGTCTTCCTGCGGCGGCCGTCCGACCAGGGTGGTGTGGTAGACCGGGTCGCGGCGCATGGTGATGCACTCGACGCGCAGCACCGGATAGTCGTCAGCCAGGCTGTAGAAGCCGGTGTGATCGCCGAAGGGACCTTCGCGACGCATTTCGGCCGGATCGACCCAGCCTTCGAGCACGATTTCGGCGGTCGCCGGGACTTCCAGCGGCACGCTCTTGCACGCCACCAGCGGCACCGCCTTTTGCCGCAAAAAGCCGGCGATCAGCAACTCGTCTAGATCCGGCGGCGCCGGCACCACGCTGGCGAAACAGGTCGCCGGGTCGGCGCCGATGACCACCGCCACCGGGATGCGCTCGCCCTTGGCCGCCGCCTTGCCCAAGTGGCGGCGGGCGTCTTTGTGCAGGTGGGTGTGGAAGCCGGTCTCGTTGCGTGAATAAACTTGCAGACGATAGGTCCCCAAGTTGCGCTTGCCCGACTCCGGGTCCTGGGTCACGCACAAGGGAAAGGTGATGAAGGGGCCGCCGTCGTCGGGCCAGGTGGTCAGCACCGGCAGCCGACCGAGATCGACGTCGTCGCCCTGCAACACCACTTCCTGGCACGGCGCGCTGCGCACCTTGCGCGGAAAGAGCTTGCCCAGCTGGGCCAGGCGCGGCAGCATCTTGAGCTTGTCGAGCAGGCCCTCGGGCGGGGCCTGATCGAGCAGTTCACGCAGACGGCCGGCGTGTTCTTCGACCGAACCGGCACCCAGCGAAAGTCCCATGCGGCGCCGCGAGCCGAAGGCGTTGATCAGCACCGGCATGTCGCTGCCCTTCACCTGCTCGAAGAGCAGCGCCTGATTGGCGGCGCCGCGTTCCTTCGACACACGATCGGTGATCGCCGAGATCTCCAGATAGGGGTCGACCGGCACGCGGATGCGGCGCAATTCGCCCGCCCGCTCCAGCACCTCGATCCACTCGCGCAGGCTGTTGATCACCATGGCCCTCCTTTCTAGGGCCGTGGCGCCTGGCGCACAAGAGCAGGGAGCTCAGTCCTTGTCGTCGAGAATGGGAACGCGGATTTGGGGATTGGGTTTTCCCAGAAAATAACCCTGGAACAGGTCGCAGCCCGATTCCAGCAGCGCGTCGAGTTCGGCGCGAGTCTCAACTCCTTCGGCGATGAAATCGATGTTCTCCTCGGCGCAGAATTCGCTCATCAGACGGATCAGGCGGCGCTTCTTGACCTCGCGGTCGGCGCCGCGCACTAGCAGCATGTCGAGCTTGATGATGTCCGGCTCGAGCTTGGCGAAGGCGGCGAGACCATTGTGGCCGGCGCCGAGGTCGTCCATCGCGATCAGAAAGCCGAGGTCGCGCAACGCCGCAACCTTGGCGCGCGCGTCGGCGATCGCCTGCAGCGACTCACGTTCGGTGATCTCAAGCACGAAGCGCGACGAGTTCTGCGCCAGCGCTGAATTTGGATCGAAGAGATCTTCGTCGTTGAGGTCGGTGTGGTGCAGGTTGACAAAGAAGCGCGCACCGAAAGGAAGCTCTTCGAGGCGCTCGGCCGCAGCATTTCGAATGCATCGCCCGACTTCATTCATGCGGTCGAGACCACTGGCAGAACGCAGCAGATCCGGCGGGTGCTTGAGGCTGCTCTCATGGGTGCGTAGCAGGCACTCGAAACCGACCGGACGGCGTTTGGACCACGACACGATCGGCTGGAAATCAAGATACAGGGTCTCCAACGCTTTGTTGAAGCGCGCCTGCGCGCCCGCCGAGTCGGCCGCCACCCCGCTGTGGCCGGACACCATTTTGAAGGCCTCGCGTTTGGCCGCCGCCATGCGTCGCATGCGCGCGCCGCGGGCGGCGGTGTTCTGCAGATCTTCGATCGCCACCGGCTTGGTCAGATAACGCAGCGCCCCGTGTTCCACCGCCTGCATTGCCGAGTCCAGTTTCGGATCGCCGGTCACCAGAACCACCGGCAGGTCGAGATCGCGCTCGCGGATCGCACTGAGCAGTTCCATGCCGCTCATGCCCGGCATGGCGATGTCGCTGATCACCAGATCCAGCGGGTGCTGCGCCAGGATTTCCAAGGCGGCGGGGCCGTCGAGGGCCTTGTACACCCCAAAGTGATCCATCAGGGCGGCACCGAAGAATTTCAGGATTTCCTCGTCGTCGTCCACCAACAGCACCTGTGGGCGCGGGTCGGGGGACTCACGAGGGTCAGAGGGTCCGGGCACGTTGGAGACGAACATAACGATCGAGGGGTCTGAAAGGGCTAAGGTGCGGTACTCATGGGGCAAGAACCGGATCTCAGACCTATCGGTCAGCCCTGTCCCCGACCTTGACCCCGGCTGCCCGTTGCACGAGCAAGCGCTGATGAGCGGCTAATGGCGGCGGCCAAAGGTGGCCATCACCGCCAGGTGATCGCTGCCGAAGTCATTTCCGACTTCCCAGTTCTTTACCACCAACGGGCCTCGATAAAGCACATGGTCGATCGGCAGCCGGATTCCGGGCCAACGGCTGCTGGCCCAGGTCGCCTGCGGCCCATAGCCCTGCCGGGCGTCGGCCAGACCGGCCTGCAGCTGCAGGCGTTTGAATTGCGGGCTCCATGGGGTGGTGTTGAGATCGCCGATCAAAATGCAGCTATCGCCCTCGGCCCCCAGGGCGCAGCAGCGCTCGAAGGTGGCTTCATGTGCGGACAGGACCGGGATCAGGGCATGGGTGGCCAGCAGACGCACGAGTTGGCCCTGGTAGTCGAAGTCCACCGCCAGGATCGGCCGCGCGCCCGGGACCTCGATGACCTCGGCAGCGAGCAAGGGAAGCCTGGAGTACAAAGCCAGACCGTGCTCCAGCGCCAGCAGGGATTCCGGCCAGTCCTGTTGCAACGCCTGCAAGGAATTTTGGTCGGGCACTTCTCCCAAGGCAAGGATGTCCGGCGCGTAGGCCTTGACCTGTGTTTGCAAGGCTTCGACGCGTGCGCCACGCGCCTGCACGTTGGCCCACATCACCTTCAACTCGCCCCCCCCCAAGGCCGAGGTTTCCACCGGCACGGGTATCCACAGTGAGGCCCACAGGTGGCCATGCCAACCGAGTCCGGCCACGGCGAGCAAGGGCACCAGCGGCAGGCGGCCGGAAAGGCGCGTGCCCGACCGCTCGGAGTGCCCACGACGGCGTTGACGGTGCCCGGACCACGCCGCAAATACGCCCACTGCCAGCCAGCCCAGAGCCAGATAAAACTGGAAGTGGGTGAGCAGCGCGGGCACCAGGCCGAGCCCGGGTCCCAGACTCAATAGGCTGGCAACCGCCAACATCATCACCGGCCACAGCAGCCAGGCGCGGCGTACAGCGGGAACGTCGTCGGGGTCAGAAGGACGCGCTCTCAAGGGCCGATCCGCCGACCGTGCAGTGACCTCAACAGGCCCAGGGACAAGGCGGCTTCGCGCACCGCGCCGCGCCGTCGCATGCTGCGCAGGAAGGTGCGCAGCCATTGTTCCAGCAGGTGGTCGACCTCAGGGGGGAGGCCCTGCAGTCGTTGCAGCAAGGGCGCCGGACAAGCGAAGAAGGACGCAATCTGGTCGCGGGCGAGGGGCGGCCCGGAGGCAGCGGGGTCGAGGAACTGGCGGCCGGAAGGGGTGGTCTCGGCGACCAGGACCAGCCCCGGCAACGGCCATACCTCACACTCCAGGTCCAGGCGGCGGGCGATCTGGCGCAGCACCAGCGCCTGTCCGAGCGGGATGCCGCTGCCCCCCGCCATCATTTGAGCCAGGCTGAAGGCCTCGGCTGGGGCGGTTTCGACCGCTCCGCCGAGGAGTCGTGCCGGCCCCAGGCGCAGCTTGCGGATCAGTTCCGCCAGGCTGCGCCGGCGCAGGGTGGTGCGCAGGGTGGCGGCGCTCTGGTCCAACTGCGTCGGCAGAGGAGTTCTCGCCTTGAAGCCGTCGACGTAGAGCGATACCGCCTCGAGGCCCGCCTCGAGCTTCTGGTCGGGATCCTGGCAGAGCACCACCTGCCCCCATTGGCGTAGCAGTAGGCGCCCGAGGTGATCGCGCAGCAATTCCTGGAGCAGCTCGCGGTGGCGGGTGCTGGCGGGTGGATCGAGCTGTTCCAGCGCGGGGGCCAGGCGCACGCCGTAACGGCGCAATTCCCTCACCACGCCTCGGCGGACGAGCGGACTTTCGTCCTCGAGGAGTTGCAGCACAAAGGGGAGCTGCCCGGACAGGGGTCGTGACCGAGCG
The DNA here is from genome assembly GCA_021776925.1 of Planctomycetota bacterium. Lineage (GTDB taxonomy): Bacteria > Planctomycetota > UBA1135 > UBA1135 > UBA1135 > JAJFFB01. The sequence continues at coordinate 38,448 of JAJFFB010000183.1, read as the reverse complement.
GGAGCCATACAAATCCAGCATGACACAAATGGCGATGAATTCAAGCAAAGTGGGTGGAAGAAGTTACGTGAATCACGCTTAGAGCTATAGGAATCAGCAAATCGCGGGTTCCGCCGCCGCCTTGCCCATTCCTGGGATAGGCTTCGCCGAACCCTTTCTCCTACGTGTCCGAAAGCGTCTCTTCAGTCGAACGGCACCCGATTTCCGGGCAGTCCGTATTGGAAGAGATCGTCAACAGCCTGACCCACGGGCTTGGCGTTCTGTTCGGAATTGCCGCCTCGGCGCTGCTGGTATTCCTCGCCCAGGAGCACGCCGACAGTCAGGTGGTCATCGGCTGTTCGGTATTTGGCGCCACCGTGGTGTTGCTGTACGCAAGTTCAACCGCCTATCACGGTGCCCGCAACGAGATCTGGAAGCGACGCCTGCAGACTATGGACCACGTTGCCATTTACCTGCTGATCGCCGGCACCTACACGCCCTTCGCCCTCGGCCCGATGCGCGACCACTCCGGCGCGTTGTTCCTGGTGCTGATCTGGTGCCTGGCCGCGATCGGTTCGGTGCTGGAGGGCGCCCATCTGGTGCGCAACAAGGGCATCTCGATCGCACTTTATTTGATCATGGGCTGGATCGCGGTGCTGGCCTTCCCGGTGCTGCGTCTGGTCCTGCCAGTCGAAGCGCTGGCGTGGCTGATCACCGGCGGATCCGCCTACACCCTGGGCACGGTGTTCTTCCTGTGGGAGAAGCTGCCCTTCTCGCATTCCATCTGGCACATCTTCGTGCTGGTCGGCACCGTCAGCCACTTCTGCGCCATCCTGCATTTCGTCGCGCCGATCGCCTGAGAAAAAAGCCTGGCCGCGGGTGGCGGCCAGGCTTGGATTGCCCGGTTCAGAATTCAGGCTTTGGATCAGCAGGGAATCTCCGCGTTCTTGCGCGCGTAGAACCACCAGTTCACCACCAGGCAGCTCATGTAGTAGGCGGCGAAGCCGTACAGCGCGTATTGCGGGGTGCCGTTTTTGATCTGTTCACCGAAGATCTTCGGGATCAGGAAGGCACCGTAAGCAGCGATCGCCGAGGTCCAGCCGAGCACCGGTCCGGCCTGCTCCTTGCGGAAGATGATCGGAATCATGCGGAAGGTCGAACCGTTGCCGATGCCGGTGGTAGCGAACAGCAGGATGAACAGCAGCAGGAAGGGTACGAAGAACTTCTCCGGCGTCGGCGACACGCTGGCCTGCGACACGAACCAGCCGGCGCCGATGGTGGCGAAGATCATGATGATGGTGTCCCAGTGGGTCACCTTGGCGCCGCCGAACTTGTCCGACAGCCAACCGCCGAGCGGGCGGATCAAGGCGCCGACGCCAGCGCCGATCCAAATGTATTTGGAAGAAACTGGCGCGTTGATGTTCTTGATCCCCTCGGCCAGCACGTTGCCTGCGCCGTCGACGCGGATGAATCCGAAAACGTCATCGATCAGTTTGGGGAAGGCGTTGGCGTAGCCGATGAAAGAACCGAAGGTCATCGTGTACAACCAGGTCATGACCCAGTTGTGCTTGTTGTGGAAGATCTCGAACTGGCTGTCGAGGCTGGACTTGATCTCGGGCGGAGTCGCCTTTTTCATCAAGAACAGGGTCAGCAGCACCGCGGCGAGCAGCACCAGGAAGACCTTGAGCAGCGCATTGAAGCTGCCCCAGTCCAGTAGCAGAAGCCACACGCCGACACCTCCGCCGATGAAGCCGAGCGCCATCATCCACAGGTATTTGCCCACCGCTTTGGCGGTGGTTCCGCTGTGGTGGTGCGGCATGGTGTTCATGAACAGGAAGGCCAGCACCGTCAGCACCGCCATGATCGGCACCCAGACGATGGCCGCGTTCTGAATCCACATCTGGGTCTCACCGACCTGGTAGGGCTCGCCTCCAATCGCGCCGAAGGCGCCAAAGGTGATGATCCACGGCAGCAGGAACTGCATCACCGACACCCCGGCGTTGCCGAGGCCGGCATTGAGGCCCAGGGCCAGGCCCTGCATCCGCTTCGGGTAGAAGAAGCTGATGTTGGACATCGACGAGGCGAAGGCCCCGCCTCCAATCCCGGACAATGCCGCCAAAATGACGAACTGGTAGAACGGCGTATCTGCGTTTTGCAGTGCAAACCCGGCACCGACCGCGGGCAGGATCAGCAGTAGCGTGGTCATAAACTTGACGTTGCGGCCGCCGCAGATCGCGATCATGAACGAATTGGGGATGCGTAAGGTCGCCCCCATCAAACCCGCTACCGCCGGCAGGGTGAAGAGCAGGCCGCGGTAGGCGTCGCCGCCGAGCGGCTCCCCGTCCTTGAGGAAATTGAACAGCTCCGGGTTGGCGAAGTGGGCCTTTTGGATGAACTTCGCCAGCATGCCCCAGTACAGCCACACGGAGAAACCGCACAGCAGGTTGGGGATCGAGATCCACAGGTTGCGCTTGGCGACCTGCTTGCCTTCGGATTCCCAGAATTCTTCGTTCTCAACGTCCCATTTTTTCAGGATGTGGCTCATGCGGATGCCTCGCCGGAGTTTGCGATCGCGGGTTGCGCCTCGATCTCCTCATCGTGGTGCAGGTCGGCGAAGGAACCCTTGGGTTCCTTCAGGAACAATGAGGCGATCCCGCAGACAACCGCGCAACCGCTGATGGTGAGGAAGAAGGTCGAGGCTTCGGCGACGATCGAAAAGACGGTGAGGAAGACCACCGCTCCGACGTTGCCATAGGCGCCGACCATTCCGGCGATCTGGCCAGTGACCCGTTTCTTGACCAAAGGCACGATGGCGTAGACGGCACCCTCGCCTGACTGGACGAAGAAAGAGCAAATCATCGTGACCATGAGTGCGAGTGGGATCGGCCAGCCCGAGTTCAAGCGGCTCATCATGAAATAGCCGACCGCCAGCCCCGCGAGGAGGATGGTCAAAGTCTTGCGCCGCGAACCCATGCGGTCGGAAAGGAAACCGCCCATGGGCCGCGCGAACAGGTTCATGAAGGCAAAGGAGGCGGCGATTGCGCCAGCCATTTGCGGAGTCAGGCTCCAAGTCTCCTGGAAGAACTTGGGCAGCATGGACACCACAGCCAGTTCTGAGCCAAAGGTGACGAAGTAGGCGAGGTCAAGGATCGCCACCTGGCGGAATTCGTATTTGTCCTTTTCCGGATAACCCTCGCGCAACTGCGGCCCGTTCACGGTCCACGCCTTGTAGGCCTGGAAAGCCAGGATGGCCACCAGAATCCCGTAGCTGACGTGGGCTCCCTGAGTCGGCAGGAATTCTGCATTGTGCAGTTTCCAAACCAGCAGACCGAGCGCAAACAGCATCGGGATCTGCATGAAGATCAAGCCATAGAGAGAAGCCCACGAGGTGACTTCCATCGCCCCGCCACGCTTGGGTTTGTGATAGGTCTTGCCCGGCGGGGTATCGGTGACGTTGAAGTAGTAGATGAAGCCGTAGATCAGGCAGGTGGTGCCGGTGAACATGATGGCGTAACGCCATCCGTCTTCACCGCCGAAGAAGTTCAACGCCAACGTCGGCAGCAGGAAGGCAGAGGCCGCCGAACCAAAGTTGCCGAAACCACCGTAAATGCCTTCCGCTTCACCGACGTCTTTGGGCGGGAACCACTCCGCCACCATGCGGATGCCGATGACGAAGCCGGCACCGATGATGCCCAGCAGCAGGCGCGAGATGACCGCCTGGGTGAACGAATTCGACAACGCAAAAACAAAGCACGGGACTGACATCACGATCAGCAGCCCCGAATAGACTTTGCGTGGACCGAACTTGTCCAGCAACATACCGATGATGATCCGTGCCGGGATCGTCAGCGCGACGTTGCAGATCAGCAGAATCTTGATGTTCTGATCGTTCAGCCACGACAGATTGTCCTTCATCGTGGTGGCCAGAGGGGCCATATTGAACCACGCCATGAAGGTCAGGAAGAAGGCGAACCACGTCATGTGGAGCACCTTGTACGGTCCCTTGAAAGCCAGGAACTGCAGCGGGTTGAACTTCTTGTTGCTGTTGGAAGCCATGTCTAGAAGCAGATTCAGTCGCTGATGCGCGCCTTGCGACGTTCGCGATTCCACAAGACGACCTGGGTCTTGCGCCACAGATAGGGGTTGGGCACCACCAGGATGTGCACCAGCCTGGTGAAGGGGAAGAACGCCAAGATCAGGAAGGCGTTGATGATGTGCAGCTTGATCATCAGCGGCATCGCAGCGACGTAGGCGGGCTCCGGTGAGAGCTTGATCAGCGACCACAGCCACGGCGAGGCCGAACTCGAGAACCAGGAGCTTCCCCAGCCGTTGTAGATCGCGGTGAGCATGCCGAGGACGATCTGCACCAGCAGCAACAGGTACAGGATCCAGTCCGAGGCGTTGGTCACCACCTTCAGCTTGGGCATGGTCAGGCGCCGGTGCATCGAGTTGATCAGACCGAACAGGGCCAGGAAGGCCAGGGCCAGCCCGCTCAATTCAAGAATGAACAGACGCGCGGGCACCGCATTCCACCACAAGATCGACGACGGAACCAGCAGCCCAGCGAGGTGGATGACGAGCACGCCGAGGATGCCGTAGTGGAAGGGAACCGTGCTCCAGAAGTGCTTGCGGTTCTCCAGGAACTGGGAGGACAGCGTCGAGTAGGTGAAAGGCACCCGGCGATAGCGGATGATGGTTCCGAGCAGGAACCACGCAACCGCGACGTAGGGAAGGACCGCAAAGAGGAGAATGTCGCTCATGATCAGCTGCAGCCGTTGTTCGTGTGGACGTGGGATTGGAGCACGATGAGAGCGGCGTCCATGACCGCCTCGTAGGGGTTCTGGCCGGCGGCAAGACTGACGCCGATCTTCTTGACCGCGGGCAGCGCGGTGTATTCAGCGAGTTCGATCGCCTCTTTTTCCTGGCAGCGCCCGAGCACAGCGAGCACGTGGGACAGATGATCCGGAAGTTCCCGGTCCTCGGCCACCTCGTAGCGGCGCATCATCTCGCGCATATGAACCAGGAAGGAACCCCGGTCATAAGACTCGCCGTAGACGTGCCAGCCGACCTCAAGAGCCGCGGCCTGGTTGTTGTCGAAGGTGCGACAGTACAGTTCTTCGATCTCGGTGTTGTCGAGGTCGGCGAGCATGCGCACGAAGGGCTGCAGCTTGGCCTCGGCCGGTGGGAATTGTTCGCTGACCGCCGCACACCACTGCTCGGCGGCCTCGACAAAGCCCGCCGCCGGATAGGCGACCAGGCGGGAAAGTGCGTTGTAGGTCTTGGCGGTGGGATTCATGTCAGACCCTCATCGGCGGGGAGGAAAAACCAAATCCGGTGCTCGCCTTGTGGTCGAGCGGATCCGAGATCATCTCGATCGCCATCTCGCGCTGTGCCGGCGGAATGACGAAGCGCTGTTCGTAGCTCGCCAGCGAGGTCAGACGGTAGATCGCCTCGGCCTGCTCGCGGGTGCAGTCGGCCTGCGCCAGCGCTTTGTCGGCCATTTCTTCAGTGACGTCGCCGACCGTCACATGACGGCGGTACATGCGTACTGCGTACTGCTTGCGCAGCGCGTAGCGCACCGGCTCGGTGTTGCCGGCGCCAAACAGGTTGGCCAGGAACTGCATCGGCACGCGCGCTTCCTCGACCTCGTGAAACAGGTCGCGCGACTCGTTGCTGGTCGGTCCGCCCTGCGAAGCCGACAGCACCGGAGAAAGCGGCGGAACGTAGAACAGCATCGGCAGGGTGCGGAACTCGGGGTGCAGCGGCAGGCCCAGCCCCCACTCCTTGACGAAGCGGTAGGTCGGCGACTCCTGCGCCGAGCGGATCACGGCGTCGGAAACGCCGTTCTTCTTGGCCCCTTCGATCACCTTGGGATCGTGCGGATCCAGGATCAGATCGCGTTGACCCATGACCAGGTGCTCAGTCGGGCGCCCGGCGAGCGCTTCGATCTTGGCCGCGTCGTAGAGTACGTTGCCTAAGTAACGAATGCGGCCCACGCACGAGTGGTGGCAAGCGGGCGGCTGCTGGGTCTCGAGGCGCGGGTAGCACAGGATGCACTTCTCCGACTTGCCGGTGGACCAGTTGAAGTACACCTTCTTGTACGGGCACGCGGCGATGCACGAGCGCCACGCGCGGCAGCGCTCCTGGTTGAGCAGCACCACGCCATCTTCACCGCGCTTGTACAGCGCACCGGACGGGCACGAAGCCACGCACGCCGGGTTCAGGCAGTGGTTGCACATGCGCGGCATGTAGAAGAAGGCCAGCCGCTGGATCTCGAACATCTGCTGGCGGGTTTCCGGCGGCAGATTGGCGAGGTTGGGATCGTTCTCGGCGTAGACCGGCGAACCACCGAGGTCGTCGTCCCAGTTGGGCCCAGCCTCGACGTCGATGTACTCGCCGGTGACCATCGAGATCGGCCGTGCGGTCGGTTGGTCGTCGCCCTCAGGCGCGTCGAACAGATCGCTGTACTTGTAGGTCCACGGCTCGTAGTAGTCGTCCATCGTCGGCATGGACGGGTTGTGGAAGATGTTCGGCACCACGCGCGCGCGGCCGGTCGACTTGAGGCGCAGCTTGCCGTTGTGCACCTCCCAGCCACCTTTGTACTTCTCCTGGTCTTCCCAGCGGGTGGGGTAGCCGGTACCAGGCTTGGTCTCGACGTTGTTCCACCACATGTACTCTGTCCCTTTGCGGTCGGTCCAGATGTTCTTGCAACTGATGCTGCAGGTATGGCAGCCGATGCACTTGTCCAGATGGAAGAGCATCGAAATCTGTGAGCGGACGTCCATGTTTTCTCCTTGCAGCTGGGTTACCAGATGAGTTCGGGGAGCTTGCGAACCAGGATGTGGGTATCACGGTTGCAGCCGATCGGGCCCCAGTAGTTGAAGTGGTAGGTGAACTGGCCGTAGCCACCGAGCAGGAAGTTCGGCTTCAGACGGGTGCGGGTCAGGCTGTTGTGGCCGCCCGCGCGCCGCTTGCCGCGCAACGGTGATTTCGGCACCGAATAGGTGCGTTCAGGAGAGTGGTAGATGATGCACACCCCGCGCGGGATGCGCGCGCTGACCGCCGCGCGGGTCACCACCACGCCATGGTCGTTGTGCACCTCGACCCAGTCGTTGTCGTTGATGTCGATCGAGGCGGCGTCCTTGTCGTTGATCCAGAAGGGTTCGACGCCGCGCGACAGCGTGGTCATGCGGTGATTGTCACCGTAGGTCGAGTGGATGTGCCACTTGCCGTGCGGAGTCAGGAAGTTCAGACACAGCGTCTTGCCGCTCTGATCGCTCAGGCGCATGTCCGAGTACTCGACCGGAGTCGGCTTCGGCTTGTAGGTCGGCAGGTGTTCGCCGAACTGGATGTAGCCGGGGTGATCCAGGTAATAGTGCTGGCGTCCGGACAGAGTCCGCCACGGAATCATCTTCTCGACGTTGTAGCTGAACGGCGAGTAGGTGCGGCCGTCGTTGATCAGCGCCGACCACATCGGCGAGTTGTGCTGCCGTCGCGGCTGCGACTGCAGGTCGTTGAAGGTCATGCGCACCGATCGCGTATTGCCGGCGAGTTCGTCCGCCAGCGGCAGGCCGATCTTCTCCTCCATGTTCTTGTAGGAGCGATAGGCCAGCTCACCATTGGTCACGCTGGCCAGGTTGAGGATCGCGTTGCACACCGACTTCCCTTTGCGCAGCGACGGGTAGACCTTGCCGTCCCACTTCTCGACGTCGCCGTGCTCGACCATCTCGTCGTAGAAATCGTCGATCATGTAGTGCGTGCCGTGGGCGCCGATGCCCTTTTCGCGCGCCAGCGGGCCGTAGGAGATGTACTGCTGGTAGAGCTTGCTGTAATCGCGGCTGACCACCTGGAGGCCGGGCATGGTCTTGCCCGGGATCGCCTCGCACTGGCCCTTGTCCCAGTCGAGCATCTGCGGCTGCGCGACCTCGGCGGCGGTGTCGTGCGCCAACGGCGACGCCACCACGTCCTCGACCGGCCCGTCGAAGTGCTGCTTCGACATCTCGCTGAAGCTCTCGGAGATCTCGGCGAAGATGTCCCAGTCCGACTTCGACTCCCAGCACGGCGGCACGGCTTCCGACAGCGGGTGCACGTAGGCGTGCATGTCGGTGGTGTTGAGGTCGTCCTTCTCGTACCAGGTCGCTGCCGGCAGAACGATGTCGGAGTACAGCGCCGACGTATCCATGCGGAAGTTGAGGTCGACGACCAGGTCCATCTTGCCGCTCGGCGCCTTCTTCAGAAACTCGACGGTCTTGACGCTGCCCTCGGCCATCTCTTCCGAGATCTTGTTGTTGTGGGTGCCGAGGTAGTGGTCGAGGAAGTACTCGTGGCCCTTGGCCGAGGACATCAGCGCGTTTCCCCTCCAGATGAACCACAGCCGCGGCCAGCATTCTTCGGCGTCGGGCTTCTCGATCGCGAACTTGAGATCGCCGCCCTTGAGCTGATCGACCACGTGCTTGACGATGCCAGCTTCGTCTGTGGCGCCGGCCGCGCGCGCCTCTTCGGCGAGCGTGATCGGGCTCTTGTCGAACTGCGGGTAGAAGGGCATCCAGCCGTTCTTGACCGCGCGCACGTTGACGTCGATGGTATGGCCGGTCGCCACGCTGCCCTCGGGCTGATCCGGTGGTACCGTGTGGTAGTCGGTGAAGTTGCGTTCGTAGCGCCACTGGTCGGTGTTGACGTAGTGCCACGAAGGCGCGTTCTGCAGTCGCACCGCGGGCACCCAGTCCTTGCCGAAGGCGATGTTGCCCCACGGCTCACCCGGAGCCAGTTTCTCCTGGCCGACGTAGTGCGCCAGGCCGCCGCCGTTGACACCGACGCAACCGCAGAACATCAGCGCGTTGATCGCCGCGCGGTACATCAGGTTGCCGTGGTACCAGTGGTTGATGCCGGCGCCGATGATGACCGTGCACTTGCCGTTGGTGTGTTCGGCGGTGCTGGCCCACTCGCGCGCGAACTTGATGATGTTCTTGCGGTCGATGCCGGTGTAGCGCTCGCCCCACGCCGGGGTGTAGACCGTTTCCTCGTCGTAGTCGGCGGGGTAGGCGCCCTCGAGACCACGGCTGATGCCGTACTGAGCCATCAGCAGGTCATAGATCGTCGCCACGGTGACCTTTTCACCGTCAGCGGTCTCGACGGTGCGCACCGGCACGCCGCGGTAGGTCGATTCGCCCTCGGCGAAGTCGTCGAGCCGCACCTGCACCACACCTTCGTTGTCGTCGAGGAAGGTCAATTCCGGATCGATGCCGGAATCGTCGGCGCCGTCCTTCTGCAGCAGGTTCCACTTGCCCTTGGTCTCGCCCCAGCGGAAACCGGAGGAGCCCATCGGCATCTTCGGCTTGTTGTCGCCGAGGTCCCACTGCAGGAACTTCCATTCGCCCTGTTCCTCTTCGGCGTAGGCGGCAAGACGACCGGCGCGCAGCATCTGACCGGCTTCGTAGCCGTCGCCCTTCGCTTTCAGTTCGACCAGGAAGGGCGCGTCGGTGTACTTCTTGGTGTAGTCCATGAAGTACGGCACCTGACGCTGATGATGGAACTCGGTCAGAATCACGTGGTTGACCGCCATCCACCACGCGCCGTCCTGGCCCGCGTTGAGCGACACCCACTCGTCGGCGTACTTGGCGACCTGGTTGAAGTCAGGTGAAAACACCACCATCTTGGAACCGTTGTGGCGCGCCTCGGCGGCGAAGTGCACGTCCGGGGTGCGCGTCATGTTGAGGTTGGACCCCATCACCGCGAGCATCTTGGCGTGGTACCAGTCGGCCGACTCATTGACGTCGGTCTGCTCGCCCCAGGTCTCGGGCGAAGCGGTCGGCAGGTCGCAGTACCAGTCGTAGAAGGACAACGACAGACCCCCCATCAGTTGCAGCATGCGCGCGCCGCTGGCGTAACTGATCTGCGACATCGCCGGGATCGGCGAGAAGCCGGCGATGCGATCGGGACCATAGTCCTTGATCGTATGGATCGCCGAAGCCGAGATGATCTCCTTGGCGGTGTCCCAGCTGGAGCGGCGGAAACCACCCTTGCCGCGCGCGGTCTGGTAACGCTTGCGGCGCACCGGATCCCTTTGGATCGCGCGCCACGCGGCGACCGGATCGCCGTCGTTCTGTTCCTTGGCCGCGCTCCACAGATCGAGCAGGGCGCCGCGCACGTAGGGGTACTTGACCCGCAGCGGGCTGTACAGATACCAGGAATAGGAGATCCCACGCTGACAGCCGCGCGGTTCGTGCGGCGGCACGGTCTTGTCGATTTCCGGATAGTCAATGGCCTGCATCTCCCAGGTGACGATGCCGTCCTTGACATGGATCTGCCACGAACACGAACCGGTGCAGTTGACGCCGTGGGTCGAGCGCACGATCTTGTCGTGCTGCCAGCGGTTGCGGTAGAACTCTTCCCAGGTACGGGTCTTGGGTTCGACTTTGTCCTGGATCCAGGAGTGGTTTTGATCGTTGTTCATCGCTTGGAACCCATCACCATGGGTGTGCGGGTGGCGCGGTAGCGGTTCCTCCACAGGAAACCGAAGAGTCCGAGAAGGGCGGCGGCAAGCAGCAGCCCGGAAAGGAAAAAGGAGGCCAGCATCGGCTCGGCGGTTTCCGCTTCGCTCAGTGCCGCCTGTTCGAGGTAGGCAGACAGCGCGCGGATTTCGGTCTTGGTCAACGACTGCTCGGCGAACACCGGCGTCATCACCGCCGACACCGGGTTCTCGAGCCACGCCTTGATGCCGCGCGCGCCGGCGTAGCGCTCGAAGACCTTGGTCAGGTCGGGGCCGAGGCGGCCGCCGCCCCAGCCCGACAGCCCCGCCAAGGTGTGGCAGGAGATGCACGCTGGACCGCCGTTGCGCAGACCCTTGCCGCCGTGGAAATAGCTCTCGCCCTGTTGCGCCTCGGCGGCGGTGAAGGGAGCGATCACTTCGGGCGGCGCGGCCACGGTCACCCCGCTCTGCGCCTCGATGTAATCGAGGATCTGGCCGGCCATCTCCGCGGTCATGCCGGCGGTCGGGATCATCGGCACCTTGTTCGACGCCGCCAGGAGCTCCTGCGCATAGGGATCGCCACTGGCCAGGACACCCGCCGGATCGACGATGAACTTGACCAGCCAGGCACGGTCCTGGCGCTCGCTCACTCCCATCAGGTCGGGGCCGACCAGGCGGCCGCCGCCGATGGTGTGACAGGCCGAACAGACCTCCTTGAACTTCAGTTCAGCCTCTTGGGCGGGAACCTGCAGGCTGGCGCCGAGGAGCAGGACGGGAATCAGGGCGGGGAGTCTCAACTGCAATGCTTCTTCCTCCGCCCGGCCTAGAACAAAGTCCATGCCACCCTCCACTCTCGGGCCGGCAGCCAGAATCCGGACCCAAGTCTTTATCCAGAAATCACTTAACAGGATTTCCCATTTTCGATCCCGGCGCCGAACCGCAAGCAGGCGCATAGCGCAGACAGCACCGGTGCAGGCCGTTGCGCGCAAACCATTACCTTGCAGTGCCTTGCAGGTGCATCCTCAAAGATGCAGCGGCCCTGGCAAGTGCCTTCCGACGGATACAGCTGCCTCGTTCCGGCGCCTTAATCGCGGCAAAAACTTTCCCGATCGATGTTCAACTGGCGCAGGATCTTCTGGAAGGCGGCGCGCGTGAGTCCGCAGCTCAAGGCCGCCTGGGAGACGTTGCCATGCGACTTCTCCAGAGCGCGCTGCACGAACTCACGCTGAAAGCGCTCCAGCGTCTGGCGCTTGGCCGCTGCATAATCCCCGCCATCCCCAGCGGATTGTTCCTCCTGGTGCCAGCCGGGATCATCGAGGCCGAGGTGATAGGGCAGGATGCGATTGCCACAGCAGACGATCAAGGCGCGCTGCACCGCGTTCTCCAATTCGCGCACGTTGCCGGGCCAACGGTATTCGGCCATGCGCTGGACGGCCTCGGAGGAAAACTCCGGCAGCGGCCCCGCTTCGCCCATCGAATCGGCGGAGGCGCGCAACAAAAAATGCAGCGCCAGCGGCAGCACGTCCTTGGGACGCTGGCGCAGCGCGGGCACGTGCACGCGCACCACCTGCAGCCGGAAATAAAGGTCTTCGCGGAAGCGGCCCTCGCGCACCATCTGCTCGAGGTCGCGATTGGTCGCCGCGATCAGACGGAAGTTCACCTTCAGGTCCTGGTTGCCGCCGACCTGGCGCACCACCTTTTCCTGCAGCACGCGCAACAACTGGCCCTGGAAGGCCGGCGACATCGACGACACTTCGTCGAGGAAGACGGTCCCGCCCTGGGCCTGGGCAAAGATGCCGTCGCGGTCGCGGTCGGCGCCGGTGAAGGCGCCCTTGCGGTGGCCGAAGAGTTCGGACTCGAGCAGCGTGTCGGAAAGCGCCGCGCAGTTGACCGCCAGGTATTCGCTGTCGGGCAGCGCGCCCCAGCGGTGCAGGGCGCGGGCGACGACCTCTTTGCCCGCGCCGCTCTCGCCCTCGATCAGCACCGGCACCTTGCGCGGCGCGACCTGGCGCACCAGTTCGAGCATGCGCCGGGTGGCCGGATCCTCGGCCACCATGCGCACTCCCAACGGCTGCGGGCGGCGTTGGGCCAGCATCTGGCTGCCGAGGCGGCGGATGATGCCCAGCACCTCCTGGTTGTCGAAGGGCTTGGTCAGAAAGTGCGCGGCGCCCAGTTGCAGACACTTCACCGCGGTCTGCACGGTGCCGAAACCGGTCAGCAGCACCACCGCGGTATCCGGGTGGTCCTTCTTGATCTGCTCAAGCAGTTCCACCCCCCCCAGCCGCGGCATCATCAGGTCGGTCAGCACCAGATCCCAATCGCTGTCCTCGAAGGCAGCGAGCGCATCGACGCCATCGCCGGCCGAGCGCGCGCGGATGTCCAGGCTTTCCAGCAGCCGCGTCAGTCCCAGGCGGATGTCGGCTTCGTCATCGACCACCAGCACGCGGAGGTCGGCAAGACAGACAGGCGCAGCGGTCGGGTCCATGGCAGGGCGTCGGTGGCGCGGGGCAGACGCAACCCACACAGCCTACCCCTGCTGCTCTCAATTCCCGCCACCCGGAAGATGATCCAGAATGTCCTGGACCGGCAATTGGTAATCCTGGTCCCCGCGGATCCCGTCATGGCTGACCGCGCCATCTTCGGCCCCCCCCAGCAGCATGTCATGGGCGAGTGAACTGGTGAGGATGAAGGCGCCCTGCTTCTTCAGTTTGGCCAGTTCCAGCGTCGACTCGCCCCATCCCGGGTAGGGATCATAAATCCGCAAGGAGGTCAGAGCGTGGCTGCCGAGATCGCCGAGATAGTCATCCAGGCGATCCAGCTGACCGGGTTCCCGACCGAGGACGGCTTCGACAACCTGGCCGAAGGGCGAACTCAAATCGCGTGCTTCCAGCACCGGGGTGACGCTGAAATCCACTCCGGTGACCACCACCACGTGTCCGACTCCATTCACGTCGAGGCCGAGGAGCGGGAGTTCGCCGCGCGCCATGTCGGTGACCAGACGATCTCCGCCGGCGGCAGGAAAGGCGCCGCCGACATGGATCAAGCTCCCCTGCAGCTCCTTTTCGGCCTCGGGGCTCAGGGCGCGGATGATCGTGCCCAGCTTGGCGCTCTGGTCCGCACCCGAAGTGAAGCGCGCGGCGATTTCCTGCTGGTTCGACGGGGTGCCGAGGGGCATCCGCCCGCGTTCATACTGCAGCACCATCTGCGTGCAGGCCGCCCAGCACCAGTCCACGCGCTGCTGTTCGGCGGCAACCTGGTCGAATCCTTTCAAGTCCATCGAGTAGCTGCTGGTCCCGGTTTTACGCAACTGGACGCGCGGGTTAGTGGCTTGAAAGCTGCCGGAGAACGCGGCGGGCACCGCTTCCGCGTCGAGCAGAAAAGGCCCCGGTTTGATCGCGCTGGCATAGACAAAGACCAGGTCTGCTCCCCCGGGATAGAAGGAAGCCACGGTGATTCCGGGATCGTCTTTACGGCCCAGGGAATCACCCAAAGAGGGCAGGGAATCACAGGCGCTGAGGGCGCCAGCGAGGAGCAGCAGGATCCATTTGTGGTCAGTTTTCATTGGGTTGTTTCGCATGCATGGCGTGATCGATGGGCCATGACTCTCGGACTCAAGCAATGGCGGTGGGGTCTCATAGCGGGACCTGGTCTCCCAGGGCGGCGAGTTCCTCCGCCATCGCGGCCATCGACAGCCGGGTCGCGTCGAGGAATTGGATCGTCTCGAGAAAACATAGAGGGTCGTCGTCAGAGCGCGGCGCAACGGCCTCGAGCCGCAACGGAATGATCGGTTTGCCCATGCTTCGCGCCAGGTCCAATAACTGGTAGAGATCGGCACCCAGGGCGTTGCTTGAGTCCAGGAACACGACGAAGCTCGAATCGGCGATCCGACGCGCGGCTTCTGGCAGATCACTCGCGGTGTGATTGCCGCACCAGGAAATGCCAAGCTGCTTCAACTCCGCGGACAAAGCGTCGGCGTAGGCACGGTCCTTCTTGGATGAAACGCAATAGACGCCCTGATCTTGAGAGAGCGGAGCGGACTGATCTTTTTCCAGCGCATTGGCGATGAAGTTGGTGAGCGCCGCCAGCGAGCCGTCGGCGTGGAAAAAGGTCTGCGCCTGGCGCAGGCTGCGCGGAAGTTCCAGGATCGGAACGCCCTCGACGTAGGCAAAAACACGCCCACCCGGCTTCACCCCGCTCAGGATGTCGTTGAAGAAGCTGTCCCACTCGTAGCGCACCCAATGCGCTTCCATGTGGTCCGCCGAAGTTCCCACCGCCACCAGGATCTTGGCTGTATCGAGGGCGTCGTCGATCGCTTTCTTGTACGCCGAGGTGCCCAGACGCTCGAGAGAAACGTTGCTGAGGAAGACCTGATAGCCCGACCGGGTCAGGTGTTCGTAGATCTCTCGCGCCAGCACACTGTCAGGCGAAGGCTGCCCGTCGGCGAGCAAGTTCTTGAACGAGAGGAATACCTGGTAATCGCTGCCGGTTCCGGGCGGGGTTGAGCCAGCGGGTGCCTGGTGGCTTTGAAGCTGCCCGGAGACTGTCCCGGGTGGTCTCGAATGCACGACCGCGAGTCTGCGCCGGGCCGGATCCGCGAGCGAGAAAAAGGACCCGAGCATTGCGGCGAAGGAGGTGACCTGGGCCAGATAGAGCGCGAAGAAGAGCAGCCGCGTCTGTTGCAGCTGCCCCCGGCTGGATTCTTGGATCCACATGATGAGCCGATTGGGATCCTCCCGCAGCAACTGGGCCACGGGATCAGTTCCTGAGTTCTGGGCAGCAAGAACATCCAGGAACGACGAGTTTTCTTCATCAAAAGAAAGCGGGGTCAGGAACCACCCTCGGAAGGGCGCCTCCTCTGGCATCGCAATGAAGTCCGGAAGGCCCTCGGGACCGTCTGCCAGGTTCTCCTTGATCCACCAGTCGCTCGGTTCGAATGGGAGGACGGTGGTGCTGCGCAACACCATGAACTGGACCAGGAAGGTGGTGGCCGCGGCGAGAAAGAGAAACGCCAGCAGGGAACTGCGCCGCGGCCGCGAAGTGCGCCCAGCATTCACCGCCCGGCGGGCGCGCACACGCCGTAACTCCCACACCATATAAAAGGCCAGCAGGCCGAGAAATGTCCCGATCAAACTCGCGGGTGCGATCGATGTTCGGCCCAGCCACAGCTGCGCCTGGCTCCAATGTGCCAATGCGTGCGCGAGGAGAAAGGTGACCGCCAGTGCAAGCAGGGTCTGATGATGAAGGCGCAGCCAGGGATGATTCCACCTCGAGATCCCAGGATTCCCCACGGACCTCGTCGAGCTGCCCTCAGTCATCGACTCCGCCGAGGTCCAGCAACACCGTCTTGCCCTCGCTGGCCCGATACTCACCCGGTTGGAATACCAAATAGTCGATCCGCGCATCCAGGACGGCCACGTAGACGGTGACCAGCGTTTCAATCCGCACCCGGAGAAGTGGGGCGGTCTTGCCGCTCTTGACGCGGAATTCCTCGAGGTCCAGCAGCAGGGCGTTGCGCTTGGCGGCAATTACGGCGGCGTCGCTCGGCAGCGCAACCAGGGCGCGGAGTTCCACGATGCGTTCCTTGAGCTGGAGCTCGCTCCATACCTGGTGGTCGATCAGGAAGGCCGTCGCCCCGGCAGGAGTGGTGGTCAGATCGACGTCGACCTTCCTGGTGCCGTAGCCAAGGCCCGGCAGATTGCAGGAGGGAATCACGGCCAGAACCGCAATCCAGATCGAAAGTCGGAGGAAGCGCAACACCAGGAAAGCTCGAAATATCTGCAGTCTTTTGTAGCCAGCGCTGGCCGGGCTGTCAAACGGAGCTGGCTTCGCCAACACCCCCCCCCCGGTCATTCCCCGGCGGCCCTTTGCATGGCGCGCAGGCGTACCTGGAAGATGGTTCCGCGTGGGCCGCTGCGGATCAGCTCGAGGCCGCCGCCGTGCAGTTCGGCGAGGCGGCGGGCGGTCGACAGGCCGAGGCCGGTGCCCTCGCCGCGGGCTTTGGTGGTGTAGAAGGGGCGGAAGATCTGCTCGCGTGCAGGGGCTGGAATCCCCGGCCCGCTGTCGCACACCTGCACCACCAGCATGCCATCCTGATCATCGCTGCACAGCTCGACCTGTGCATCGCCCTCGGCAGCTTGAATCGCATTGACCACCAGGTTGACGAAGATCTGGCGCAGCTGGACTTCGTCGCCGTGCACCACCGAATGCCCGGCCTCGAGTGTGCACAAAACCTGCACGCCGTTGCGCTCGGCCAGCGGCCGCAGAAAACGGGCAACGTCTTGAAGGGTTTCGTGCAGATCCACCGGACCGATTTCTGGCGCGGTGGCGCCGGAATAGCCGAGCAGCTCGCCGATCACCTTCTTGCAGGTCTCGGCGTTGCGGTTGATCACCTCGACGTTTTCCTGCAGCTCCGAGTCGTCGGGCAGTCGCGCGCCCAGCATCTGATTGAACAAGCAGATCGAAGCCAACGGGTTGTTCAATTCGTGCGCCATCACCGCGGCGACCTCGCCGAGCACCGCCAGGCGTTCCTGGTGCACCTCGCCCTCCTCGCGCGAAACCCGGTCGGTGACGTCGCGCCCGACCAGGATGCGGCCCCGCCGGCCGTCACTGCCGGCTGGTAGCGGGGTGGCGTGCACGTCGATAACTCGGTCGCGGTAATCCAGCGTGCACGAGCGCGCCGCCCGGTCCGGATGGGCCAGGCAATGGCGACAATCCTGTTCTCCGTCGCGGCCCGGACTCTGGCACGGATGGTGGGAAACGACCTCGTCGGCTTCCATCTGCTGCAGCATTTCCAGCAAGGGTCCGGCGGCGTGGTTGGAAAGCTCGACCTCGCCATTGGGGTTCAGAACCACCAGACCGTCCTGCATCGTCGAAATGACCCGGTCGAGCCGGTCGCGTTCGGTCAACAACTCGTTCTGTCGGTGGCGCAGGTCGGTGGCGGTCTGCTCCAGCGCGTGGGTGCGCGCTTCAACCGCGCCGGCCATCAGGTTGAAGGACTCGGCCAGATCCCCCACCTCATCACCTGAACGCACTTCGACGCGCGGCGAAAAATCACCCTCGCGGATACGCAGGGCGGCCTCGCGCAGCTGCATCAAGGGGCGCGCCAGGAAGCGCAAGGGGAAGAACAACAGCAGCGCCGAAAAGCACGCCAGAATCACACCGACGAGCAGAAACTCGCTCTGCAGGCCGGAAAGCGCTTCCATCATCAGATCCGGCTTGATGGTGACCTCGGCCGACCAGCCACTGCTGCCGATCGGAAACTCCTGGCGCAGGATGCCGTCGCCCTGTTCGCCGGCGATTCCACTGGCGTTGAATTCTTCCCCGGTCACCAGGCGGAAGGGGCCGGACTCGCTGCGCGCCGCTGCGCTGGGCAGCTCCGCGGCGTGTAGGAACTCGCTTGGAATCAACAACACGCGGTCCTGACTGTCGTGCAGACGCAAGCCCACCCCTTGCACCGCTCGGTCGCGCCCGAGCCGCTGGGATTGCAACGCCAGGGACACCCACGCGCGCGCCCGCACCTTGGCCAGCAGCCGACCGATCGGCTCGCCGCTGCGCAATCCGTAGACCGGCGTGGTGATCACCAGGAAGGGCACACCGCCGGCGCTGGCCAGGGCGTTGCTGGAACGGGATTCATCCTGGAGTACCGACCAACGTGCCAGCTGCACGATCGCGGCGCTGCTCGCGTCTTCGACCGCCACCGCCACCTCGCCGACCGCGGAGACCACGGCGAGGTCGATGAAGGCGTCTTCCAACGGCAGCTTGTTGACCCGCAGGTGCCGGTGCAGGTCGGTCGCCAGCTGCGCCCGCGCGTCGCCATCGCTGGCGGTGACGAGGCGCGCCAGATGATCGCGGATGTAACCGTCGGAAGCGAAGTCTTCGCTGCGCCGCTTGAGCAATTCGAGACTGGCGTGCAGGTCGGCGGCGTAGGCCTGGCTCTGAAATTCCAGCCGCTGCAGGATCTCGCCCTGGAGCGCGTCGCGCGCCGAATTCGACATCAGATAGCCACCGACACCGAAGGCCAAGGTGCACAGACCGACGAAACCAAGCGCCAGCTTGTACTTGACCGACAGCCAGTAGAGGGGATCTCGCATGGTGGTGGCGGGAGCGGTTCGGATTGGGCGCCAGCCGGTGCAGGCAGCGCCCGCACGTGACTGTCCACTTCTGCTAACCCCTGGGCCCCCGCGTGCTAGGTTGCAGCATATGGCATTTCCCGCCCGAATCCTGCTTCCATCGCTCTTCCTGCTGTGCTTTGCCGCCGGATACCTGCTCGGTGACCACCAGGGCGGCGGCCGCGGTGCCCCCGGCCTGGATCAGCCCCACGCTGATTCCGCCGAGCTGCTCGCCCTGCAACGTGACTTGCTGTACGCCTTGAGGGAGCTGCGTGATTCCCGGCCGCTGGCCTCGGGCAACACCTCAGGCGCCGCGGCGCGTGCCCTTTCCACGCCGGAGCGCGGCGCGCGTCTGCCCTCGCTGGACCCGGTGCTCGAACGTCTGGACCAGGCGGTGCGCCAGCTCGAACAAATGGCGCAGGTGGCGCAGAGCCACCCCGTGCAGGACCAGGCCAGCGTGGTGCGCCTGGCGCGCAGCGGCGAGTTCCCGCGCCAGACCCGCGCCATCAGCGCCTATTGCCGCCGCCTGGAACAGGCGGCAGAGAGTGAAAGCGGCGACATCGAGTCGATCGAAAAGGAAGTCCTGTTGATGTCCTCGAGCGAAATCCTGCACCATTTCGGCGCCCCCGACGAAATCTATGCCGCCGCGCCGATGGTGTGGAACTACCTGGAATACTGGGAACTCCCAGATGGCGACCAACGCGGCTGGGAACTCGAACTGAGCTTCAGCCAGGGCATGGTCAGCGGGGTCGGCTGGACCTGGCTGATGGACTCCTGAGTCAGGGCGTGACGACGAAATTGACCATGCGCCCGGGTACCACCACCACCTTGCGCACGGTGCCCTGCAAGTGCTCCGCCGCTGCCTCGCGCGCCGCGGCTTCGATGCTGTCCGCGTCGGCGGCGGCGTCGACCTCGACGCGCGCGCGCAGCTTGCCGTTGACCTGGACCGGCAGTTCGATGCGGTCGCTGAGCAGCAGCGCCGGGTCGTGCTCGGGCCACGGCTGCTGGTACAAGGGCTGGGTCAGCCCCAGACGCGCCCACAACTCTTCGGCGAAGTGCGGAGCGAAGGGCTCCAACAGGATCAGGAAGCGCTGCGCCTGGGCACGGTTCCACTGCGCCGCGTGTTTGGTGACCAGGTTGACAAATTCCATCAACGCGGCGATCGCGGTGTTGTTGCCCATCTGCTCGAGGTCGGAGCCGACCTTGGCGATGGTCTTGTGCAGAGCGCGTTCGATCTCGGCAGAGGCCGCTTCTTCCTGCAACAGCTGCGGGTGGATCTCAGGACCTTCGTCTGCGGTGGGCACGAAGAGGCGCCACGCACGTTGCAGGAAGCGGTGCACCCCGGGCAGGTCACGCGGGTTCCACGGCGCGCTGGCGGTGACCGGACCCATGAAGGCTTCGTACAGACGCAGGGTGTCGGCGCCGTATTCGCGGATCACGTCGTCCGGGTTGATCACGTTGCGTAATGCCTTGGACATCTTGGCGACCTGGCGCTCGACCACGGCACCGTCGGCGCGGCGGGTAAAGGAGCCCTCGGCGCCCTCATCTACGTCGTCGACCGGAACCAGCACGCCGCGCGCGTCGCGGAAGGCGAAGGACTGCACCATGCCCTGGTTGACCAGTTTGTGGAAGGGCTCGAGCGTCGACACCAGCCCGCAGTCGTACAGCACCTTGTGCCAGAAGCGCGCGTACAGCAGGTGCAGCACCGCGTGTTCGGCGCCGCCGACGTAGAGGTCGATCGGCATCCAGTACTTCTCGGCCTCGGCGTTCCAGGCCTGCTCGGTGTTGTGCGGGTCGAGGAAACGCAGGTAGTACCAGCACGAACCCGCCCACTGCGGCATCGAGTTGGTCTCGCGCCGCCACACGCGGCCGTCGGCGTCGACGACCTCGACCCAGTCCTTGGCGCGGCCCAGCGGCGGCTCCAGCGCGCCGGCGGGCTTGAAGTCGTCGAGTTCGGGCAGCGTCACCGGCAGGTCATCGGCGGCAACCAGGGCGGTCTCGCCGTCGGGTCCGTGCAGCACCGGGAAGGGCTCGCCCCAGTAGCGCTGGCGGCTGAACAGCCAGTCGCGCAGACGATAGGTCACGCGCGCGCGGCCGAGGCCGCGTTCTTCCAGCCACGCGATCATGCGCAGCTTGGCCTCGGTACTGGCCATGCCGTCGAGCCACTCCGAGTTCATCATCTCGCCCTCGCCGGCCCAGCAAACGGTCTCGAGCTCGACGTCGGTCATGCCGTGGGTGGCGTCGAAGCCGCCGTCGACGTGCGGCGCGTTACGCGCCAGCGCTTCGGGCCGCACAACGCGCACGATCGGCAGCTGATAACGGGTGGCGAACTCGTGGTCGCGCTGATCGCCGCCGGGCACGCACATGATCGCGCCGGTGCCGTAGCCCATCAGCACGTAGTCGGCCACCCACACCGGCACCAGGCGACGCGGATCCCCTTCTTCGAACACCGGGTTGACCGCGTAGGCGCCGGTGAAGACGCCGCTCTTGTCCTTTTGCAGATCGGAGCGTTCCAGATCGCTCTTCGCCGCCGCCTGCGCCAGGTAGTCGCGCACCGCTGCCTGGTTTTCCTCGGTCACGATTTCGGCCACCAGCGGATGCTCCGGCGCCAGCACGCAGAAGGTCGCGCCGAACAGGGTGTCGGGCCGCGTGGTGAACACAGTGAAGCCCTCTTCGGTGTCGTCCCCGGCCAGTTGAAAGCGCACCTCCGCGCCCTCGGAGCGGCCGATCCACTCACGCTGCATCGCGCGTACCGACTCCGGCCACTCGACCAGGTCAAGGTCGGCGAGCAGGCGCTCGGCGTAGGCGGTGATCTTCAGCATCCATTGGCGCAGCGGACGTTTGACGCAGGGATGGCTGCCGCGTTCGGAACGCCCATCGATGACCTCTTCGTTGGCCAGCACGGTGCCGAGTTCCTCGCACCACCACACCGGCACCTCGGCCTCGTAGGCGAGGCCCTGCTGGTACAGCTTGGTGAAGATCCATTGCGTCCAGCGGTAGTAGCCGGGGTCGGTGGTGTTGACCTCGCGCTCCCAGTCGTAGCTCAGGCCGAGGGCCTTGAGCTGCTCACGGAAGCGGTCGACGTTGACCTGGGTGGTGACCGCCGGGTGCGTCCCGGTCTGGATCGCGTACTGCTCGGCGGGCAGGCCGAAGGCGTCCCAGCCCATCGGATGCAGCACGTTGAAGCCCTGGTGGCGCTTGAAGCGCGCCATCACGTCGGTGGCGGTGTACCCCTTGGGGTGGCCGACGTGCAGCCCCGCCCCGGATGGGTAGGGAAACATGTCGAGCACGTAGAACTTCGGCTTGGAAGCATCGAAGCCCTCGTCGCCCGGACCAGGGGTGCGGAAACAGCCGTTCTCCTGCCAGCTCTGCTGCCAGCGGGCTTCGATCGCTGTGTAGTCGTAATGCGGCATCGCGGGACCCCCGGGTATCCCCGGAGCCCGGCATCCTAACAATCCGTGGACCCTGTCATTGCGCGCCATGAGATCCCCATGCCGCTGCCTTGATGCCGCCGCCGAAGCCTGTATACTTTCCGCCCGGTCGGCTCCCGCAGACCGGTGACAAAGATTTCGGGATCGGGGCCATAGCTCAGTTGGGAGAGCGCAGCACTGGCAGTGCTGAGGTCGGGGGTTCGAGCCCCCCTGGCTCCACCATCCCGCTTGTCGACCACCCGCCGGCCTAGTTGACCGTGGACAAAGTCATTCCGCCCCACGGCAGCGTCTTTTTCCCCTGGACGGCGTCAGCAGAACCCGCCCCTATCTAAAGATAGGGGCGGAACCAGTTTCCTTGCCAGGGAACAAAACCACTTGCCATGGAACGAAAGCACTTTGTCCACGGCCAGCTAGAATGGGCCCGAGCGGGCTTTTTTTTTGCCCAGGGAACATGCCGGAATTCTTTCATCCCGACCGCCTCCAGAAACTGGCCGACCTGCAGGCTCTCGGCGCCGACCCCTACCCCGCGCGCAGCCCGCAGGAGCGCGACCGGGCGGCCACCCTGAGCGCTTGCTTTGAGCAGCGCGAAGGCCACACCGTCACCATCTGCGGGCGCGTCAGCGGTCGTCGCGGCTATGGCAAGCTGGCCTTCCTCGACGTGCAGGACGAGTCCGGGCGCATCCAGGCGTGCCTGCAGAAGGACCGCCTCAGCGCCGACGACTTCGCCCTGCTCAAGGTGCTCAATCTGGGCGATTTCGTCGCCGTCACCGGCGAGCTGTCGAAGACCAAGGTGGGCGAAATCACCGTGTTCGGCGACGGCGATTTCACCATTCTGACCAAGGCGCTGGAGAACCCGCCGGAGAAGTGGCACGGCCTCGCCGACAGCGAACTGCGCGCGCGCCAGCGTTACGTCGACCTGTTCTCCAACCCCGACGTGCGCGAGGACTTCCTACGCCGTTCGGCGGTGATCACCGCGATGCGCCGGGTGTTCCTCGAGCACAACTACCACGAGGTCGAAACCCCGGTCCTGCATCCGATCTACGGCGGCGCCAGCGCGCGGCCGTTCCTGACCCACCACAACTCGCTCGACATGACGCTCTATCTGCGCATCGCGCCGGAGCTCTACTTGAAGCGCCTGCTGGTGGGCGGCATCGAACGCGTTTTTGAATTCGCGCGGGTGTTCCGCAACGAGGGGCTGTCGCCGCGGCACAACCCCGAGTTCACCATGGTCGAGTTCTACCAGGCCTACAGCGACTACCAGGGCATGCTCGCGCTGACCGAAGAATTGGTGGTGGCGGCGGCCCGCGCGGCCGGCCTCGAAGGCGGAGACGGCAGCCTCAAGGCGATGTTCCGCGAACAGGAATACGACCTCACCCCCCCCTTCGCGCGGGTGCGCTATGCCGACGCCTTCCTCGAACACACTGGCATTGATCTGCTCGACCGCCAGGCGCTGGCCGACAAGATGGCCGAACACGAGGTCGCCCCCGCCGACGGCGGCGATTACGCGTGGTGGAAGGCGGTCAACGAGTTGTTCGAGCGGCTGGTCGAACCGGAGCTGCCCGGTCCGGTGTTCGTCACCGACTATCCGGCGGCGATCTGCCCGCTGGCCAAGCCTTCGGCGAGCGATCCGGTGTGGGCCGAGCGCTTCGAGTTCTTCCTCGGCGGCATGGAACTCGCCAACGCCTTCAGCGAGTTGAACGATCCGCAACTGCAGCTGCAGAAGTTCGAACAGCAGGTCGCCGACAAGGACGATCCAGAAGCACCCAACCAGGTCGACTGGGACTACGTGCGCGCGCTGGCCTACGGCATGCCGCCAGCGGGCGGCTGCGGCATCGGCGTCGACCGCCTGATCATGGTGCTGCTCGGCAAGGACACCATCCGCGACGTGCTGCTGTTCCCGCACATGCGCGCCGAAGAGGGCCTCGGCGAGGCCGGCGAGGAAGTCGCAGGCGCTCAACTCAGCGAGTAGAGTCCAGCGGTGACGCGGCTCGCCCTTGCCTACCTGTTTCGCCGGCCGGTCCAGATCCTGGCCGTGTTGGGCGTGGCGATCGGCTTGCTGGCCTTGTTGGTGGTGCTCGCGGTGATGAACGGCCTGATCGAACAGGACCGAGCCTCGGTGCGCGGGCCGCTCAGTGATCTGTTGCTGATTCCCGCCGACAGCGTCGAGCCAGCGCAATACGCCGACTATCAGCGAGTCCTCAGCGCGCTGCCCGAGGTCGAAGCGGTGGCGCCGCACCTGATCGCCTACGCGCTCCTCGCCAGCGGCAACCGCTCGGTGCAGTTCAGCGGCGGTGGCAGTGCCGACGTCAACGGCGTGCAGGTGGTCGGCATCGACGTCGAAGCCGAGATCGCCGCCACCTACCACCAAGGTGGCTTCTCTGACATGCTCGCCCAGGCACGCCAGGCGCCGGTAGATCCGCAGCAGCCTTTCGCCTACGCCGGCGAGAATTACCGCAGCAATCCGGGTGCCCTGATCAGCGACCGGGTGGCGCGTCTGCGCCGGCTGGGCGGTCCCGACCGGCTCGACGTTTTGAATCTGGTCGCGCTGCCCTACAGGATTCCTGACCAGGACGAGGAATTGCGCCCCTCCAACCAGGACTTCGTCGTTGCCGGCACCTACCAGGGCAGCGACTACGAGATGTCCCTGGACCGCATCTACGTCCTCCGCCGCGGACCGTGGAAGGGCCTGCACGACACCCTGGTCGGGCGCGCCGCTCCGGACTTCAGCGAGGCGCTGATCAAGCTGCGGCCGGGCGTCGACTACGAACAGGGGCGCAGCGCGGTGCTCGCCGGGCTTGCCCGCGCCGGTTTGCCCGAACCGGGTGGCGCCGACGGCGGTGCGCTGCAGACCTGGGAAGAGCGGCGTTCGCTGTTCCTGCAGGCGATCAACAACGAACGCCGTGTCACCACCCTGGTGATGTTCTTCATCGTCGTGGTGGCGGCCTTCGGCATCTTCGCCACCCTCAGTGCGCTGGTGCGCGAAAAGGTGCGCGATCTCGGCATCCTCGCCGCGCTCGGCTTTTCGCCGGCACGCCGCGCTGCGCTGCTGCTGATCATCGGTTCGCTCGGTTCGGGCGCCGGAGCGGTGCTCGGCTACCTCGGAGCGCGCAATCTGGTTCACCATCACCTTCAAGTTGAAGATTTCCTGCGCGACCGGCTCGGCATCGAGGTGTTTCGCTCCGACCTCTACGTAATCGACGGAATCCCCGTGTTGTGGGACTCGAACCAGGCCCTGTTCCTGTCTCTGTGCGCCTTCTTCACCGGAGTGCTGTTCACCCTCGGCCCCGCCCTGCGCGCGGCCAGCCTGTCGCCCGTCGAGGCCCTGCGCTATGAATGATGCCCCCCCGGTGCTGAAGGCGCTGCAACTGACCAAGTCCTACCGCGTCGGCGCGTCGCGCCTCGAGGTGCTGCGTGGGGTCGACGTCGAACTGCGGCCGGGCGAGGTGCGCGCGTTGATGGGCGCTTCGGGCAGTGGCAAATCGACCTTGCTCAACCTGCTCGGCCTGCTCGACAAACCCGACAGCGGCAAGTTGCTGCTCAATGGACGCGAGGTCCAAAACCTCGGCCGCGCCGCCTCCTCGCGCACCCGCGCGTCCTCAGTGGGTTTCGTCTTCCAGCAGTTCCAGCTGTTGCCGGAGCTGTCTGCGCTGGAGAACGTCCTGCTGCCGCGCCGCTTGTTGGCCGGCTGGAACTGGTGGGGCCGGCGGGGCAACGAACGCCGCGCGGCGCGCGAGGCGCTGGGCATGGTCGGCCTCGGCAAACGCCTGCGCCACCGTCCGGCGCAGCTCTCCGGCGGCGAACAACAGCGCGTCGCCATCGCCCGCGCGCTGATCTGCCAACCCCCGATCCTGCTCGCCGACGAACCCACCGGCAACCTCGACCGCGGCAGCAGCGAGGAAGTCCTGGAACTGCTCCTGCGTCTCGGGCGCGAAATGCGCTCGGCGGTCCTGATCGCCACCCACGACTCCGACGTTTCGGCGCGCTGCGACTCGATTGTCACGATGAGCGACGGCTTGGTGCGCCTCGCCGAACCGGCATGACCCTGCTCTCGCTCGGCCTGACCTATTTCCGCCGCCGACCGCTGCTGTTGTTCTCCTCGGTGGCGATCGGACTCGGGGTCGCCGTATTGTTCACCGTACTCGCGGTAATGAACGGTTTCCTGGTCGAGTTGGAGAAGTCGATCCGCTCCTTTTCCGGCGACGCGGTGATCGAAAACCGCTATCTGCCCAGCCGCGAACCCTTCCGTTTCGCCGACTACCAGGCGGCACTCGCCCAGGTCGACGGTGTGCAGCGCCTGGAGCCCCGCCTGGGCTGGTACGCGCTGGTCGGCCGCCGCGGCGGCCACGCGGTCACCGACCCGCGCAGCACCGACCTCAGTGGCATGATGCTGTTCGGCGTCGACGACGCCTTTGCCAACGCCGAGGGCGACGGCGCCACCGCAACAGGTGGCAACGGCGACGGCGCCGTGCCGATCCCGATGCGTCTCGGCCGCCAGGCCGCCCAGCGCCTGCAATTGGAGATCGGCGACGAACTCGGCCTGATCACCTTCGTCCAGGGCGGTGACGGTCGTCCGGCACCCCTGCGCGCGACCTTCCGCCTGCACAGTTTGTTGCGTACCGGTCGTTTCGACCAGGAAATGGACACCGCGCACGTGCCGCGCGCTGCGCTCGCCAACCTGCTGCAGCGTGATCCGCCCTTCACCCAGGTGCTGGTACGCACAACGCCTGATGCCGATCCTCTGCAGGTGGCGGAAGACGTTGAGACTGCCCTGAAAAAGGCCAAGCTGGCCCTTCCCGGCTATCCGCGCACCCTGACCTGGCGAGAGAAGGGCGGCACTCTCTTGAAGGCCGTCGAAAACCAGCGCGGCATGCTCTCGATCGTGTTCTTCTTCATCGTCCTGGTAGCCGCCTATCAACTGGTGGCCACGCTGACCTTGACGGTGACCGAAAAGCGGCGTGACATCGGCGTCCTGCGCGCCCTCGGCGCCACCCCGGGGCGCATCGTGCGTTTTTTCGTCGCCCTCGGCATGGTGGTCACGGTGGCCGGCATCGGCATCGGTCTGGTCCTCGGGCAATGGCTCACCAGCAATCTGCGCACGGTTGAAAAATGGATCAGCGGCGGCGAACGGATCTTCCGCGCCGAGGTCTACAAGTTCGAGGACATCCCGGTGTCGGTCGACCCGGCCTCGGTCACCCTGCTGATCGCCGCGACGCTGGCCGCGGCGCTGGTTTTCAGTCTGGTTCCCGCCCTGCGCGCCGCCCGCCTGCGCATAGTGGATTCTCTGCGCAAGCGCTAATAGCTTGGTGGGGCTCGGGCGCCAATCAAACCTCCCCTCACCATGACCAACCGCTCCGAATCGCTACTTCTCTGGTTCTCCGAAGTTGGCAAGGACGACGCCGAGCTGGTCGGTGGCAAGGGCGCTTCCCTGGGCGAGATGTTCCAGCAACTGGTGCCGCAGGGGGTGCGCGTCCCTAATGGATTCACCACCACTGCCCACGCCTACCGCGGCTTCCTCGCCGCCGCGGTCACCAACGGCGCCTGGAACGCGGTCCCGGAACCCGAGGCCCTGGGGGCGGTGCGCCTCGCCGCGCTGCAGTCCGGCTCGCTCGGCGACGCCTTGCACGCCTGCTTCGCCGGCGCCAACCCCGAGGACCACCTGGAGATGCACGGGCGCACCCAACTGGCGCGCGACCTGGTGGTGGCGTCGCCGGTGCCAGCGGCGGTCGAGCAAGCGGTGCGCGCCGGCTATGAACAGCTGTGCCGCGAGTACGGCGACCAGGTCGACGTGGCAGTGCGCTCTTCGGCCACCGTCGAAGACGGTGCCGAGGCCTCTTTCGCCGGCCAGTGCGAATCCTATTTGAACGTGCACGGCGCCGAGGCGGTGATCGAACACTGGAAGCGCTGTTGCGCCAGCCTGTTCACCGAACGCGCGGTGTCCTACCAGTTGTCGCGCGCCATGGATCCGTTGCAGGCCGCGCTGGCGGTGGTGGTGATGAAGATGGTGCGCAGCGACCTGGCCACCTCCGGAGTCATGTTCACGCTGGATCCGGACTCCGGCCACCGCGGCGTGGTGCACATTTCTTCGTCCTACGGGCTCGGCGAGCTGGTGGTGCAGGGCAGCGTTTCCCCGGACCACTTCACCGTATGGAAAGAGGGTCTGCGCCAGGGCCACCGCGCGATCGTGCACCGCTTCCTCGGCGCCAAGGACATCCAGATGGTCTACGGCGGACAAGGCGCCGGAGAATTCACCGAAAGCATCGACGTGACTTCGGCGCGGCGCCGCGACTGGTCGCTGACCCAGGAAGAGATTCTCGACCTGGCGCGCATGGCCTTGCAGATCGAGGACCACTACGGCCAGCCAATGGACATCGAGTGGGCCAAGGACGGGCGCAGCCAGGAATTGTTCATCGTCCAGGCGCGGCCCGAGACCGTGCACGCGCAGGCCGAAGAGGCGTGCCTGGTGCGCTACCGCATGGAGCCGCAACTGGTCGCCAGGCTGCAGGCCGAGGATCAGGTGCTGGCCACCGGCCAGGCGGTCGGCACGCGCATCGGCGCCGGCAAGGTGCGCATGTACCGCGACTACGAAGAGGTCATCGTGCGCAAGCGCCAACTGCGCAACCGCCTGGTCGCTGGCGAACACCTCGAGGACATTCCTGCCGCCGAACGCGTCTTCGACCGCGGCGACGTGCTGGTCACTTCGATGACCACGCCCGACTGGGAGCCGATGATGAAAGACGCCTCGTTGATCATCACCGAAAAGGGCGGGCGCACCTCGCACGCGGCGATCATAGCGCGCGAGTTCGGCATTCCGGCGGTGGTCGGCTGCGAGGACGCCACGCGCAGGCTGCAGCCGCAGCAGGAGGTCACCGGCACCTGCGCCGAAGGCGATCAGGCGCTGGTCTTCGCCGGGATTCATGAGTTCGAGATCGAACGCCACCACATCGACCTGAAACAGCGCCTCAAGACCAAGATCAAGCTCAACGTCGGCTTCCCGGCCAAGGCGCTGACCGACTCGCAGCTGCCGGTCGACGGCGTCGGCCTGGCACGGCTTGAATTCATTCTCACTTCCGAAGTCGGGGTGCATCCGCTGGCGCTGCTGTACCGCCGGGAATTGGGCGAATACCTCGACCGGGGCAAACTCGCTGCCGAACTGCTGCCCTTCGCCGATGCGCTGGAGAAACAGGACAAGGAAGACTTCCGGGCCATGCTCGGCGCCATCGATCGCCGCACCTCGTCCTTCGCCGACAAGCGCAAGTTTTTCGTCGAACGCGTCATGGAAGGCGTCGGCCTGATCTGCGCCGCCTTCCACCCACGGCCGGTGCTGGTGCGCCTCTCCGACCTGAAGTCCAATGAATACCGAGAACTGCTCGGCGGCCGTTTGTTCGAACCGGTGGAAGAGAATCCGATGATCGCCTGGCGCGGGGCTTCGCGCTATGTCGACCCGTGCTTCCTGCCGGCCTTCGAAATGGAATGCGACGCGCTGCGTCTGGTGCGGCGCCGCCTCGGCCTCGACAACCTGCAATTGATGGTGCCCTTCTGCCGCACCCCGGAAGAGGGCGCCGAGGTCAAGCAACTGCTCGCCGACCGCGGCCTTGGCGCCGAGGCCGGGGTGCCCTTGTTCCTGATGGTGGAACTACCCTCCAACATCATCGAAGCCGAGCGTTTCATCGACGCGATGGACCTCGACGGCGCCTCGATCGGTTCCAACGACCTGGTGCAGACGGTCTACGCGGTGTCGCGCGACGACCTCGAGAACTACGCGCATCCGGTCGACGCGAGATCGCCGGCGGTGCGCATCATGATCCGCGAAGCGATCCAGCGCTTCCGCGCGCGCGGCCTTGAAGTGGGCATCTGCGGACAGGCGCCGTCGGACTATCCGGACGAGATCCCGGCCTTCCTGGTTGAGTGCGGCATCACCTCGATCTCGGTCACTCCCGACACCGCGCTGGCCGTGCGGCTGGCGGTTGCCGCGGCAGAACAAGGCGCCACCGCCGCTGAAAACGGTCCGGGCGGCGCAGAGACCGGCACCTGAACGAGGCAAGCCCTGATTCGCTTCAGAGGTTAGTCTGGGCGGCATGCGCAAATCGCGATTCCTCTTGTGGGTGGCGTTGCTGTGCGGTGCTCCTTCCCTGAACAGCCAGCAGGTCTTTCATGACCTGACCGGCCAAAGCGGCGAAGACGGCTTCGGCTATGCGGTGGGCACCGCCGGCGACCAGGACGGAGATGGTTATGACGACGTCTTCGTCGGCCGCCCGGGCGCCCTCACTTCCAGCGCCAGCGTGTACTCCGGTTTCGACGGCTCGCTGCTGCAACGCTTCCCGGGCGACGCCGAAAGCGGCTTTGGCACCGCGCTTGCCAACCTCGGCGACCTCGACGGCGATGGCCGCGACGAGCTAGCCGTAGGCAGTCCCTTCCTGCTCTCGGGTGCGGGCTTCGACGGCGCGGTTTTCGTCTATTCCGGAGGCGGCGCGCTGCTCTACTCGGTGGCATCCTCCAACCTGGCCGCGGATCCCAATCCGCGCTTCGGCAGCGCGCTGGCGCCTATCGATGATCTCGACGGAGACGGACTGCGCGAGCTGTTGGTCGGCGCACCGTGGGAGCCTGCCGATGGCGTCCACCGCAGCGCGGTCTGGGTGCTCTCCGGCGCCGACGGCACGCTTCTGCGGCGCATCGACGGAGCGACCCAGGTCGACGGCTTCGGCCGCGCCGTCGCCGCGATTGGCGACGTCAACGGCGACGGCGCCGCCGACATCCTGGTCGGCGCGGCGCAGGATGATGCCCAGGGAATCGCGGCCGGGCGTGTCGACTTGTACTCGGGAACCGACGGCGGCTTGCTGCTGAGCGTGGTCGGCCCCGGCCCCGGTGTACATTTCGGCCAGGCGGTGACGGCCAGCGTCGACCTCGACGCTGACACCTTGCCAGACTTCGCCGTCGCCGCCGACGACGCCGTCCATCTGCACTCTTCCGCCACTGGCACGCTGCTGATGCAGATTCCCGGTCGCGCCGCTGCGCTGGCCCAGGTTTCCGACGTCGACCACGATGGCTTCACCGACATCGCCTGCGCCGACCCAAGCGGCGGCGCCGCCAATGCCGGTGTGGTACGGGTGATCTCGGTGCGCACGGGCGCGTCGCTGCAAGAGTTCTTCGGCGATGCGCCTGGGGACCGGCTGGGCACCGCGCTGGCCCACGCCGGCGAAGTCAACGGCGACGATCACTCCGATCTGGTCGCCGGGGCACCGGGCTCCGACCTCAACGGCACCGACGGCGGTCTGGCCCGGGTCTATTCCGGGGTACCCTTCCGCACCACCACCCTCCACGCGGTCGCCGGCGAGCGCGGCGCGGCGCGCGGCCACCATCTGCGCCCGCTGCATCCGACCGGTCTGTGGGGCAGCCTGAGCGGACCGGGAAGCACCTACGCACCCGAGTTCGACCTCGACCTCGGCCTCGACAGCGCGGTACGCCTGACCCCTCTCGACCTGAGTGATGGGCGCGGCCGCATCCTATGGATCCGCTGGCTGCCATTGGCCCTGCAGGGCAAGCGCGTCTGGCTGCAGATCGCCCAGGACGCCCTGGTCACCGACGTCTTCGAGGTGGTCATCCGCTAGCGACTTCCCCGCGGCTCCTGTGGTAGCTTGGTCTTCATGCGCAGACCACCACTCCGCCTGTTCCTGGCGGTGCTGTGCGGTGCTCCTTCTCTTTCCGGCCAGCAGGTCTTCCACGACCTGTTCGGACGAAGCGGGGAGGACGGATTCGGCTTCTCGATGTGCACCGCCGGCGACCAGGATGGGGATGGCTACGACGACGTGTTCGTCGGCCGCCCCGGCACCCTCACCACCAACGCCAGCATCTTCTCGGGCTTCGACGGCTCGTTGATCCATCGCTTCTGGGGCGACGCCGAAAGCGGCTACGGCGTGTCGGTCACCAACCTCGGCGACCTCGACAATGACGAATTCGACGACCTGGCCGTGGGGGCCCCCTTCGGCTTTTCCGGCGCCGGTTTCGACGGCGCGGTCTTCGTCTACGCCGGCAATGGTCCGCTGCTCTACATCATGGCGTCGCAGGACCTGCCGGGCGACGTCAACCCGCGTTTCGGCATGTCGCTGGCGTTCATCGACGACGTCGATTTCGACGACCACCGCGACCTGCTGGTCGGCGCGCCGTGGGAACCGGCCGATGGCGTTCATAGCGGATTCGTGTGGCTGCTTTCCGGACAGGACGGCACCTGGATCCGCCGTTACGACGGCACCCTCGCCGCCGACGGTTTCGGCCGCGCGGTTTCCTCGATCAGCGACCTCGACGGCGACGGCTTCGCCGAGATCCTGATCGGCGCCGAACTCGACAGCAGCGCCGGCGCCGAGGCCGGGCGCGTCTACCTTTACTCGGCCAAAGACGGCAGCTTGCTGCGCACCTGGAACGGACCTGCCGCCGGAGCGCACTTCGGCCAGGCGATCGCCGCCACCGGCGACCTCGACGGCGACGGTCTGCCCGATCTGATCATCGGCGCTGACGACGCCGCGCGCGTCTACAGCGGTGGCAGCGGCGCCCTGCTCGCCACCCTCGCCGGACCCGCCGGCGCGGTGGCCGGCGTCGCCAACCTCGATCACGACCAGGTCGATGACCTAGTGGTCGGCGATGCCGGCGCCCACGCAGAACGCGGGGAGGTGCGTTTCTACTCAGGTGCCAACGCGGCGCTGCTGCAGCGCTTCGAGGGCGACGCCGACGGCGACCGCCTCGGCACCGCAGTGGCCGCCGCCGGCAACGTCAACGGCGATCGTCACGGCGACGTCCTCGCCGGCGCCCCCGGTTCCGACCTCAACGGCGCCAACGGCGGCCTGGCGCGGATCTACTCCGGCGCCCCCTTCGGCCTGGCGGTGGTCAATCCGGTCGCCGGCGAACGCAGCGCCGCGCTGGCCTACCATCTGCGCCCGCGCCACCCGACCGGACTGTGGGTCAGCCTGATCGGCCTGGGCAGCACCGACGTGCCCGATTTCGGCGTGCAACTCGACCTCGCCGGCGCCTTCCGCCCGATAAGCATGCACCTGAGCAGCCCCAAAGGCCGCATAGCCTGGGACACCCGCCTGCCGCTGTGGCTGCTGGGCCGCCGCCTCTGGTTCCAGGCAGCACAGCAAGGCCTGGTCACCCCGGTGGTCTCGGTTGTTGTTCACTGAACGGTTCACTCTTCCTCGTTCACCCCCCCCAAGCACGAGCGACGTAGCCGTCGGTGAAGGTCATCGAGACAAAGGCCTTTTCATCGCCGTCGGGCTGCTCGGCATCGAGCAGACGCCATTCCCAGCGCGGGCCGTGGTCGGAGAGGTAGACGTGTTCGGGCGGTCCGAACTTCTCCAGGACTTCGACCGGGGTCAGGAAGTGCACGCGGCGCGCGCCGGCCTCGTCGTCCTCGCCGAGCGCCCGCGCCAGCGGCAGCAATAGGTTCCAGTCCGGATCCGGTTTGCTGTCGCGCTGCAGACGGATCCCGCGCTGGCCGCCGCCGCCGCCGCTGGTCTGGCTCTTGCGCAACAAGGTCAGCGCTTCGCTCAGCTCGCGCAGCACCGGCTCCAGATCGGGCTGTCGGCCACCCGTGAGCGGCAAGGCCTGCGGGCGCGCCGGTCCACGCTCGGCAGACGCACCGTCCGTAGGTTTGCCGCGCTGCAACTGCCGGGTGAGCGCTTCGACGCTGCCCTGCAGAGCTTCGAGCTGTTGCGGCAGGCCGGCGAGGTCGGTGGTGGGCGCAGGCCCCTTCCACAACGGCGCACTCAGTGCAAAACCGGTCAGCAGCGCCAGTCCGCCGACCACCCACAGTGCGTGTCTGGATTCCATACCCGAGCCTAGCGCGTGGCTCCGACCCAGTCACCAAGGTCAACTCGTGTGGTGCAGCAGCTGCAATTGGTCGACCTCGACGGTCAGCGCACCGTACTCGTCGCGCACAATACCCTCGACCAGGTAGGGGCCGCGGGTCAGTGTCCACGGCGCCAGCCGCTGGTAGGCGTGCGGGAAGATCACCGTCTCGTACAGCGCGGTGGTGTCCTCGAAGCTGAGGAAGACCATCGCCTTGCCGTCCTTGGTGCGGATCGGTTTCTGCGTGACCTGCCAGCCGATCAGACGCACGCGCTGGTTGACGAACTCGCGCAGCCGCGACGCCGCCACCGCACCCGCGGCGCGGATGCGCTCGCCGTGCAGACTGAGCGGGTGCGCGCTGACCAGGAAACCGAGCGCGTCGGCTTCGTGCTTGAGCAGGTCACGGCGGCTGAACTCTTCGGCCGCCGGCGGCGGCGGCACCGCCTCGCGCGCGAACAGGCCGCCGGCCAGCGCGCGTTGGCGACGCGCGTACAACGCCGACCAGCGCATGCGCCCGGCGCGGTTGAGGCCGTCGTCGAAGCCGTCGCAAGCGCCGGCGCGCACCAGCGCTTCGAGTTCCTTCGGCTGCGGGCGCACGCGCGCGGCGAAGTCTTCGAGATCACGGAAAGCGCCGCCGTGCTGACGTTCGGCGAGCAGCGCGCGCACGCCGTTACTGTTCAGGCCCTGGATCTGGCCGAGCCCGACCTGCACCGCGTCGCCGCGGCTTTCGAAACTGGCGCCGCCGCGGTTCACACACGGCAGACGCAGTCCCAGCCCCATGCGGCGGCTCTCGGCGAGGTAGGCGAAGGTCGAGTAGTAACCGCCGTAGTTGCGCAGCACCGCGGCCATGAACTCGGCCGGATGGTGCGCGCGCAGATAGGCCGAACGGAAGGAGACCTCGGCGAAGCTCGCCGAATGCGCCTTGCAGAAGGAGTAGCCCGAGAAGGACTCGATCTGCCGCCACAACTCCTGCGCGACCTCGGCGTCGAGTGCCGGACCCTGCGGCCGTGGCCGCATCACTCCGGCGACGAACTGCTGCTGCCACGCGGCGATGCGCTGATAGGCGCGTTTCTTCGACATGCCGCGGCGCAGGCCGTCGGCGTCGGCAGCGCTCATGCCGGCGAGGTGCTGCGCGACCTTGAGCACGTCTTCCTGGTAGGTCATCACGCCGTAGGTCTCGTGCAACAGCGCGCGCAGCTCGGGCGCCACGTACCAGGAGTCCTGGTGTTCGCCGTGCGCGCGCACGTGATGGAAACGCTCGATGTAGGCGCGCATCATGCCCGACTGCGAGATGCCGGGGCGGATGATCGACGACGCCGCGACCAGGGTCGGAAAGTCGCGACAGCGCAGCTTCTGCAACAGGCTGCGCATGCTCGGCGACTCGATGTAGAAGCAGCCCATGGTGTCGCCGGCCTCGATGCGGTCGCGGGTGCGCGCGTCGCGCTGCGGGTCGACGCGGGCGAAGTCGAGTTGCAGACCGGTGCCGCGGCGCACCTGCTGCACCGCGTCGCGGATCACCGCCAGGCCGCGGTTGCCGAGCAGGTCGATCTTGAGCAGGCCGGCGTCTTCGACCGGATCCATGTCCCACTGCGTGATCACCACCGCGCCGTCCTCGGTCTGCTTCTTGGCCGGTTGCAGCGGCAGGTGGTCGGTCAGCGGCGCCGGAGCCAGCACGATGCCGCCGGCGTGCACGCCGAGGTGGCGCGGGAAACCGTCGAGGCTGCCGGCGTGGTGCAGGATGCTGCGCCACGGCTCGGCGTCGAGCGGCAGACGCCGCGCCTTGGGGTGGCGGCGCAATTCTTCGGGGTCGAGCGCGCCCGAGCGGTGCCACGGCAGCGCGCGCGTGACCGGCCCGATCTCGGCCGCCGGCACTCCCACCGCCTTGGCCAGCTCGCGCACCGCACCACGCGCGGCGAAGGTCTGGTGGGTGCTGATCATCGCCACGCGCTCGCGCCCGTGACGGCGGTAGACGTAATCGAGCACGCGGTCGCGCTCGTCCCAGGCGAAGTCGAGGTCGACGTCGGGGAAGTCGCTGCGGCCGCGGTTCATGAAGCGATCGAACCACAGGTCGTGGCGCACCGGATCGACGTGAGTCAGGCCGAGCAGATAGGACACCAGGCTGTTGGCGGCCGACCCGCGGCCGCAGCTGTGGATGCGCTGCTCGCGCGACCAGCGCACGATGTCGGCGACGATCAGGAAGTAGTCGGCCATGCCCTGCTCGGCGATCAAAGCGAGTTCGCGCTGCAATTGCTCGGCGTAGAGCGGCGTCCATTGCAGGCGCCGGCGGCGGCGCCCGCGCTGACACAGACGCGCCAGGTGTGCCTGCGCCGAACGCCCGTGCGGCACCGGAAAACGCGGCAGCCGCGGCACCCCGGTGGGGATGCGCCAGTCGCAGCGCGCGGCCAGTTCGGCGGCACCGCGCAAGGCCTCGGGGGCGTAACGATAGGCCAGTTCCAGGTGCTCGCGATCGAGCAGCCACGCGCTCGGCGGCGCCAGCTTGCGCGCCGCCGGACTTTCGTGCAGGCGGCTGAAGTTGGTGTTGGCGCCGATCGCCACCAGCAGCTTGTGGCGGACGTGGTCGGCGCGGTCGGCGAAGGCCACCGTCGGCGCCGCCACCGCCGGCAACTGCAGGGCGCGCGCCAACTCCATGCCGGGGCCGCCGCCGGCCAGCGGGCGCACGCGCACGTAGAGGTCTTCAGGCCCGCGCGCCTCGCGCAATGCGCGCAGCAGCACCTCGTCGCTGGCCAGCAGCGCCAGCCCGCGCGCGCTTTCCGCCGCCAGCCATTCGACCAGCTGGCGGGAACGGCCGACCGCGCTGGCCGCGGCTTCGCTCGGCACCCCGGCGAAGGCGAACTTGGTCAGCAGCCGGCACAGCGCCGCCCAACCCTCTTCGTCGAGCGCCAGCGCCTGCAGCGACACCCCGGCCACGCGCAGGCGCGCGCCGAACAGCGGCCGCACGCCGTGGCGCTCGCAGGCGTTCTGAAAAGGCAGCGCGCCCCAGGCGCCGTTGAAGTCGGCGACGCCGAGGACGCCGATGCCCCGTTCGGCCGCGCGCGCGGCCAGATCTTCGACCTTGGAGGCGCCCCAGTGGAAGGACCACGGGGTCGCCACGCGCAGGTGGACGAGATCGAACATATGATATTTATCATAGTGTCCGCGCGCGAAATTGGGGTTAGTAGACCCCATGGTGCCGAGTTCTCCTCCAGCGGCCTCGTCCGCGGCCTCTTCCACGCCCTTTCTGCCACCCACCCAGCACCGTGTATGGCGCACCTTGCAGGTCGTTCTGTGGCTGCTCGGCCTGGCCCTGATCGCGCTGCTGATCTGGGCCCCCACGATCGGCATCCACGCGTTGTGGAACGTGCTCATACCAGCGGCGCCGGCCTTGCTGGTCTTCGCCCCGGGCCTGTGGCGCAACATCTGTCCGCTGGCCAGCAGCGCGCTGCTGCCGCGCCACCTCGGCCTCAGCCGCCGCCGGGCGGTGTCACCGCGCCTATCTGCGCGCCTGCACCTGGCCGCGGTCGTCCTGCTGCTGCTGCTGGTGCCGCTACGCCACGTGATCATGGACACCAGTGGTCTGGCCAGCGCCCTCGCCCTGCTTGGTCTGGGTGCCGTAGCCCTGGTCATGGGCAGCGTCTACGAATGGAAGAGCGCCTGGTGCTCGGGTCTGTGCCCGGTGCACCCGGTCGAATCCCTATATGGCAGCCGCCCGGCGTGGGGGCCGAAGAACGCGCACTGCCACGCCTGTGCGCGCTGCGTCGAGACCTGCCCCGACTCCACTCCGGAGCAGCACCTCGGCAGTTCCGACGACGACGTCCCCCATCGCTGGCGCCATGATCTGATGGTCGGCGGTTTCGCCGGTTTCATCTGGGGCTGGTTCCAGGTGCCGGATTACCACGGTAGCGAAGGCTGGTCGCACCTGGCCTCGATCTACGCCTGGCCGTTGGGCGGCATGCTGGTCTCCTTTGCCCTCTATCTGGTTCTGTGGCACGGTTTCGGCATGGCCTCGCCGCTGCGCCGCAACGGCCGCCGTCTGTCGCACCTCGATCGCGTCTTCGCCGCGGCGGCGGTATCCATGTACTACATCTACCGGGTGCCAGGGCTGGTCGGCCTCGGGGTGTACCCGGGCGACGGCCAGCTGGTCGACCTCAGCGCTTCGATACCGGCCTACGCCAGCTGGCTGTGGCCGCCCGCCATCACCGCACTGTTCCTCTGGTGGATGGTCCTGCGCCAGCCCACAACGCGGAGCAGCTGGGCGCAACGCCCGCCATTCGAGAACGAACCGCCGACCCCGGCCTGACCACTCAGCGCAGGGGATTGCCCGCGGCAGCGGATCAACCCTCTGCAAGGGCTGGCCTACCAGCCGCTGATCGAGAAGGGCACCTGATTGATCTGCCAGCGCTCTTCGCCGACCCGGATCCACTGCACCGGGTCCACTCCAGGACCTTTCAGGTCGACGTCCTGGGTGGCCTCAAGCGGAAACAGGAAGTCGAAACCGTCGACGTCGTTGCCGTCCACTGTGAAGTCGTAGTGCACTTCCTTCGGATTGGAAGTGTCAAGGATGTCTCCGGGTTCCAGGGTAGCAGGAATGACTTGGAACCAATTCTGGTCGGAAACGATGCTGCCGGTG
>JAJFFB010000182.1 GCA_021776925.1 Planctomycetota bacterium | reverse complement strand
CTGCGCGCGCCCCGGGCCCTCCTCGGCCCGTTTCAGGAGCACGTTGAGGTCGTACCAGGCGCTGGGATCGATGCGCAGGCCCCACCACGCCTGCTGGTGGTCGAGCCCGACCTGGAAGTGCACGTTCTTCAGCGCCGAGTCCAGGTCTCGTCCGAGATCGCGGCCGAGGAAGCCCTGCAGGGCCTTCTTGGCCTTCTTGTCGCGGAACAGCATGGTGCGCTGGCGGCGCACCCGTTTGCGATTGCTGGCGTGCGGGTGGTGCAGGCTCTCGCGGCGGTCGAGGGCGATGCCCTGCGCGGCGAGATCAGCGCGTGCTTCGTCGCCCACCGCCTGGAGCCTCCGGCGCAGCTCCAAGCGGCGGCCGTTCCACTCCGGATCGGCCTGGAAACGGGGCTGGAACAGCTCGAAGTCGGCTTCGGTGAACATGGTTGATCAGGATCAGGTCCAGTGTCTGGGGCAGAGCAAAAAAAAGCAGCCCCGGCGGAACCGGGACTGCTTACTCCATCCCCTCAGATGGCACCTTTCGGTGTACCGCACAAGGCGGTGAGGTGAGTATAAAGCGGGATCGGGCAAATCCAAGGGGCTTTCACCAAGAAAGCCGCCAGCCGTTCTGGAGGCCCGTTGTACCCTAAAACTCGACCTTGGGGGCGACGCGCGCCTCGGGGATATCCAACTCGAAGAACTCGCGCAGCCCGAATCCGAACATGTTGGCGATGATGTTCGAGGGGAACTGCTGCACCTTGTTGTTGCACTCGCGCACGTTGCCGTTGAAGAAGCGCAACGACGACTGGATGCGGTTTTCGGTGTTGGCGAGTTCCTGCTGCAGCTCGAGGAAGTTCTGGCTGGCCTTGAGGTCGGGATAGGCCTCGAGGCGCACCATGAGCTGGCCGAGGGCGGACTGCAGCTGCATTTCGTCTTGCGCCTGGGAAGCCAGCGAGCCGTTGTTGCTGGCGGCCTTTTCACGCATTTCGGTGACCTTTTCCAGCAGCTCGCGTTCGTGCTTGGCGTAGCCCTTGGCGGTGCTTACCAGATTGGGGATCAGGTCGTAGCGCCGTTTCAGTTCGGTGTCGACGTTGGACCAGGCTTCGTCGCACTGGTTGCGGATCGAAACCAGGCCGTTGTACATCGCGACCAGGACCACTGCCAGGATCAGGACGACACCAAGGGTGATGAGGAGAGTAGTCATTGGTTTTGAAGGTCAGTCTTTTTCGTGGCTGCCCAGCCAGACGTTCATGACGACGCCGAAGCCGATCAGGAGCACCACCACCAGTACGGCGATCACTTTCATCTGCGGGACGATTCTAGGCGCCGGCCCTCAATCGCGGAACAGGTATCCGGGCATCAGCGCGCGGGTCTCGACCAGAGCGTCCAGATAGGACTCGATTTCGTGCGGTTCCAGTTTGTGGCGGTCGTAGACCGCCAGCCACTCGCCGTCGAGTTCCAGCGCGGTGCTGCGCCGCTCCAGGAGGTATTCCATCATGCCGGTGTGACAGAAGTCGTAGGCGAGCTTCTTGTCCTCGGCCTTGACCACGAATGCCTTGGAGAATTCAATCGATTCGAAGTCGATGTCCTGCACGCCAAGAGCTTGGCCGATACGGTGGAAGAAACTCTCCGGATGGATGCGGACTTCGGAGAAGGACTTTTCGATACGGATCGTGGCCACACCAAAATGATGATGATGTGTCTGCCGGTTGCCCTTGCTGTCGGTGCTGTAGGTCTCGTAGTGGTAACTGAAGGCAACCGCTTCGAAACCCTTCCATTCGCCGCGCAGCACGTGAAAGGCATAGCGGTTCGAACCTTGGCGCAGGCGGTCGAGAAACGAGAAGCGGTCACGGATCCCGCGGTCGCGTTGCGGAGAATATCTCCAGCCGTGTTGCGCCGCCCACTCACGAAACGCGGCCTGACGCTTCTGTTCGGCCTTCCAGGCGAAATAGGCGATCGCCGCGATGGCGGCGATGACCGCGATGATGATCAGAACTTGCATGCCGAGGTCGGAGAGGAGGAACGCGGAGGTTCTTGACGGCGTGGCCGGGACCGGTCAAGCGCGTCGCTGGCCACGGTAGCGTCGCGCCAAAACCGCTACACTCCCCGGCCATGCCATCCGACGCAGACATTGCCCGCCAGTATCAGGCGCGCCCGATCCAACACATTGCGACTCCTCTGGGGATCGCCGATGAAGACTTGCTTCCCTACGGCCACGACATCGCCAAGGTCCATATTCGCGCCTTGGAGCGACCGCGTGAGCGCCAGCAACAGAAGCTGATCCTGGTCTCGGCGATCACCCCGACGCCCGCCGGCGAAGGCAAGACCACCACCACCATCGGCCTCGGCCAGGCCTTCACCCGGCTCGGCGACTCGGTATGTCTGGCGCTGCGCGAGCCGAGCCTGGGCCCGTGCATGGGCGTCAAGGGCGGCGCCTGCGGCGGCGGTCACAGCCAGATCATGCCGCTGGACCGCATCAACCTGCATTTCACCGGCGACTTCCACGCCATCAGCGCGGCCAACAACCTGCTCGCGGCGTTGCTCGACAACCACCTGCATTTCGGCAATGAACTCGGCATCGATCCGCGCAAGGTGAT
Organism: Planctomycetota bacterium; assembly: GCA_021776925.1. Taxonomy (GTDB): domain Bacteria; phylum Planctomycetota; class UBA1135; order UBA1135; family UBA1135; genus JAJFFB01. The sequence goes on along the minus strand of JAJFFB010000182.1, from coordinate 18,195 downwards.
GTGGCGCCGGGTCATGGACATGAACGACCGCAGCCTGCGCCAGATTGTGACCGGGCTCGGCGGGCCAGCGCAGGGCGTGCCACGCGAGGGCGGCTTCGACATCACCGCCGCCTCCGAGGTCATGGCGATCCTGTGCCTGGCGCAAGATCCCGAGGACCTGCGCGCGCGCATCGACCGCACCCTGGTGGCCTACACCTATGACAACCAGCCGGTGCTTGCCGGGCAGCTGGGTGCCACCGGCGCCATGCTCGCCTTGTTGCGCGACGCGCTGCATCCGAATCTGGTTCAGGCCTTCGAAGGCACCCCAGCCTTCGTCCACGGCGGACCCTTCGCCAACATCGCCCACGGCTGCAATTCGGTACTGGCCACGCGCATGGCCATGCACTTCGCCGACTGGACCATCACCGAAGCTGGTTTCGGCGCCGACCTCGGCGCGGAAAAATTCCTCGACATCAAGTGCCGCAGCGCCGGCCTCAACCCGGATGCCATCGTGCTCGTCGCCACCATCCGCGCGCTCAAGATGCACGGCGGCGTGGCCAAGGATGCCCTCGACCAGCCCAACGCCGAAGCGGTGGCGGCCGGCCTTCCCAACCTCGACAAGCACGCCGAAAACGTGGGCCTCTACGGCAAGCCTGCAGTGGTCGCGCTGAACCGCTTCGCCAGCGACAGCGACGAAGAAATCGAGGTGGTGCGCCGGCGCTGTTCGGAACTCGACCTGCCCTTCGCGGTGGCCAGCCATCACGCCGACGGCGGCGCCGGTGCGGTCGAGCTGGCCGCCGCGGTCAAGCAGGCGGCCTCAGGCTCCCCCACTCCGCTCAAGACCATGTACGCGCTCGAACAATCGGTCGAGGACAAGATCGGCGCGGTTGCCACCCAGATCTACGGCGCCGAGCGGGTCGAATTCACCACCATCGCGCGCCGCGAAATCCTCCGCGCGGTGGACTCCGGATACGCGGAACTGCCGGTATGCATCGCCAAGGTTCCGGGTTCGCTCAGCGACGATGCGGCCAAATTGGGGCGCCCACTAGGTTTCGACATCGTCGTGCGCAACGTCCAGGTCAACGCCGGCGCCGGCTTCCTGGTTGCCTTGACCGGAACCATCTTCCGCATGCCCGGGCTGCCGCGCCGACCGCGCGCCTTCGATTTCGACCTCACTGCCGACGGCAGCATCACCGGCCTGGAATAGACCTGGACACGGCGTGGCGGGGGCGTTCCTAGAATCGTTTCGTGGCCCGCCCCTCGAACGAAACGCCGGACTTTGCCGACAGGGTGGCTCGATTGCCCTGGCTGGGTCTCGGCATTTCCACCGAGTTCGGCGCCGCCGCCCAAGGTCTGGACAGCCTTGCACTGGCTCACGAGCGCCCCGATCTGATCGAGTTCCTCGAGGTCGGCGCCGACCTGGAACGCGGCGTGGACGACACCACCCGCGCCTGGGTGGCCGACGGCAGGCCGACCACCTACCACTTTCTCGACGTCAACCTCGAAGAAAGCGAAGACGTCAGCGAAGAGTGGTGCCGGGACACCGCCGAACTGGCCGGCCGCATCGGCGCGCGCTGGCTGTGCGGCGACGCCGGTCTGTGGCACGTCGGTGCGCGCGATCTCGGCCACGGCACCCTGGTGCCGCCCGTTCTGGAACCGGAATCCGCCACCGAGATGGCCACCAGCGTCCGCCGCATGCGCAAATGGACCGGCATGGAGGTGGTTCCCGAGAATCCTCCTGCGCACGTTTTTGTGGGACGCATGCACCTGGCCGACTACTACGCCAACGTGGCCGAGCAAGCCGATTGCGGCCTGCTGATCGACGTCTCGCATCTCGCCATCTACCAACTGGTGCACGGCTACGACGCGCTGCACGCAATCGAATGCCTGCCCGCTGACCGAATCGTCGAAATGCACCTCGCCGGCGGACGCCGCTTCGAATTCAAGCAGCGCACCTTCGTCGACGACGATCACGGCTGCGACATCCTCGACGAGAGCTGGGCGCTGCTCGACGCTTTGCTGCCGCGCGCGGTCAACCTCAAGGCGGTGGTGTTCGAGTGCGAGCGCAATCCGCGCGAACAGGTGCTGCCGTTGTTCGAACGGTTGCGCGCGCGTCTCGACCGCAGCTTTCCGGGCTGCTCCGGCGTCTCCACCCGCAATCCGGCATGACTGATTTCCGCCGCCTCCAGCGCACGCTGTTCCGCATGCAGATGGACTCCGGCTTCGCCGCCGGAGTGCTGGCCGGCGACGCCCTCGCGATTGCCACCACCGGGCTTGCCGCCGACGACCTGGCGCTGCTGCAGCGGCTTGACCCGGTGGCGATTGAGGCCGACGCCGACGGGCGCCGGCGTCTGCAGGTGCTCGGCAACGCCTCGCTCGAGTACCGACTGTTCCTGGCCTGTTGCGCGCAGCCGCAGAAGGTGCTGGACGGCTTCGCGGTCTCGAAAGAACTGCATCTGGCCCTGCGCCAGGACCTGCCGCTGCCGCTGGCCTTCGGCCGCTACGCCGCCGGGGCCGCGCTGGATGAAGCCGATCCTGCCGCCGCTCCGGTGGCGCGCTTAGAGGCCGGCCTCGCCGAAGCGCGCCGGCGCCGCTGGCAACGGCCGCCACCGCCGCCGCAGCACGTGATCCTGGCGCCTCACGTTTCCTTGCTCAGCCTGCCGGAAGGCACCCTGGACCACGCCTCCGCTTTGCACCTGCAGATGAGCGAGGGCGGAGCGCGTCCGCATTGGAACGATCCCGGCAAGATGCGCGAGAACCTGTTGGTCGAGGTCAAGGCCAAGGACAATCCCTACGCACTGCCGTCGGCGCAGCCGGAGGTGCTTTCGGCGCCGGTGGCCGACCTGTTGGTGGCCGCCGAACAACCCTTGCCTTGCGCCGGTTTCGCCGACATCGCCCGCCGCCACGGCGCCGATCCCGCCTCGTTGGCGGATTTCGTCAACAGTCTGGTGGCCGACGAAATCCTGGTCAGAGGCTGACGCCGCGTTCCGGCACCACCCGCGCATAGAGCAGTTGGTCGAGCAATTCGCCCTGCTTCAGCGCGCTGTTGCGCATCGTCCCTTCCAATTGAAAACCCGCTTTTTCGAGCACCCGGCACGAGGCAGCATTGCGCGCGAATGGAATCGCGCAAACGCGGTGCAGGCGGAACTCGGCGATGGTCCAGCGCGTGAAGGCGGTCACCGCTTCGGTAGTGAACCCAGCGCCGGTGTGTTCCGTACCCAACCAATAACCGATCTCGGCGCCGATGCGCTCGACGTCGGTTCCTGGGACCAGGCCGATCGCCCCCACCATTTTGCCGCCGATATCGAGGGCAAAACTGCGGCGCGGTTCCTTGACCATCTCGGAACTCAGCCAGCGTCGCCCGTCCTCCTCGGTGTAGGGATGAGGAAAGCGGTCGCGCAACTGCATCCAGATATCATGATCGTCGGCATGATGGACCAGGCTGGCCAGGTCATCCATGCGCAGGTCACGGATGCAGCCGTGGGATAGAGGGATCCGCACGCAGGCGAATCTACCAGCCCGCCAGGTCGAGCGGCAGATTAAGCACCGGCCAGCGCTCGGCGCCGATCGCCAACGGCGGTTCGGCTCCGGTCACGACGCTTTGCTCTAGACGCAGAATAGTTCCCACCGGGTATACCAGGTCAACGCCGTCGAAGCGGCCACTGATCGTCTCGAAATCGAAAACGATGCGATACGGATCCTGGGTGTCGAGGACGTCGCTTCCTTCGAGATCGATCTCGGTGTATTGCATCAGTGGCTGGTCGGAAGCCAGGACCCCCGAGAACCGAGGAAAACCCCCACCAGTTCCACCGGTCAGGCGCAGGAACCAGTCACCGCTGTTCTCGGTATTCCACAAAGCCAGGACGCGGTCCAGGTTCGGGTCGAGCAGCGGATCGCCATAAGGCGTGGATCGCGGCACCAGCACCGCTCCCGCTTTGCCCAGACGGGGCGCGGAGACGCGGTGGGGCTGGAAGAGCGAATCCTGCTGCCACAGAATGCCGAGATCGGTGGGACCCGGGAGGTCGATCTCGATCAGGTCGGTTCCGGCTGCATCAGCAGTACCGGTCACGACGATGCCGGAAGGCGTCTGCAAGGCGACGTCGTCTGCTTCCAGCTTGGTGGCGGTCATCGCCAGGGGAGTTTCGGCGCTGAACACGGCGACCTTGGAGCGGTGCTCCACCCCTCCGTAGCCATCCCACACCGCTTTCAATTGGGCGCCACCGGAGTGGGAACGCAGACTGAGCCCGAGGTCAGGGGTAAAGGTACCGCCGGTGAGCCGCAGATTGGTCGAGGGAACCACCCAGCCAGCCAGCTGCATCGGGTCGGCGGCGGCACCGGAGCGGAAGCGCTGCGGCAGGACCTTGTCATCTAGGCGCAGGTCGACGAGCAGCTGCGCCGCGGCCGGCATGGCCAGGATCAAACCTTTTTCTCCGGCGAACACCTGGGCGCTCAGGCGCGCACCGCTGCTGGTGGTGGTCAACACGTCGCTTCCGCTCAAGAACCAGCCGCCCGCGGTTAGCGGATGGTCGGCGACCGCGGCGATTTCAAGATCGAGTGGGTCGGCGCTGGAAACGCGCAGGAAATAAGGCCCGTCGAAGTGCTCCTTCCAGATCCAGGCGCCGGTATCGACTCCCGACTGGTAGGTTGGCGCGCCCTGGACCCGCCGTGGGTCGGGCTGATGGATGCGCAAAAGCTGATCCGCAGGAAGGTCCAGGATTTCCTGACTGTTTCCGTCAGGCCACTGCACGCGGATTTTCTCGACCTGGGTATGAGCCCCCAGGCCAAAGTGCAGGCGCGGATGGTCCTGGGTGGCGTAATGCATGCCCCCTCCGGCCTCTCGCACCTGGGTGACACCGCCGGCGGTGACATAGACCGTGGCCCCATAGCCGTCGCGATTGTCGGCAGTGCCCTCAAGGTCGATTTCAAGCCAGTGGTTGCTGTTGCCCAGATTGCGGAACAACTGCAGGGTGCCGTCGGTAGCGAAATTGCCCGGCACCGCACCATGGGTCAGGAACAGATCGAGGAACCCGTCCATGTCGTAGTCGACCACCGAGACTCCGTCGCCGATTCCGCTGGCATCGCCTGCTGCTCCACCGGCACCGGGCATCAGGGTGAAGGTGCCGTCGCCATTGTTGAGGTAGATCACGTTGGGAAGATCGGAAATAACCTCAGACAGAACCACATAAAGATCAAGATCCATGTCGTTGTCAAAATCACCGCAGCTGACGCCGACACCGGATACGGGAAGATCGACGTCGCCGCCGATGAAACGGACATATCCGCGCATGCTGAGGGTGTCGTCCTGACGGATGGGAGGTCCGTAACCAATGCGGGAAACAGAAAGGATCGGACTCTGGGAAAAACACCGCACCCAAACTTCGAAGCTGCCCGAGGATGAAACACGGACCTGCCACCGGGAGGAAGCCAGGTCGTAACCGATAAAAATGCCGCGGTCCACCCCGGGAGTGTGCGGCGCCAGGCCTTGGTGACTCGGATCATTCCGGTCCAGGGTGAATTCGTGGACTCCGGGCTTGAATCCCCCGCTGCCGACTACGATACGATCAGGGTTGGTGGCGCTACCCACGGTGAATTCGATCAAACCGGCAGCGTCAAGATCCATGCCAATCTCATTGGCGTCTGAACGCATCTTTGCGAAGGCCGTATTGGGGTCCCGGAGCCCCGCGTCGGACATGCGATTGACCGGAAAGCGGGCGAGATAGAGATCGGAACGCAGATCACCGTTGAAATCGGCGAATACCGCGTCTTGCGCGTCGGAGCTGGCTATGTTCCTGAACAAACCCACGATCCGTTCCATCGGTACCTTGCTCACGTCGTAGACGCGCGAAGGGAAGGTGAACCCGTGATAAACCACCTCCATGATTCCATCGTCGGTGAGATCGGTGGCTTGGACGAACCGCGAGGTAAGCGAGGGTGCGTCAAAACCGTCGACCAGACCGGCGGCGACGAAACTGCCTTTCTCATCCTGGGCAAATAACCGGTTTGCGGAGACGGAGCCAGGATAATTGGCGATGGCCAGGTCGAGGCGACCGTCCCTGTTCCAGTCCAACCACAACGGGGTCCGCCCACGATCCTCGAATCCAGCGACTCCGCGCTGCCCGGCCTCCTGGGAAAAAATAGGGAAGTCAATCCTGACCAGGCGATGAGACAGACCGGAATGCAGGCCCGCGGCACCGGTCACTTCCATGATGTCGGAATTGCCGTCACCGTCGAAGTCGCCCCACATCGCTCCGTGGGTGTCGGACAATCGCAATGACCTGGAAGCGAAATAGTCTATGAAGGTGCCATCGCACTGGCTCAGATAAAGTCGGTTCTTCTGACCATGCACATTGAGCCACAGATCGGGCCAGCCGTCGTCGTTGATGTCACCCCAGCTTCCGGCCCCGAAGGATGGGCCGGTGAGGCCAGGACCGAGATCGGTGCTGGTCTCGGCGAAGGAAACCCCACCCTGGGCATGCAGCGCGGACGCGCTTGCCAGGGTGAGAAGAAGAATCGAGGGGAGGGGGAGCGCCCGCATACGTAGGGTGGCAGAGAAAGGACACGAGGGGCCTCTCTGGGCGGACGCCGGGGCATTGGCGTCCACATCCAGCATAGTGCGCCAAACTGTATCCGCCAGAAACAATTCGATGACCGATCGCTTCTTCCTACCTGAAAAACCCCTGCAGAGGTTCCTGGAGCTGGAATCAGCCCTGAGAACCCGCTTTTCGTGGTGGCACGGCCTCAGCAGCGTGCGCGTGGCCGGATTGACCCTGACCACGGTCGACGGCAAGCCCCGCCACCTGGTCAACGAACTGTGGAGTCTCAGTGAGCGGCTCAAGCGCCGCAGTGGCTTGGTCGGTCCCTTCCAGAGTTCGGTCCGCCACATCGTTGCCGCGATCCTGATCCGCAATGGCGACGACGCCGACGGTTTTTTTCAGGAATTCCAGCGGGTGCGGCTGCTCCTGCGCGAGGCCCGCCTGCCGCGCGGGCAGACCTACCAGGGCATCGCCACCCTGATGCTGCGCGATCAGGCAGCCACCCAGGGCTGGAAGGTCGTTCGGCGTTCCCAGGTCGAGCGCACCCGGGCGGTCTACGCCGAAATGAAATTGCACCACCCGTGGATCACCGGCGGCGATGACCTGCCCCTCGCCGCGCTGCTCAGCGGCAGCGAGGATTCACCCAAGCGCATGGGCGCCCGCTTTGAGCACCTCTATCAAGGCCTGTGCGGCTATCGCTTTTCGCGCGGCAATCCCTTGCAGGCGGTCTCCCACCTGCTCTACCTGCATCCCGAGGAAGACGACCTGGTGATGCGCCGCTTCCGTGACCTCTACCACGCCTTCAAGGATCGCGGACTATGGATGTTCGAAGGCGACTACGACGAGATCGCAGTGTTGACCTTCCTCAGCCAGTCCCCCGCCGAGGTGGCGACGCGAGTACTGGAACACCGTCGCCAGACCGCGATGCTGCGACCGCGGCCGGGCCGCAACGAGAGCTTCAGTCTGGCTTGTCACACCGCCTTCCTGGAACTTGCCCAAGTTGGCAGCAGCAACCAGCCGCTGCTTGATGCCGCCGCCGTGGCACGCATCGTCACGATCATCCAGGCGCAGCAGGGGGCTGCAGTCGCCGCCGCCGCCGGGGCCGGGGCCGCCGCCGCCGCCGCAAGTTCCTAGCCCGGCTTGCGCGCCTGGCGACAGCTCGATCTAGGCCTGGCTGGCAACTCCTTGCCAGGCGCGATAGGCCTGGCGGTGGACGCGGCCGAGAAGGATTTCCAAGGCCGCCTTGACCGGCGGCCGACCATCCCGGGCCAAGGCCCAGATCACCCCGCCGAGGTCCTTGCAACGGCGGAAATCGGCCAGGGTGCAGAAGCACAGGAGCAGATCCTCGTCTTCATCAAAAAGGTCCCGGATGCGATCGAAGTGAAGCCGGTCGAGGAGTCCGGTCAGACGTGCACGGAAATCAAGAGAAGAACGAACAAGGCTCTTGGCTTGCGAAAAGGCCACGGGACCCTCTTTCGGCACCTGTCCTGCGTCCACCAGACGGTTGTTGAGGGCTGCTGGATCAAAATTCGCAGCGAGGATTGCCTGGACAACCTCGTCGGACATGTGCTTGAGAGGAACCGCCATTATTGAGACCTTGTCTCAACTTAATCCCCCAAATCGCGAGGTCAAGGGATTTTAAGGCGCTGAATTTCGGGTTGCCCCTGATCCCCGTCGACGCTGCCATCGGCGGCGAAATCAGGCCAGTGACTATTGGCGACAAAATAGAAATGTCCATCCACCACTTTGCCCAGGGTCGGTTCGCGCCATCCGGGCAGGGCCGCCGCCAGCACTTCGACCGCGCCGAGCACCTGGTACTGCTCGTCCCACCGCAGGCGCAGGATGCGCTGCGGCTCGAAGCCGTTCTGCACCGCGATCAGATCGCTCCCCGAGCGCGCCAGGCCATCGATGCCGAGCAGGCAATGCTGCGCGGGGGCGGGCAATGGCTGCAGGCGGCGGCTCTTGAGATCCAGAGTCCACAAGCCGCTGGCGTAGTCGGCGACCAGCAGGGTGTCCCCTGCGGGAGTCAGCGCCAATCCTTGGGGAGAATGCAACCGCGACGAGGTGGCAAAACGCTCCAGGCTTCCATGCTCTTTGCGCAGCAGGTAGATGGCCCCGGCGCGGCTGTCACTGAGGAAGACCTCGCTGTCGGGGGTGACGACCAGATCGCCGAGCAGGTGCTGCCCTTCGTCCTGCGGGCTCCAGCGCCCGATCACGCTGCCGTCGTCGAGGTCGAAGGCGATCAGTTCGCTCTTGCCCTGCTGGTCGGCACCCAGGCCCTCGACCACCGGGTCTGCACCACTGCAAACCCACAGCCGGCGGCCATTGGGATCGATTGCCAGGCCGAAGACACCGAGCAAACCATCGCTTGCGTCGGCGAATACACTTTCTTCCCCCCCCTCCAGGCGCAGGATCTTGCGCAGGTGCACGCTGCCGAGGAACCAGGCGTCGTCGATCGGATCGTAAGCAAGACCCTCGGGAAGGAAGGGCGCCGCGCCGGCGCGCAGCACCACCTGACTGCTCCCTTGCGGAGCGGCATTGGCGCTCAATCGGGAAGCAATCTCGTCGAAGCCGGGCCAGTACTGCAAGGGGCCGAGTTGCGGATCCTGGGCTGCATCGAAACCGAAATCCAGGTCCACCAGACGTCGCAGGCTGGCGAGAGAGGCGTCCAGTTCCCCCGCCATCGCCTCGCTGCGTGCTTGCAGCAGGAGCAGGCCGGGGTGGTCGGGACGGCGGAAGGAGGCGCGCCGGATCGCGGTGAGCGAGCCCTCGGCGTCGCCGGCGCTGCGGGCTTCCTGGGCCCTTTCAAGGTCCAGGCGCGAGGTTGCCACTGGGTCCATCGACTGGCAGGCAGCCACCGCCAGCAGCAGCAGACCAGCCAGGCACGGGCGGCAGGTAAGAGGGGGACTCAGGGTGGACGCGCTCACGATGAAACCAGGGTAGACAAACTCCGAACAAGGAAAAGGGATTCCGTCTGCCTCACGGGCGTAGCCCGGTTTCGTAGGCTGTGACGGCCACCCGACCCACTGTCATGTCCGAAACCGAACAAACACCGTCGGAATCCCCGGCTCCTGCTGCACCCGCCCCGCCCGTGGCATCGCCCGTTCCACCCGCCATGACTTCGCGCGAGGCTCTGCAGGTCGTGGTCCACCCGCTGCCCAAGGTGATCTTCTTCTATCCGATCTGGATCGCCTCGCTGTTGTTCACCCTGCTGCCAGACCCTGGGGGCCTCTCCGGCCAGATCTGGATGGGGCTGTTCTTCTTCAACCTGTTGGTGATCGTCGCCGACTTCAATGAAGACCGCTCCCTGATCATGGCCCTCGGTGGAATTGCGACCGTTTTGGCGCTGCTCTATTTCGGTGTGCTCGGCAGCGTCGGTGCGTGGTTGGGCGATCTGACCCCGGTCATGAACCACACCTTCTACTCGGTGATGTTCGGCGGCTTCAGCCTGATCTACCTGATCGTGCTGATCCGCAGCCGCTTCGACTACTGGACTTTTCGCCCCAACGAGGTGGTTCACCGCGGCGGCCTGTTCCCGAGGATGAAGCGCTACAGCACCGAGGACCTGCGCTGGGACAAGGAAGTTCCAGACGTGCTCGAGCGTCTGCTGCTGGGCTCGGGGCGCATCATTCTGACCACCCCGCATGAGAAGCATCCGGTGGTGATCGAACACGTGGTCCGCATCGGCCGCATCGACGACCGCATCGCCGACCTGCTCGGAGTCAAGGCCGTGGTCCAAACCGAAACCGCGCCGCGCTGAGCGGCGCGCTTTGGTTCGCGAGGCTGCTTGAGGTGGCCCCGGGCGGCGCGGCACAATGCCGTGTTCCGTCGCCATGGAACGCCACCTCGCCCACCTCAATCCGCAGCAGCGCCGCGCCGTAGAAGCAACCGAAGGCCCGCTGCTGGTGCTCGCCGGCGCAGGCACTGGCAAGACCAGGGTGATTACAGCGCGCATCGCGCACCTGCTGCACCACGGGACTTCTCCCGAGTCGATCCTGGCGGTCACCTTCACCAACAAGGCGGCGCGCGAGATGCGCGAACGAGTCAATGCCCAAGCGGGACCGCGCGCCGCACCGGTGACCCTGTGCACCTTTCACTCTTTTTGCGCGCGCTTGCTGCGCCGCCACGGCGAGCGCCTCGGCCTGGCACCGCGCTTCACCATCTGCGACTCCTCGGACCAACTCGCAGCGGTGCGCGCCGCCCTACGCGAGTTGCGCGTGGCCGAAGCAAAGCTCAAACCGCAGGCTGCGCTATCGCGCATCTCGCTGTGGAAGAACCGCATGGTCAGCGTCGAGCAGGCGCTGCAGCAAGAGGGTGACGAGACCGATGAACTCGCCGCGCGCTGCTATCGCCGCTACCAAGCGCACCTGCAGCGCTCCCGCGTGATCGATTTCGACGACATGCTGCTGCTGGCCCTGCGTCTGGTCCAGGAGCACGAAGATGTGCTCGCGGCGCTGCAGCAACGCTTCCTTTACTTGATGGTGGATGAATACCAGGACACCAACGGCCCGCAGTACCAGCTGCTGCGCGAGCTCGCCGGAGAGCGTCGCAACCTGTGCGTGGTCGGCGACGACGACCAGTCGATCTACGGCTGGCGCGGCGCCGACGTGGCGCGCATCCTGGCCTTCGACCAGGATTTTCCCGGCGCCGGTGTGGTACGCCTGGAAACCAACTACCGTTCCACCGAAGAGATCCTCGAGGCCGCCAACGCGGTGATCCGCAACAACGGCACGCGTCACGCCAAGGAATTGCGCTCGGCGCAGGGCAGCGGCGTGCCGGTGTGCTGGCTGCAATTGTTCGACGAGCAGAACGAAGCCAGTTTCGTCGTCGCCGAGCTGCAGCTCGCGGTCGAGAACAAGGAGGCCAGCTGGGGCGACTTCGCCATCCTGTTTCGCACCCAGGCCCAGCCGCGCCTGTTCGAAGCCGAAATGCGCCGCCGCCAGGTGCCGTACACGCTGGTCGGTTCGCAGTCCTTTTTTGACCGCAAGGAGGTCCGCGACGTGCTCGCCTTCCTGCGCCTGGTCGAAAACCCTGATGATGAAACCGCGCTGCTGCGAGTGGTCAACGTGCCGCCGCGCGGAGTCGGCAAGAGCACCATCGACAAGGTGGTGGCGTGGGCCACCGAACAGGGCATCGGCGCCGCAGAGGCCTTCGCGCGCAGCGCAGAGATCGGTAGCCTGCCGCCGCGCGCGGTGCAGTCGGTGGCCGATCTGCGCGCCGGGCTTTCCTCGCTGCGCATGAAGCTGGACCATGGCGGCAGCCTCACCGCCGTCGTCGAGCAGCTACTTGAACGCGTCGGCTACCGCTCCGAAGTGGAGCGCTGCTACGACGACGAAGCGACGCGCAGCCTGCGCTGGAACGGAGTCCGCGAAGTCCTGGATTGCGCTGCCAACTACGAGCGCTCGGCCACCCGGCCGACGCTGACCGGTTTCCTCGAGGAGCTCGCTCTGACCGCCAACGACGACCCGACCGAAGAGGACGAACAGCAGCGCGACGCGGTCACCCTGATGACCCTGCACGCGGCCAAGGGACTGGAATTCCCGCGCGTCTACCTGGTCGGATTCGAGGAAGGTGTTCTACCGCACCGCCGCTCGGCGGTCGAAGACTCGGTGGAAGAGGAGCGGCGTCTGGCTTACGTCGGCATCACCCGTGCGCGGCGCGTGTTGACCGTGACCTGGTGCGAACAGCGCAGCCGTTACGGTCGGCTAGCCCGCTGCCACCCGTCACGTTTCTGGTTCGAGGCCACCGACAGTGTGCCGCCTGTCGACTGGCGCGCGACCGGCAGCGAAGCGCCCCCGCCGGTGGCCAAGGCACGTGCAACCAAGAAACGCACCGCCAAGAAACGCTATTGAATCCCGAGGGAGCGCAGGAAGGCGGCGTTGGAGGGCTCACGCTGCAGGAAACGGCTGACCGCTTCGCCCGGATCCACCGAACCGCCGACCTGGTAGATCTGGCGGCGCAGGCGCCCGCCGACTTCGCTGTCGTAGTATCCGTCGGGCGCGGTCTGGAAGGCGGTGGCCATGTCGGCGGCGATGGCGTCGGCCCACGCGTATCCGTAGTAGCCGGCGTCGTAGCCGGTCAGGTGCCCCCAATAGGCGGCGAAGTGGCTGCCCTCAGCCGGGGCGAAGAACACCTCGGCGGTGGTGTCGTTGACCACCTGCTGCGGATCCGGCGCGCCGCCGATGTGCAAGCGCAGGTCGGACAGCGCCAGGGAAAGCTGGCGCCGATAATGAATGCCCTGGGTCGCCAGATCGGCCTCTTTCATGCGCGCGATCAGGTCGGCCGGGATCTTGCGCGACGGATCGCGGTAGTCGGCGGCAAAGTCCTGCAGCACGCCGGCGTCCCATACCCAGTTCTCGAACATCTGGCTCGGCGCCTCGACGAAGTCGCGCGCCACGTTGGCGCCGGCGTATCGGCCGTAACGCGCGCGCGTCAGGATCGAATGCATCGCGTGGCCGAACTCGTGGAAGATGGTCTCGACCTCGTAGTGCGACATCAGCGGCGGATCGTCACCGACCGCGGGGGTGAAGTTGCATACCAGGGAGACCACCGGGCGCTGGTAGCTGCCGTCGTTGAGCTGCTTGCCGCCGATGATGTCGAACTGGGCGAAATGGTTGTACTTGCCCGGGCGCGGGAAGTTGTCGAGGTAGAACACCCCCAGCGGTTCGCCGCTGGCGGCATCTTGCACCACGTAGGCCTCGAGGTCGTCGACCCACTTGTAGCCCGGATCGAAACGGATGAACTCGAGGCCGAAGATGCCCTGGTAGACCGCGAACATGCCGTCGAGCACCTGACGCAACGGGAAGTAGACGCGCAGCGCCTCGCTGTCGACTCCGTAGCGTTCTTTCATGAAGCGGTTCTGGTAGTAGCGGAAATCCCAGAAATGAATGACCGCGTTTTCATCGCCACTGTCGGCTACCTTGAGTTGGCGCAGCTGTTCGACCTCAGCGCGGAACTTCGGCTCCAATCCGGCAACCAGATCCTCGACGAAGGACACCGCGCGCGCGCCGCTGCCGGCCATCTTCGGTTCGGTCTGGTAATCGGCCCAGGAGGCGTAGCCAAGCAGCTCGGCGATCTGGTTGCGCACTGCCACCATCTCCTTGAGCAGCGGTCCGTTCTCCTCGGCAGCCAGGTTGTAACGCACACCGTTGAGCCGCTTGCGCGTATCTTCGCGCGCAGCGTTTTCCATGACCGCGAGGTAGTCCGAGGTCACGTGGCTGCGCACCCGGTGCTGCCCGCTGGTAGTACGCGAAGCTTCTAGGAAGCTCGCCGGCACACCCTCGAGTTCCTCGGCGCTGAAGCTGACCGCGACCTGGGTATTGGTGATGTTGCTGTCGAATTCGGTCTCAAGACCGTTGAGCCGGTTCTTCAAATCGGCCACGCTTTCCTGGGTGGCGGCGTCCAGGTGCAGGCCGTCGCGGCGGAAATCGCGCATCGTCTCAAGCAGCAGGCGGTGGTCCTCTCCGGCCAATTTGGGCGCATCGCCGCGGTTGTAGCGCTCGAGGAAGGCGTTGCAGATCTGATACAGATCTTGGCGGTAGGCCGTCGCGACCAGCCATTCATTGATACGCCCCACCGCTTCGGTGCAGGCGACGCGCATGGCCTCTTCTTGCTGGGTTTCCTTCATCAGCCACATGCGGTTGAGCACGGTGCTGACCGGATAGATCGCGTCGTCGAGGGCGGCGATGGTCGAGCTAAAACTGACCACGCTGGCCTCCTGCCCGGCGATGCGGTCGAAGGCGCGGTCGGCGCCGGTCAGGACCTCGTCGACGGTGGTCTGTACCTGCAGCGGTGAGCGTTCGTAGTCGGGCAGGGTAAGGAGGGCCTGATGCGCCGAAGCAGCGCTCTGCAGCTCGACGAAAGTGCTGCTGACGCGGGGTTCGGCACTGGCGCAAGAGGTTAGAAGCAGGGCGGCGCAGAGCAGCCCTTTGGGGGTGATGGCGGAACGGACGAGGAAGGTGCGTGCCATGGGCGCATGTTAGCCGCCCGCCCGGCGGTTAAGCTGGCTGGTCCCCATGGAGCAGCCGGTCTTCGTCCCCTATCACAACCGCCATGATCCGGGCTGCAGTCCGGAACAGGCGGCGCGCGCCTTTGGCGAGGTGCTGGCCAAACGCCGCAGTGTGCGTCAGTTCAGCGACCGCCCGGTGTCGCGCGAAACCATCCAATGGCTGGTGCGTGCGGCGTGCAGTGCGCCCAGTGGCGCCAACAAGCAACCCTGGCGTTTCGTCTGCGTCAGCGATCCCGTCTTGAAAGCGCAGATCCGCCTGGGCGCCGAGGCCGAAGAGACCGAGTTCTACCGCAGCCGCGCCGGTGGCGGCTGGTTGCGGGATCTGGCGCCGCTGGGCACCGACGAGAACAAGGAGTACCTCGAGATCGCACCGTGGCTGATCGTGGTATTCAAACTGAACCAGAGCGATGAAGGCGGCAAGGTCTACTACGCAGAAGAGTCGGTCGGCATCGCTACCGGCATGCTGCTCGCTGCTGCGCAGCACGCCGGCCTGGCCACGCTGACGCACACCCCGAGTCCGATGCGCTTTCTCGGCGAGATCCTTGGCCGGCCCGCTCACGAGCGGCCGTGGATGCTGATCCCGGTCGGCTTCCCCAGCGCCGACTGCAAGGTGCCCGAGCACGCCCTGCAGCGACGGCCCCTGGCTCATAGTCTGATCTTCGACCCCGAACCACCGTCCTGACCCCCCCCACGCTCTCCCTCCGCTCCCCGGCATCATGCCCTACGTCCTGCGCTACCTGGTCCTGATCAATCTGGTCACTTTGATCGCCTACGGGGTAGACAAGTCCTTGGCCCGGGCGCGCAAAAGGCGCATCTCTGAATTCAGCCTGCTGTTTCTCGCCGCGATCGGCGGCGCCCCGGCGGCGTGGCTGGCCTGTCAGTTGTTCCGCCACAAAACGATCAAGGCCTCCTTCCGCTTCCAACTCGTGGTCGCCACAGTGGTGTGCGCCACGCTGCTGTTCGTGACCTGGAAAGTCCTCGAAGAAACCTGATGTCCAAGCCCGACTCCTGTGCTTCCCACGACTCTGCGGTCCGGCCCGACCGTCGCGCCTTCCTTGCCGCCCTGGCTCTGCCCGCCGCCGCGGCGGTACATCCTGGCTGGTTACGCGCTCCGGGCGCCGCCGCCCTGCGGGAGCTGGCCGAGACTCCGGGCACGCCGCAGCAGATCGCCCAGGACGAAGACTATTGGGCCGAGGTCGCCCGCGCCTACACGGTCGACCGCAGCGCGCTCAACTTCAACAACGGCGGCGTCAGTCCGGCAACGCGCTTCGCCCAGGAATCGGAGCGCGAACACGTCGCCCACGCTCATCGCATGCCGTCGCATCACCTGTGGCGCGAACAGCAGCCCAAGGTGGAAACGGTGCGCGCGCGCCTGGCGAAGGCGTGGGATGTGAGTGCAGAGGAGATCGCGCTGACGCGCAACGCCTCGGAGGGCCTGCAGATCCTGCAGTTCGGCCTTGACCTCGAGGCGGGCGACGCGGTGCTGACCACCACCCAGGATTATCCGCGCATGCTCAACACCTTCCGCCAGCGAGAGCGGCGCGAGAAGATCCGCTTATTGCAGGTGCCGCCTCCGCAACCCGAGGAAGCGGTCGAGGTGCTGGTCGCGCGCTTCGAAGAGGTGCTGCGCCAGGACGACCGCGTGCGCGTGATCCTGGTCAGCCACGTGATCAACCTGACCGGCCACGTCATGCCAGTGCGGGCGATCGCCGACATGGCGCGCGGTTACGGCGTCCGCGTGATGGTCGATGGCGCGCATTCCTTCGCCCACCTTGACTTCAAACTGCGCGACCTGGGAGTCGACTTCTACGCCACCAGCCTGCACAAGTGGCTCAGCGCGCCGCACGGCACCGGGCTGCTCTACGTACGTCAGGAGTGCATCGCCGACGTGTGGCCGCTGATGGCGGCGGCCGATACGCAGCGCGAGGACATCCGCAAATTCGAAGAGATCGGCACCCACCCGCTGGGTCCCAAACTGGGCATCGCCGAGGCGCTGACCTTCCATCTCGCTATCGGCCACGCGCGCAAACTCGAGCGATTTCTCTATTTGCGTGATCGTTGGGCCAGGCGGCTGACGCGGCATGATCGCGTGCACCTCAACACCAGTCTGGCGCCGGGCCGCGCCAGCGGGGTCGCCAACATGGCCATCGACGGCCTCGAACCGGGCGAGATCTACAACCATTTGTGGACCAAGCACCGCATCCTGACCACCACCATCGGCCACCTGGAATGCCGCGGCGTGCGCGTTTCGCCCCACGTCTACACCACGCTGCCCGAAATCGACCGCTTCTGCGAAGTGATCGAGGACTTGCTGCGTACTTCTTGAGTCCTGGTAAGGGTAATGAGTCCTGGTAAGAGGGATGACCCGACCGCTTGCGAATCAACCCAACAGCCATGGTGGTCGGCTGGTTGCAGGTCAACCCACAGGCCGCGGTGGCCGGGCGGGTGCCGGCTGGAACGCCACCAGGCCGACGAGGATGACCGCTGACCCCACCAAACTCCAGCCTCCCGGAATGCCGTCGCCGAGCGCTGCGCCGAGAAGCATGCCCAGGACCGGCGCGAGATAACCGATCTGGGTCGCCCGCGCGGTTGCTTCGTGACGCAGCCCCTGGGTCAGACAAAGCTGACCGCACTGCGTGGTCACCCCGAGTCCGACCAGCCATGCCCACTCCAACCCGGTGGGTGCGACGAATGCCCCCGCTCCCAACAACAGGGCCAAGGGGAGGGACATCAGCGGGAAAGACAACACCGTGCGCAAGGGGTGCTCCCCGGACCGGTTGAGCGCGCGCACCATGGTGTAGGCAAGTCCCGAGAGCACCCCGGTGCAGAGACCGAACAGGCTGCCAAGCAGCGGGGCTTGCGAACTTGGCCGGGCAATCAAGGCCACTCCGGCCAGGCAGAACAGGGTGGCCATCCACTGCCCTCGTCGGAATGGCTCGCGAAGAAAAAGAGCCGCGGCCACCCCGGCGACCACGGGGTTGATGTAAAGCAACACCACGGCGTTGCCCAGCGGGATGCGCGCCACCGCCTCGAAGTAACAGGTCAAGGAAACAAAACCGAATAGGCTGCGGGCGAGCAATAGCCGCGGGCGCTGTGGCCGCCAGGAAACCTGGGCGCGGCGCATCATCCAGCCGGTTACCAAAATCGAGAACAGGCTGCGCACCGCAATCATTTCAAATACAGGAATGCGCGGACTCAGCAAGCGGGCGCAGACCGCCATCAGAGTGAAGGACAAAGCCGCACCTGCCATCCAGCGCGCGCCCATGCTGAGCGAAAGGGGGTGGGGCATGAGCTGCGAATTCTAGGAGGCGGCCGCCTGGACAGGTCCAATTCGGACTTTGCAAAAATCCAAGAGAACGAAAAAACCGCGTGGTTACTGGCTTTTTCCACGATTGGACCGAATTCACTAAGCCCCTTGCCTATATGGATTTCCCAAATAATTCAGATATACGCCCTTGGAAGTTGCAATTTGTTTTTTGCGTGCTAGCTTGGGTTCAACCCGGAATTCCCGGGTTTCACAACTGCTCATTCTGATCCTCAAATGCTTTCTTTGAAACCAACTCCAAGCCTCACGCACCAGCCCAGGGGCCGTTCCTCGAAGATCCGCGGCCTGCACGTCGCCCGCGAGGACATCGTTTTCTACAACCCTGCCCCCGATCTCGTTCGCCTCGAGGT
>JAJFFB010000181.1 GCA_021776925.1 Planctomycetota bacterium | reverse complement strand
AGGACCTGCCACTTCCCGATGCTGTTCTCGGGAATCTGGCTGATGGTCCTGGAAGCATAGGCCACCCAACGGCCATCGGCGGAAATGGAAGGGGAGCCGCTGGAAGTGCGTTTCTGCTCGACCTCTGCCCCCACGCTGACCGCTTCGGTCACCCTGGTCATCCGGTCATGGACAAAGACGTCCCACCTTTCGTTGGTGTCGCCACGGACCAGGTTGGTGGCTCTCGAAGCAAAGGCGATGAAACGCCCGTCGCCGGAAATCGATGAAGTTGAACTGCGGCGGTCACCCTCGGTGCCATTGGAATGCACGCTGGCCCGCTCGGTCACGCCCGTCTGCCGGTCGTGGACGAAGACGTCATCGACCCGGTTGGTGTCGTCGTCCACCAGGTTGGTGGCGATGGAATGAAAGGCCACGAAACGACCATCACTGGAAATCGATGGTGCATCGCTATCGGAATCGCCCTGCCGGCCAGTCGAATGCACGCTGACCCGCTCGGTCACGCCACTCTGCCGGTCGTGGACGAACACGTCCCAGGAGCCATTGGTGTCGCCAGGAACCAGATTGGACGCATAGGATTCATAGGCCACGTAACGCCCGTCACCCGAGATGGAGCGATCCATATCCCTGACCTTCGTCTGTATTCCGCCAAAACCCAAATCCGCACCATCTGGGTTCAATGGGGACGCCGCCCCACAAAAAAATAGCGAAAAGAAAAGGGCTGAAACGAAGACTTGAGGAAATCGCGTGAGCATGGACAACTCCTGAAATGACCGAGCACTGGGGCCCGCTCATTGTATTCCTGGCCACATACCTGCTGCTGGTTTTTTGCGCCAGCGGGTCGACAAATCGGGACCAGCCTGAATGGTCACGGACCGAGAGCCGGCCCCGTAGGACCGGCTCTCTACTGGGCCACAGGTTGCGCCCTCAGTTCAAGATGGCGGTATTGCTGATGCGGCAGGTGCCCGAATCGATGACCTGCACGTACCAACCCGAGATGCGGCAGGAGTAGGGGGCCATGCCGTTGAAGGTGGTGGTTTTGCCGGGGTTCAGTTTTCCGCCCCCCACGGGGTTCTGAAGTTCGGTGGCGATCTGACCGCACTTCTTGCCACCGTTCACAGAGTCATTGCCCAATTTCTCGGAAACGATGAAATAGAGGTGTTTCTCCGGCGTGCAGTTGTCCACGCGGAAGGAAACCGGAGTGCCGCAGGATCCACCAAGGATCGTCAGCAGCAGAGGGGCGTTGGCCAGGTTCTCAGCGCTGGCGTCGGCCTCTTCGACGGCGGGGGTTGCCGCGTTGGAATCGGGTTGTGCCGGCAGGGCAAAGGCAGCGAGGAGCAGCAGCGGCAGCGGAAGCAGGTGGCGGTGAATGGTTGCTTTCATGTTGAATCGGGCGCGCGGGAATTCCGGGAACCGGGTGCCGCCCCGCGAGCGCGCGAGCCGCGGGACACTTACCCAGACCGGCAGCCGCTCGGTACCAACACGAAATCTGGGGAGGATTTCGCCAGCACCTGGTACGAGGCAAGACCCCTAGCCGATTTCGCCCGTGCTGCGGGAGCGTTCCACCGCCCGCTTCACCGCCAGCCGCGCGGCTTCGCGCTCGAGTCCGCACTCGGCGGCGATTTCATCCAGGGTCTTGCCAGCGAGCAAAGCCTGCAAAAGAAGGCGGTCGCGGGCTGAGAGCCGCTCCACCCGCGCCGCGGCGTCGGCGTATTCTTCTGCGGCCGCGGCTTCAGTAGGGGGGCCGGGAGTCGGTGAGGCGGCGATCTCTTCCGCCGGCAATTCAACCTGCCGGTCCAGGCGCCGGGGTCCTGCTCGTAGGTCGCGGGCGCGATTCTGCGCCTTCCAGCGCAGCCGGGTTGCGAGCAGGGAAAGAAAGGAGGCGCGATTGTCGAAGCGGATCTCTCCGAGAACCTGCCACAAATCTCCAAGCATCGACTGAACCAGGTCGTCGGTGTCGAGGACGCGGCGGAAGGGCGGCGACAAACGGCCGTGGCCAAGGCGCAGGATGTCGTCGTGAAAATGACCGAGAAACTCAGCGGCGAGTTCGGGGTCGTCGCGGGCCAGGCTGTGCACGGTACCCAGGACGGCGTCCTCGTGTGCGGCGCCGGCGGACAGGCGGCGGGCCAGTTCGGTGCTTCCCGCCGCAGAGCGCAGGGCACGGGCGCTGGCCGGACCGAGGCGGCGCTCGCAATAAGCGAGAGCTGCCGTGGGTGGCTGGGAAGAGGCGGAAACCGGCTCGTCCATCGATCTTGGAGTATAGTCGCGACTCGAGTGGTCTCGCGCCACTTGGGAATTCTACTGTTTGTGCCGTGATTCCGGAGTTGGCCATGCCCGAACCGCCCGTCCGTTCGTCGGAAGCCGAAAGCGCCTTCCACGCCTATCTGGACCTCCTGCTTGAGGGGGAAGCCCCGGACCGCGAGGCCTTCCTTGCCTCTCAATCCGCCGCGCTGCGCGCCGAGCTCGTGGCGCTGTTCGATGATCTCGACGCGGTCGGCACCGAATTGTCCAACCTCGGCGCGGAACTCGCACCAGACCAGGAACTCGGTGATTTCGTCCTGCGCCGCGAACTCGGCCGCGGAGGCATGGGCGTGGTCTGGGAGGCCGAACAGCGCAGCCTCGGCCGTCCAGTCGCGCTCAAACTGCTCGCCCAAGGCCGTCTCATGCATGAAGGTGCGCGCGAACGCTTTGTACGCGAGGCGCAGGCGGGGGGGCGCATCAGCCATGAAGGGATCGTCGCGGTGCACGCCGTTGGCGAGGCCGAAGGCCTGCTTTTTATCGCTCAGGAGTTGGTGCCGGGTGGGCGTACGCTGGCTTCCTGGATCGACGAGTTGCGGCGTCTGCCGCGTCTGCCAGAGGACCATCACCGGCGTGTTGCCGAGTTGTTCATGGCGATCGCCGAAGCGCTCGCCGCCGCCCACGCGGCCGGGGTTTTGCACCGCGACGTCAAGCCGAGCAACATCCTGCTGGATGCGGACGGCCGTCCGCGCTTATGTGATTTCGGCCTGGCACTGCTGGATGATGCACCCGGCCTGTCGCGCACCGGAGATTACATGGGCACTCCCTTCTACATGGCGCCCGAGCAGGTGAAGGGGGGGGCGGTCGACGCGCGTGCCGACGTCTTTTCGCTCGGCGCCACTTTCTATGAGTGCCTGACTCTGGCGCGACCGTTCCGCGGCGAGACCGGGCGCGAAGTCATGCAAAGTATTCTGGTTGACGATCCGCCCGACCCGCGCCGGTTGCGCGCCAGCATTCCGCGCGATCTTGCGGCCATCGCCCTGGCGGCGCTGCACAAGCGTGCGGAGCGACGTTATGCCGACGCCGCTGCGGTGGCCAACGACTTGCGTCGTTACCTCGGCCACCAAGCGATCTCGGTGCGCCCGCCGGGGTTGCTGGCGCGCGCCGCACGCTGGTCGCGGCGTCATCCGGCGGCGGCTGCCACGCTTGCCTTGGGCAGCGTCGCCATCGTCGGTCTGTTGCTGATGCTTGGCGTGGCGTTCGAAGCGCGCGGCCGCGCCCAACGCGGGGAAAGCAGCGCCCGGGCCGAGCTGCGTCTGCAGCAGTCGGTGAGCGGCGTGCTGCTCGACTTGTTCGAGTCTCCCGATCCCTTCGTCAGCGGTGCTGACAAGCCGACCCTGGAAGAGGTTCTCAGGCGCGGGCGGGTGCTGGCCGAAGAACGGCTGGCGGAACATCCTGCGGAGCTGGCACGCATGCTTCAATACCTGGGTTCCACCCTGCAGGCGCTGGGCGAGTTCCAGAGTTCGCGCGAGTGCTTCGAACGTGCCCTGGCCCTGCGCGCCGGATTCCCCGAGCCGGATCGCGTCGGCGTGTTGGCCGACCGTCACAATCTGGCCCAGAGCCTGATGGAACTCGGCGAGGCACCGCGCGCCGCCGAGATGCTGCTCGCGGTCGCCACCGAGCACGAGCAGGACGGCGACTTCGAGGAAGCGGAAAGATCGCTTACAGCGAGGGGCAACGCCTTGCGTATGGCCGGTCGCGTTCAGGCTGCGGAGGAAATCTACCGAGATGTCCTGTCACGTCTTGAACAACGTTTAGGCGCGGATGATGCAGAGACTGCCGCCGCTGCATGGAGCCTTGGAAACGCGCTCAGCGAGCTCGGCAAGGACGAGGAAGCCGAGCGCATGTTCGCACGCGCCGTCGATGGGCTGACCCGAACCCTGGGGGCCGAAGATGCGCGCACGGTTTCGGCCGAAGCTGCGTGGGTCCAGGCTCAGCTTGAGCGTAGCTGGACGCTCGAGGCGACCCAGCGCATGGAAGCCATGCTGCCGCGGGTGGCGCGCATCTTTGGCGACGACCACCTGCGCACCTGGTCGGTGAAGATGTTGTTGTTGCGCTCCCGCATCAAGCGCAACCGCACGGCGGATTTGATCCCCGAGGTCGAATCCACGCTGCAGGGCGTACTTGCCCGGCGAGGAAGCCTCCATCAACACGCCCTTTTGTGGCGCGGTGAACTGGCCGCGCTCTACCAGGACTTCGGCAGGGCACCGGAATCCGAAGTGGTCGCCCGGGAGGCGCTGGCAGCATGGGCGATCAGTGGCCAGCCCGAGAGCGAGATCAGCCTTGACATCCGCACCAACCTGGCGCGGCTCATGTGGCAGCTCGGGCGTCCGGCCGAGGGGCGCAGCTTGCTCGAGCGCAACCTGGAGCTTGAGGATGAGGTCTTACCGCTGGAGCACCCGAGGCGCTCCGACAATCGTTACCACCTGGCGCTGTGCCACGCCAATCTCAGCCAGATGCCCTTGGCCGAGCGCGGCTTCCGCGAGGCGTGGCAGATGAGCGCCGAGCACCAAGGCGAGCGTCATGAAATGACGGTGCACTACCGCTCGGAACTGGCCAAAGCCTTGCAGGCGCTGGGCAATGCCGCCGAGGCTGAAAAACACTATCGGGCCGTTTATGAGGAGTGGGCCACTGGCGTGCACGCCCAACCTGGCAACGACCGTGCCACCGCAACCTCCTTCGCCTCGATGCTCCAGGCCATCGGTCGCCCCGAAGAGGCCATCGTTCCTTTGCAGGAGACTCTGGCGCGACTCCCCGAGGATGCAGATATGCACAACGAACTCGCCTGGCTGTGCGTCAATCCGGATCGGCCGTTGCCGCAGCAACAACAACTCGGCCTCAAGCACGCCCGCCTTGCGGTCGACCTTTCCCAAGGTCCAGCCCGCGCCAACGCCCTCGACACCCTCGCCTGGGCACTCTGGGCCAACGGCCAGGGAAGTGAAGCAATCCAGTCCGCCACCGCCGCCATCGCAGCCACCACCGACCCCGCCCACCGCGATGCGCTGCAAGCCAGCCTCACGCGACTGCGCGAACAGGTTGACCTCAAGGAATAATCGCTGCGCTCGCTTGAACTCCTAGGGCTATTTGCTCCGAGGTTTATTCGGGCTCATTTGTAAATCGAGGTGAAGCGATCCTTGACCCTCGATGACGATCTCTTTGGTGAGGAGTGGGGAGGTGTGGAGTCCGGCGTTGGGCGGGAGCACACTCAATTGGAATCGTCCTGGTTTGGAGGCAGTGGTTGCAAAGCGTCCATTGCGATCGGTGCGGAGTTCGAAATCGTTATAATTCTCGTCTACCACTTTGATGAGTGCATCCGCGAGAGGTTGATCTCTTTGGCGGACGATTCCGGTCAGATCGAAATGAAAGTCCGCCGTCAGCGTCATTCGAGGAGCGGTTCCATCCCAAAGGCCCTCATGAAGGGAAATCCCAAGCTGAGCTGTGACCCAAGCTCCTTTTTGACAAAGGGGTGGAGACACCCAGACCCCATTTACATCGGTAAATCCAAAAGCAGCCACGGAATAATAGTCGTGCAACTCACAGGTGGGAGCATCCCAGGATTGATGGGTCTGGCGGCCGATTTGGATGAGGGCGCCCCGAACGGGGTCGGCATTTTCCCCTCGAACCAGGGCCACCTCCAGACTCGCGGAGGGATGCAGAACTACTTCTGACTCCTGAGACCAATTGGGATCGAAATCGTAGAATTCAAATGGAGAAAACCCGAACCAATGGGTCATGAAGCCGTCGGCCTGGGCAGAAAAAATGGCTTCGTAGGGTGGGACTTTGTCGGCGCGGTAGTACCCGGGTTCCGTTTCGCCCAATTCCTGAATCTGCCGTGCGGATTCTCCCGCGGCATAGAACCAGGCGTTCAGCGCGTGGCTTTTCACCGTAGCCCCAGAAACGGAATCTCCATTTTCATCGACCACGTGCACGGTCAGGTCCCGAGGCTGAGGTAGCACCATCGGCGCCAAATCCTCTTCGCCCCAGAAGGAACTGCGCACCAGCCACGGATGCTCCTCGGATTGACGAACGGCCACGGTTGCAAATTCTGTTGCCTCTGTGGCAAGGGTGATCTGGCCATTCTGCGGAATACCCCCCATGGGGATAAGAAGCTCATGACGTGGCCAGCAAGTGGCCACCGCAACGGCACATTCCCCGCCGGATGCCGGCTCACCGCTTTCATCTACGAATCGATAACTCTCGGCGTGGGTGGCATGAGTCTGCAGGATGACCTGGTCCCACTCCTCGGGGCTGCCGCAGCGATAGGCGTGGGGGATTCCGTCCGCTCCGGCCAGGCAGATCACTGGCTCCGAAAACCGACCACGGAATTCAAAGTTGCCCTGGGCATCGGTGTCGGTGAGCAGGACTCTGGATGCTGCAGCAGGGGTTTCCTGTCCCCGTGAATCCAGGGTCCAGACGAAATCGTCGACTTCGTGGATCAGGAATCCGGGGGGAGGGAGTTCATAAAGATGGTGCATTTCCGCCAGGCGGATCTGGGCGTCGGGAATTGGGACTTTGTTGATATCGAGCGCAGTCCCGCGAATGGTCCGCAGCCGCGGAAGTTCAAGAATACCAAGGTGGTCATATCCATCGGTCAAGTGGAATTCGTCCCAAGGGAACCAGGTCAAATCGTCTTCGACGACCCCCAGACGCACCCCGGTCGTGGAGGCAGGAACGTGAAATCTAAAATAGCCTGCCACGTCGGTAATGGGGACCAGGCTGAGTTTACTGGATTCCCAATCCATGACCCATGGAAGCAAGAGAAGGTCCGAAGTACTGACCTTGAGTTGAACACTGGCGATCCCTTGGCCTCTGGCGTCGATCAATCTTCCCTGGACCTTGACCGTAGGATCGGAGGCCGGGCTTGCCGCGCCCTGAGTCGAACTCTCAGATGGTGAACAAGCTCCGGCAATTAGCGCGAGGAGGCTTGTGCAAGTCCGAACAAAATTTCCCGAAATGCTCATGTTTGTTACCTTGGGAGCTCCTCAGCTTCCTCGCGTTTTTTTAGATGGAAATCAGCGCAGCTCTGAAAAAAGGCCACTTGTTCTTTGGCACTCACGATTTCCTTGGCGACTTCATCTTCGGTCATGACTTCTGCAGCAAGGTCTACGTTGCCAACAAAGGAATCGGTGCCGGTCCATTGGAAATAGGGGCAGGCGAAATCCCAGTCGATCACGATCCGGAGTTTGTTCTCTTGGCCGTTCTTGGGTGGAGCAAGAGCAGCACCTCCGCGAGTGGGCAACAACCAACCATTGTCTGAAGCCAAATCCGTAGTGAAATTGGATGATGCAGCAACCAGGCGCCAATTGCCGTTGGTGGATTCAAGTAAGAATTGATAACTCTGAAAGGCGTACCACTGGCCATCCGAGTAGTTGACCATGAGTCCGCCATCTGGAAGTGCCTTTGAGAAGAAATCTATTTCGGAATATGCCTCCCACTTGGGCTGCAAGTCCGTGAGTTCGAGAATCGGGATGCTGTAGTCGGGCATCAAGGCGCCAATTTGCTTGATCGAAGTCGGATTGTGATCCGGCATGGGGCTTTTCGCAGGATTGTCTTCGAATTCTCCCGTCGGCTCAGAGTCGCCTGTACACGATCCCCCGAAGCCACAGGCTGCGATCACAAGAACCATTTCATACCAAGGAAACACGGCTTTCATCCTCGATTCCTCCCGGAAGGCATGGATCCACTCGCCCCAGGCTATCACCGGGGGACCGGTCGCCGAGGGAGCTTCTTGCTAGGATGAGACCCATGAGCCCGATCCTCTTGATGGTTGCGCTTTTCCTTTCTCCTGCCGCGCAGGAGGTGGACCATCACGCTGGGAAGCATGCCACTTCCACCGCCAAGGCGGTGGCTGCGGCTGGCAGGGTGTTCGTCAAGAACTGCATCGGCTGCCACCAGGTGCCGGATACGCGCTTTGCGGTTGATCGGGCGTGGCTGACGCGGGTTGCCGACACCACCTGAACGAGCACGCCACCCAGGGTCCGTGAGGCCCTTCAACACTATCTGCAAGGTGAGGATCTGGAGCGCCCGCTGCCAGTGGTTGCCGTGGCTGCGAAGGCCGAGGGTGGCTCCCAGGAAATGGGTTTTGTGGTTCCCAGTTTTGAGCGGGGAGCCCTGCTGCTGAAGAACAGCGATGGCAAGATCTATCGACTGAGCTGGCTTGAAGATGGTGACGCTAGCAAGGCTGCTGCGGCGCAGAAAGTGGCAGCGGCCGAGCGACGACGCGCTCTACCCGCGGGGGACTACACCCTGGTTGGCTACCGACTGTGCCGGGACGATGCCGAAGGCGTGCGCTGGGACCTGTCCGCCACCGGTCCAGAAATGCGCACCTTGAAGGTGAAGGCCGGGCGTGCCCTCAAGGTCGAGATCGAGCAGAAGGTCTACTTCCGCCATCATCGCCCGCCCGGTTCGTTCGGCGTGAACATCTACGGCGACGACCAGGCGGGCATCGCGATCTATCGTGACGGCGTGCGTATCCCGATCGGCTTCGAATTACGCGATGCGCTGGGGCAGGTCCGTTTCAAGGGTCGCGTCAATTACGGCTGAGGCGGGGGTGGCTGGGCTCCGGTGGAGCCCCACAAAGTCGAGCTGACCACCAAACTGGTCTTCCCCAAACCGCCCTTCGAGGTCGACGTCGCCGAGCTGGCTAGTCCAGCACGTTGAAGGTTCCTGCGGGCAGCTCCACGCCGAGCGTGACCTTGGTCACCGTATAGGCCAGCGTTCCCATCGGAGTGCCAGGGTATTGCACCTTCAGGCTGTGCGGAAACAGCATGCCCGAGACCTCGCGGAAGTCGCCATACCGCGCTCGCCGGCCGACACGGCCGATGCCCTCAAGCACGGTCACGCTGTCCTCGTGCAGGAGCTGGCCGCTTTCGGCGTCGACAAAGAGCGTGGCGGCGCTGGCCGAAGTGTCGCCGGTGCGAATCATGAAAACCGCCTTGGTGCCGAGCTTGATCTTCTGAATCACCTGCATGGTCGTGTGCCAGTCCTTCCAATCCCCATAACGCGCGAAGTAGTTGTCCAGGCTCAGGCGTCCGTTGATTTCCAGTTCACCCTCAAGGACGGTGGCGGGGGTGTTGGAGCTGACGTGGGTGACACGCGCGCCGTCGAAGGCGAGGGACTCGGTATAGGGATCCATCTCGGCGTCGCCACGAAAGCGATCGGGCCACTGCAGAATGACCTGGTATTTCCCCTTCATTCCCAGCGACTGGAATTCCATCTTGCCGTCGAGGCGCATCGGTCCGAGTTCTTTGAGCAGTTCAAGGCGATGGGCTTTGGCCACCATGGCCGCGATTTCGTCGACGCCAGGTAGATCCGCAGCTGGCTTGAAGCGGTATTCGTGCCGGTCGCCGATGGTGTAGCCGCTGACCACCAGGTTTGCATTGCGTTCGAAGGCCAGCACCTCGGTCGGATTATCTTGGTAGCGCCAGCGGTCTTCGCCCATGTAGACCAGCGGGATGACACCCTTGCCCACGATCTCGACCGCCAGATCTTCGCCATCGAGAATGATGGAGCGATAGCCGTCGTTGGCGTCTTCCTGGTAGTAGCCGAGGTATTGTTCCAGCGGCGGTGGGGTGACGCTTTCGGCGACAGGTACGCCGAGGAAGATTTCGCCGAGCACCTCTTCCACCTTCAGACCGGAAAGAGTGCCCCGCGACTGGGTGAAGTAGAGCACCATCGCGTTGTGCTCGGGGAACATCCAGGCGTGGGTGCCGTCGGAACCGGTGTGGCCGTAGGCGACGACCTTGCGCGCGCCGACTTCGCCTTCAGGGTCGGGCGCGGTCCACAACTGCATCAGCGAGCCATAGTCCGCACGCAGGCCGGGCATGCCGGTCGGACTGCCGAGGGGATAGGGGCCGGGAGTGATCGCCTGCTGCACCGAACGGGCCGAGAGCAATTCCTGATCGCCCGCTCGGCCATGGTCGGCCCACATCTGCAGGAAACGCGCGTAATCCGGAAGCGTGGAATAGAGGGTCTGGGAGCCAAGGAAAAACGGAAACAGCGACTCCTGATCGGTCTTCCAATACCTGGTCCAGGCTTTCTTGGCGCCGAGGTATTTGCTGCACCCGCGTGCGCGCAATGGGTGGTCCTCGCCCAAGAAACAGGTGCTCTCGCGCATGCCTAGTGGATCGAGCAGGCGTGTCTGCACAAATTCAGCCGCCGTCGTTTCACTCACGACTTCGATCAACGCAGTGAGGGTGTCGGTGCCTTGGTCGCTGTATTTGAAACCACTCCCAGGAGTGAACTTCAGCGCGTGTCCTGCGCCCAAGGCGGCGACGTCGTGGATGCTGCCGAGTGTGCTCAGGTCCATCCCCATGATCAACGACAAGGGCAGGCCGCTGGTATGGGTCAACAGGTGCTGGATGGTGATGTCGCGCGAACCGTCGACGTCAAAGTCAGGAAGGTACTTTGAAATCGGGTCGTCGAAGGCGAGCAGCCCTTCTTCGGCGAGCATCAGGATCGAAGCGCCAATCAAGGGTTTGGTCATCGAGCGCACGCAGAAGACCTGGCCGGTTTCCATCGGCAATTCGCTTTCGCGATCGCGCCAGCCGTAGCCTTGATGCAGAATGGAGCGTCCGTTCTTGATCACCATCATTTCGGCGCCGACGATTTCGTCGCTGCGGACGAGCTCTTTGACGAGCTGGTCCAATTTGGCCAGGGATTCGGCTGAGACTCCTTCGGCGGCTGCGGTCGATACCGGCAACTGGGTGGCGACGGGTGCCGCTTCCTGCGCCGCGAGGCCAAAGCCCAGTGCGAAGAGGAGGACGAATGTGGTTGGGATGGTTTTCATGGGATGGATCAGGCGCGCAGGGCGTGCAGTGCAGCGCGGACGGCGGAGCGGGGCAGGGTGGCGGTCTCGGTGACGCGGCCCATCAGGGCCATGCCCTGGGTCAGCGCGACGAGGTTGCGCGCCAAATCCTTGGCGCGAGCATCAGGATCGATCACGCCTGCGGCCTGGCCGCTGCGGATGTTGCGCTCGAAGGCGGTTTCCAGCCGAGCCAGATAGCCGCGCAGCAGGTCGGCGAGCTCGACGTCGTCGGGATCGGCCTGAGCAATGGCCACGCCGAGCAGACAACCGTGGCTGTCCCCAGAACCATGATGTCGCTGCAGCTTTTCGAGCACACGTTCCAGATTCTGCAGCGGACCGCTACGGGGATCGGCGAGGCCACGGCAGATCCTGCCGATCACGCTGTCGGTGTATTGTTCGAGGGCGCGCAGATAGAGCGCGCGCTTGCTGCCGAAAGTGTCGTAAAGGCTCTTGCGCCCGATTCCCATTTCGGCTTCGAGTTCGCTGATCGCAGTGCCGTCGTAGCCACAGCGCCAGAACACGTCACGTGCGTGTTCGAGGGCTTCTTCAGGATCAAAGGCCTTGGCCGGTCCGGGGCTCATGGCCACACTCTAGATAACTTACAACGAACAGTCAAGGATAAGCTAGATCACGTGCCGCTTGCAGACCTTGCGGAAATGGTGGCCGTAGATGGCGAGGGTCACGGCCAGGGGAAACAGTTCCGGGCGGCGGAAGCGGGTCCAGAGAAGCAGCTTCCAGTAATGGAAGCGCTCACGGCCGAACAGGCCCAGGCGGTAGGTCGTACGGCTGAAGGCGCGCAGATCGGACCAGCGCATCTTGGTGCGCACCTTGGGCGGCTCGAACTCGCGCAGGAAGGTCCGCACCCGTTGGTAATAGTGCTTTGGCGAGTAGATGTGATCCAGGATCTTGCGGTAGCCCTGGCGCAGGTCATCCAGGTGCATCTTGGTCACAATGTTGGTGCCCCCGGCGACGTTGTCTCCGGAGAATTTGCCCAGCAGTCGGCCCTCGTCCTCAAGACGCTTATGCAGCCGGGTGCCGGGAATGGCTTGCAGCAATCCAACCATGGCCGTGGCGATGCCACTTTTCTGGATCAGGTCGATCTGGCGCTGGAAGATCCCGGAGGTGTCGCTGTCGAATCCGACGATGAAACCGCCCTGTACCTGCAGACCGGCGCGCTGGATGCGCTTTACGTCCTGGACCAGATCGCGCCCTTCGTTTTGGCTCTTGCTGCATTCAGCGAGACTCTCTGCGCTCGGAGTCTCGATGCCGATGAACACGGTGTCAAAGCCGGCCTCGACCATTCCGGTCATGAGTTCGGCGTCGTCGGCAAGGTTGATAGACGCCTCGGTATGAAAAGTGATGCTG
Source organism: Planctomycetota bacterium (assembly GCA_021776925.1). Taxonomy (GTDB): domain Bacteria; phylum Planctomycetota; class UBA1135; order UBA1135; family UBA1135; genus JAJFFB01. The sequence continues at coordinate 7,889 of JAJFFB010000181.1, read as the reverse complement.
GGCTTGTCGCTGCGCCATTTGATCAACGCTGGCAGCAGGTCGCCCTTGAGCGCCTTCTTGTTGCCGATGAGGTTGTCGTCGACGAAGAAGATCGAACCGCGCCAACCACGCTGATAGAGCGCATCGAGCTCGGCCAGGATCTGCGCCGCAGACTTGACCCGTGGTCGATGGCCGAATAGGGCGGTGACGTTGCAAAAATCGCAGCGGTAGGGGCAGCCGCGGGAGTACTGGATCGCCATGGTGGCGTACTTGCCCAGATGGGCGAGCTCCCACGCCGGTGCTGGTGTCGCCGAGATGTCGGCGAAGGCGTCGTCGCTGTAGACGCGCTGCGGATGACCGGCGGCGAGGTCGGCCAGGAAGGCCGGCAGGGTCAGTTCAGCTTCATTGAGGATCAGGTGGTCCACCTGGTGGAAGGGCGTTGGCTCGGAAGTGAACAACGGCCCTCCGGCCACGACCGTGAGGCCGGCGGCCTTGCAGCGCCCGATGACCCGGTGGGCAGCGTCGCGCTGCACGGTCATGCCGCTGATGAATGCCCAGTCGGCCCACGCCAGGTCTCGTTTGCGCAATTTCCCTGCGTTCAGGTCGACCAGGCGCAGCTCCCAATCGGAGGGCAGCATGGCCGCCACGGTGAGCAAGCCGAGTGGCGGCAACGAGGCCCTCTTACGCACGAACTTGAGCGCGTGCTTGAAGCTCCAAAAGGTGTCGGCAAACTCCGGGTAGATGAGTAGGACTCGCATTAGATCTTGCCACCCTGCGCCTGGAATCCGTCTGAAGAGATGGAATCCAACCTGCAGCCTAACGGTTCATTGGGGAAACTCCAGCTCTGGTTTCCTGATTCCTGACCAACCAGATAGGCCCTCAAGGTATGACGTGGCATCACCAGTATTGTCATGGATGCCGCAAACCACGGCCAGGAAGGGGTCACAGCTTGACCCTGCTCTTGATCCCAGCTTCAACCTGGAGGGTGACCGGGTCTCCGATGGTTCTCGATTCCAATCCCGCGGCAATATCCTCGGGAGAGGCTGTGAAATTCACGCTGACCTCGTATTCACCAGGGAATACGAAGGGGAACTCGCAGCGCCAGCCATCGGCGGCGCGGATGGGCTTGGATTGGAAGATCCTATCCTCTGTGGTCTGGGCCAGGATGATCACCGAATAGTGGCCGGAACCAGGCTCTTGGGGAGGCGTGAACTCTGCGCTCAAGCTGCCGTGTACCGGAACCACCACGCGTGCAACCGACTGCGCCGGCATGTGGTCCTGCAGATATTCTCGCCCCGCTACTCGGGTCTTTAGGCGAACCATCTCGGCCGACAGGCTTTGCGCTTCGAAACGGCCGCCGCCGAGGGGGTGGGTGTTGCTGGTGAAGCCCGAGCGGAGGATGTCGACCCGTGCATCCGGCATCGGGATGCCGGCCTCATCGACCACTTCGATGACCACAAGCAGAGCAGGTTCAAGGCGTAGTTCCACCTCCGAACCGTCCTCCGGGATCAGATACTCCGGCAGGAACAGCGTGGCCGAGGAATTGTGGGAGACCACCAAGGTCCTGGGTTCCGTATCTGTGACCAGGCACGAGAATGAGCCGGAGGCATCGGTGTGGTCCAGGATCTGTCCGCCCAGTTGCACGAAGGCAAGAACCATGGGATTGCCCATGGCATCGACCACGCGACCGTGAAAGAGCCGGCCGGCCTGAGCAAGATCGACGACGTGGCGGCGTACCTCTCCAGGTTCAAGAGCCTGCAAGGTCTCTTGCGCATAGACCGTGGACCCGGTGATCCCGTAGATTTCCAGATCCAGATCGAGGTCGGGTTGAAGCGCCTGAAACACGATCAGGCCTGAAGCGTTGGGCCGGGCGAAGAGGGCGGAACCAAGCTTGGGATAGGTCATCTGGATCGGTGGATAGACCCAATCCTGAAGGTAGTCCTGCAATTCGAGTAAATCCGAGGCAGGTCCCTGAATGATGCGCGCATCGGCTTTCACCAGGGCCCGAAACTGGCTGACTTCGATTCCGGCTGGCGGATGGAGTTCAATTTCGAGGCTGTTGGCCTGGTCCATCGTCACCAACAGAGGATTGGGGACAAAATCCTCCAGCATGAATTCGGTCGGCACGAAACCCTGGGCAACGAAGCGCAGGCGCTGCGCGGTCGGCGGAACCCATGGAAGAATCCCCGCTCCCTCAGGGTCGGTCGGCGCGCTCTTGAGCCCGCCGGTGCTGGCCACACCATTGGCAATGGGTTGACCGAGGCGATCCCGTAGCAGGAAAGGAATGGTGCGCAAGGCCGCGACCTCCACCCTGCCCAGGTCGCCATCGGCAGGGATGTCGCTCGCTTCCAGACTCAGAATGATCATGGGATCGTCAAAGCGAGTCCCCAGATACAAGTCCAGCTTGCCACACATCTCAGGATCGATCATGAAGGTGAAGGCGCCTTCCTCATCGGTGGTGGCGTGCTTGAGCTCCTGCGGTGATCCATCCACGGGCATATTGCGGGCGGCAAGGTCGACCATAGCCATCACCTCTCCGGTTCGGCTCGAGATCAGGCGCCCACGAATGTGGATTGCTCTTGCCAGGCGGATCAGAAGATCGTTCACTGGCGCATCCAGGCGCAGACGGTTCGACCCGGGTGTCAGCTGCCCGGCGCTGGCTCGCTCAATGACTTGACCATAGGGGAGACGGAGAGATCCGCTCCAGGAGTCGTCCAGTCCGGCAAAACGGAAACTCCCATCTGCCAGGGTTGTGGATTGGATCGTGTTGTATCCGTTCACGAAACCGATGGCTTTCAGGGCGGCCGGAGGAAGTCCTCTGTGATCGAAATATGGGTGGTTCGAGGGCAGGAAAAGACGCATCTCCGCTGCCGGCATTCCATCCACTCGAAGCACCTTTCCGGTCAGCTCGACATCGGCCGGCAGGCGAAGCTCGTGTGGACCAGGAGGCAGACCAAGCAAATTCAGATAAACAGGTCGCCCGCGCGTAGACACAACCAGGGTCACCTCCGAGTCCTCGCTGGGGATTTCCACCTGGCCTAGCGTGTCGGTGAGGGCTTGATGCAGAACCTCCTGTTCCCGACAGATCACAACGGTGGCGTTGATCACTGGCGAGCCATCCATTTCCAAAACCGAAAGGACCGCCATGCCGGACGACAAGTGCCCCACCTCGATTCGTTCCGGAGCGGGTATTCCCGATTGGACCAGCTCTCCAGTATCGAGTTGCTCCTGGCTCGAGTCGGGAGCCGTGACCCCGGCCGCTTCAGACCGGTCAGGGCTGGTGCTTACGAACCAGCCCAGAGGATCCAGGAGCAGAATCGCCAGGACCAGGACCGCGGGTAGGACGATCCATACGCTGTGTTGAAGCCTGGCCATGTTTTCCATGAACTCCGTCCGCTATTGGTCGATCTTGAGTTCGGGGAGAGTCCAGGTGAATTCCGTAGGCCCCTCACTTCCAACCACAAATGGAAGCGAGCGCGCGGCTTCCTTGTGGTCGAAAAAAAGTGCCAGCTCATACTCACCAGGAGGGAGCATCCAATCCTCAATCAGTCCCTCGCGGATCCACCTTTCGGACTCAAATGAAGTTTGCGATCCGACGCGGAAGCAATACAGTCCGAGGTCAAGGATGATCTCTTCCGTGAGTGCAGAGATTCCTTCGATCTGAATCTGGGTGGGCCTATGCTCTACCAGGGTCAGGGTGCCAAGATCGTGGATGTCCCCGTCGAGCCGAAATGGACTTGAAACCACGCGTGCCGTGCGCTTGTTGGCATCCACTTCAGCGAGTACCCGGTATTCCCCAGGAGGAAGATGGAGAATCTCCACTGGGTCATTCAAGTTGACCGGCCTGCCGGCAACTTCTTGCCGGTACTTGCCCTCATGTGCTGGTTGCAGATCTAGGTAGGATTGCCACCCCTCAAGGCGAGACCTGGTATCTTCATCGGCGTCGCTGGGTATTTCCGTCGATGCAACCACCGCCATGATTGTGACGTGGATAGCTCCGGGCAGATCACGGCCTGAGACCTTCAGACGAACGCCCCCGGTTGAGAGTTCAATCATGGCGCTCTGGTTGCCAATTCCGATCATGACTTCCTCGGTGGTCCACGCTTCACGAGACCTCCAGCTGAGGGAATCGGTAGCAAGGCGTGCCCCGATCACATGAGTCTTTCCGGGTGTCAACGACGGGATCAACAGGGTTCCATCAGGCCCAGTCTTCCCTGAAGGATCTGGGTCCAGAACCCGGCCCTTTTTCCACGGATCGTCCTCAAGCGGAACTGCGAAGACTTCGGCACCGGAGATGATCTGCCCCTTTTGCATGACCATGACGCTTAGCTCAGCCATGGTTGCGAGCGATGCCTCGACTTCGGTGGTTTGACCAGCACAGACTACAAATTTGGCGAGCACCGGGCGGCCTGCGATCTTATCCGGCGCAAAGAAACTTCGATCGGACTCGCCCTCGAAAGAAATGATTTCATACTCGCCAGGGAAAACATCGCGGAAGTACACCATGCCGTTGGGGTTCGGTTGCGCCGAATGCTCTGCATCTTCGTAGTAGCCACGAGTGCGTTGCAACTCCTCTTGCAGCGGGTGCGGTGGGGTGTCAGCCGCCGGAGACATGTAGATGGTGATCCCGGATGCTGGATCTCCGCTGCGTTGGACCACTTGGATGCGCACCTGGCCAGTGGCCTCCATGGGCACCTCCAGCTCTTGATTCCCCTGACCCGCATCCAATTCGAGGTCGATCACTGCGGGCACGAATCCTGGGGCCTGTAGCAGGTAGCGCCAGGCACCATCCGGTTCATTTCTCCAAATAGCCGTCGCCCGGTCAATTTCCGCGTCGGAACGAGTCCGCGACCAGCGCCCGTCACGGTCCTGCCACGGTCGGTCGTCGGCCTGCTTGTCGCGGCCAAATAACGAGCCGAGGTCGCCTAGAGCGCCCAGATCCTGATCATCGGAGGGCGTTTCACTGCGCTCGGCTTCCAGATCTCGAAGGGTCAGCGCAGGATCCTGCGGCTTGACGATGATGCGGACCGTGCGACCGGGTTGGACCTGGATGCTGCCCACGTCGAGGGGTGCACCCACGGTATATGGACCGGGGAAGCGATGGCGCCCGCCGGGCACCAGGACTTCCAACCAGTAGTGCCCCGGTAAAAGCCTTTTGGTGAACCTCCCTTGCGAGTCGCATGGTCCTGGAGTCGAGTCGAATCGAATGGAGTAGTCGCGCTCCTCGCGGCGAGGATTGGCTTCGCCTGGTCCAGGCCGTTCATGGAAGGCAACTTGGGTGCCGGGCAATTGCACCCCTTCGGCAAATAAGACCTGTCCGGTGACTTCATAGGTCGCCGGCACGATGACCTCCACTTTTTCGTCGGGAGGACTCCATTTACCCATGACCCCCAAGTCTTCTCCGATCAAGGCCGTGGCAGAGATCAGGTTGGGAAGCTCGCCCTGGGCCTGGTCGAAACGATTGACATGCGGTATCGGGGCTCGAAAGGAACCCTCCGCATCCGTCCAGATTTCTGATGTGAACTGGGAGAGGTAGGTGTGTGAACCCCACAACCCGCTCGGGGAAGACCCACGCAGTTGCTCTTCGGTAAGGCCATCTTCGGTGTCCCAACGCTGCAATCTCCTCAGCGTGATCTGAGCATTGGCAACCGGCTTGCCATCGGTGTCGACGACGCGCCCATCTGCCCATTCTGGTTCCGCAACGACAATACGCATCCGTCCACCGCTTTCATCGGCTACTCCAATCACCTCGAATTTGGTTTCCCCAGCGAGGACAGCCCCGCTGAATGCATATCGGAAGCCTGGAATCTGGGGAAGCTGGACGATCCGAGCAATCCCGTCCTCGCCGGTGCGAGCTACGGCTTCAGAGATCGGCGGATAGACCGTGGAATAATGAGTGGGAATCGGGTCAGCATGGAGTTCGATCAGGGAGCCTACCACCGGTGAACCGTCTTCCTTGACGATCTCGATTTCAATGAGCGCACCTGGGCCGAGAGGAAGCGGACCCAGCTCGATCACAGATCCAGCGCCTTCCGTTACGAAACTGGGTTCGGTGGACGCCATTCCCTCTGCGCTAATCAAGGCGAGGAATTCGGAATGCAACGCGAGGTTACCCAAAGCGGCAACGCCTTCGGCGTTGGTGATCGCACTTGCCACGGCCTCGTCAGGATCATGAACCAGGCGTCCGATCACCCCATAATAGGATCGGTAGTCGCCGCGCTCCGGCGCATCCAGCACTATGACCTCGGCACCGCCGATGGCCTTTCCATCAGAGTCCGTTACCTTGACGGACAAGCCGGCCAGGCTGGGGTCAAATTTGACGCGTTCGTCATCCGGCTCCCTCGTGCGCCGCCCAGGCTCTTCCTGAACGCCGGGTGTCGCCACGCTCGGTGTGGGGCTCTCTGGAATGAGTCGTGGCCCCTCCTCTGCAGTTCTTTCATTTTCGACGCTGGGTCCCGCCTGCTCAAGTTGCTCTGCGCCAGATTCCGGAAGGAATAAGATCGCGAGGCAAGTAAGCAGCGCAAGCCCAGCCAACCCAGTGAAAATACGGGATGCGGGCAGTGTCATTTGGCACCCACCAGACTAGCGATAACCAGAAATCCAGGGTCGCAGGACTTCCAATGCGGGCCTCAAGCTTGATTACAGGTTTTCAGTTTAGATGAAAGACAACTGAACTCGCCCCTGTCCATAGATAGGGGCGGAGCCAGCTTTCTTGCCTTTGATTGGTGGAGGGTATGCTCACGCCCATGGCTGGATTCTCATGCAGTGAGCACGGTTGTATTGGCCCTGAGCCAGAGGTCTCGCCTTGAACATGTTCGGAGGGGTCGAGGCGGGAGGCACGAAGTTCCGTTGTGCTGTGGGCACCGGACCGGATGACCTGCGGGCTGAGGTGCGCATTGACACGCGGTCGCCAGCCGCCACCCTGGGCGAAGTGGTCCGCTTCTTCGCCGCGAATGGCGCAGGAGTGTCGGCCATAGGAGTGGGATGTTTTGGCCCGATCGACCTGAATCAAGCATCCAAGACTTATGGTTATGTCACTTCCACTCCGAAGGTGGGATGGAGTCAGGTAAACGTAGCGGGTGCGTTGCAGGAAGATTTGGGAGTGCCGATCGGGATTGACACCGACGTAGCAGCCGCCGCGCTTGGCGAAGGTCGATGGGGTGCGGCACAAGGGTTGAGCGATTTCATTTATGTGACCGTCGGCACGGGAATTGGTGGAGCGATCGTGGCCGGGGGCCGTCTGGTTCACGGTTTGATGCATCCCGAGATCGGACACATGCGCATTCCGCGCGCAGCAGGCGACGCCTTTTCCGGCGCGTGTCCCTTCCACGGCGATTGCCTGGAAGGTCTGGTGAGTGGAGCGGCGCTGCGACAGCGTTGGGGGATCGACCCTGCCACGCGGCCGCCTGAGCACCCGGCCTGGGAGCAGGTGGCGCATGAACTTGCGGCCGGTCTGGTCAATCTGATCCTGACCACCTCGCCACGGCGCATCATCCTCGGCGGCGGGGTCATGGAACAGGCGCAACTGTTGGCGCAGGTGCGCGAGCGCGTGTTCGATTTGTTGGGTGGATATCTTGGCGCGCCTGGGTTCCTTGCAGACGGGATCGAGGACTTCCTGGTGTCGCCTGGCCTTGGGTGGCGCTCAGGTGTTTTGGGGGCGCTGCTGCTCGGGGAACGCGCGTATCAAGACGCGGGACGGGCCTAAGCTGATCGGGCGATGAACGCGCGCCTGTTCCTGTGGTCACTGACCTCTGCCCTGGCCGGCTTTTTGTTCGGCTTCGACACGGTGGTGATTTCCGGCGCCGAGCAGACCATCCAGGATTTGTGGAACCTCGGTGACGGCATGCACGGACTGGCGATGAGCATGGCACTGTGGGGCACGGTCTTCGGTTCGCTGCTCGGTGGCTGGC